>NZ_JAOCDM010000152.1 GCF_029840925.1 Pseudomonas sp. GD03858
GGGCGAAGCGCCCCCAGGATCTTCGCTCCATCTGAAATCCCAGGGGCTGCTTTGCAGCCCTTTCGCGACACAAGGCCGCTCCTACAGGGATCGCGTAACCCCTAAATCTCAGACGCGGCGCTCGTGCATCCGCGCCAGTTGGCGCTCCAGCATCGATGGGTACGGCTCCATCAACCGCTCCACGCAGCAGGCGCCTTCAGGGCTGGCGATCGGGCGGATACGCGCGCGCTGGCGCACCAGCGCATCATCGCTGATGCGGCGCTCGACCAGCAGCAGGTTGCGGCTGTGCTGCGACAGGGCCAGGGCGTCCTGGGCCTGCTCGGTCATCAGCAGGTCCGCTTGGTCCATGCCATGCAGGTCGTCGGCCAGCACCAGGCCCAGCTGCAGTTGCAGGGTGATGCCGCTGTCGGCGACCTCGATCTGCAGGGCGTGGCCCAGGGCGCGCAGCAGCTCGCCACAGCAGATGGCGTTGGTCAGGTAGTCCTCGCCGCTGTCGCGGCTGTGGAACAGCAGCAGGGTGCTGCCGTCGTTCAGCGTATGGACTTCACCTTCGTACAGCGATGCGGCTTGATCCAGGCAGTCGCGGTAGCGTTCCAGCAGCTCGGTAAGACGGCTGCGTGGGAGGCGTCGCAGCTGCTCCTGGGAGCCAAGCTGCACGGCCAGCACGGCACTGCTGCGAGGCTCGTCGGATTCGACGGCGAGGGCTTTGGCCGGGGCGCTTTCCTCGTCCATCAGGCCGGCGAAGGCGTCGTCGTCCTCGTCATGCTGCTCCTGCGCGTGCGCAGCCACTTTCGGCCGTGCGGCAGCCTTGGGGATGGGAGCTTCTTCGAAATCGTCCGCCTCGTCCTCTTCTTCAGGTTCCGGTGGCGGTGGCGGAGCCAGGCGGGCGTGCAGCTGGCGCGCCAGGTCACCGATCTCGTCCTGGCGGTCGGTGGCTGGGGTATAGGGGTGCGGGTCGCGCAGCCATACTCGCAGTTGCAGCAGCGGCAAGGAGATGAACCGCCCCAGGCGCAGGCTGAGGGTCAGAGCCAGGGCCAGCAGGATCGCCGCGAGGATGCCCATGCTCTGCAGGCTGATCAGCATCGGCTGCTGGAACTGGTTCATGTCCAGGCTGATGCGCAACTGGCCGGCGGTCACGTCCTGGAAGGTGATCTTGGTCTGGTAAACCCCTTCGGCTTCGCCCAGCAGGCTGTTGCGCGGGCGCTGGCCGGCTTCGGCGAGGATGCGGTTGTCCACGCTGTAGATCGCCGCGTGGGCCACCAGCGGGTTCTTCACCAGGTTGCCCAGCAGCACGTTGAGGCTGAGGATGTCGTTGGACACCAGCAGCTCGGTCGCCGAGGTGGCGGTCTGCGTGGTCAGGCTCTGGCCGACGGCATCGGCCTGCTCGTGCATGGCCTGCTTGAACTGCAGGCCCATCACGCAGGCATAGATCACCAGGGCCAGGGCTACCAGGAAAATGTTGTAGCTGGCGATGCGCAGGGCCAGTGGAATCCGGCGCTGGCTCAGGGCTCGGTAGATCATCAGGAAGAAGTTATCGGATTTTACGGGCGTGGGCCGGTTCACAGAGCGCGGCTCTTCATGGCGAGAAAGTTGCTGCGCAGTATAGCGATCCGTGTTTTGTCGGCAAAGTATCGTTGGCGCCCGATGGTCATGGAAAATCGGTAGAATGCGCATTTTTCATCGAGTTGGAGCCCCGGTCTTGCGCGAAATCGTCCTGATCAACATCACTGGTGAAGACCGTCCAGGTCTCACCGCGGCCATCACCGGCGTCCTGCTCCAGGGCGGTGTGAACATTCTCGACATCGGCCTGGCGGTGATGCACGGTACCCTGTCGTTCGGCATCCTGGTCGACATTCCCGACAACGAAGTGGCCACCGCGCTGCTGCAGAGCGTGCAGTCCAAGGCTCACGAGCTGAACCTGCAGGCGCGCTACACGCCGATCTCCGAAACCGATTATCAGCACTGGGCCGACAGCCAGGGCGAGGCGCGCCATATCGTCACCCTGCTCAGCCGTCGGATCACCCCGGAGCAGTTGCAGCGGGTCAGCGCGATCATCAGCCAGGCCGGCCTGACCATCGAGCGCATCGAGCGCCTGTCGGCCCGCGTGGTGCTGGACGCGCCGAGCGAAAAGGGCAAGTCTGCCCTGGAGATCTCCGTGCGCGGCGAGCCGAGCGATGCCCAGGCCCTGCGCGCGGCGTTCTTCGCGCTGTCCGAGGAACAGAACATCGACATCGCCTTCCAGCGTGACGACCTGTTCCGCCGCAACCGCCGCCTGGCGGTGTTCGACATGGACTCGACGCTGATCGAGGCCGAAGTGATCGATGAGCTGGCCAAGGCCGCCGGTGTCGGCGAGCAGGTGGCGGCGATTACCGAGCGCGCCATGCGCGGCGAACTGGATTTTCGTGCCAGCTTCAAGGAACGCATGGCGCTGCTCAAGGGCCTGGATGTGGGCGTGCTCGACCAGATCGGTGCCTCGCTGCGCCTGACCGAAGGCGCCGAGCATCTGTTCGCCGAGCTCAAGCGCCTGGGTTACAAGACCGCGATCCTGTCTGGCGGTTTCACTTACTTCGCCAAGCAGGTCCAGGCGCGCCTGGGCATCGACTACGTGTTCGCCAACGAACTGGAGGTGGTCGACGGCAAGGTGACCGGCGTGGCCGTCGAGCCTATCGTCGATGCCCAGCGCAAGGCCGAGTTGCTGCAGAAGCTGGCCAATGACGAGGGCCTTCAGCTGGAGCAGACCATCGCGGTCGGTGATGGCGCCAACGACCTGCCGATGCTGTCCCTGGCCGGCCTGGGCGTGGCCTTCCGTGCCAAGCCGCTGGTGCGCCAGTCGGCCAAGCAGGCGATTTCCACCCTGGGGCTTGATGGTGTGTTGTACCTGCTGGGCCTGCGTGACCGCGACGCGCGCGGTTGATCTTGAGCCCTTGGGCCGCGTTGCGGCCCTTTCGCGGCACAAGGCCGCTCCTACAGATGATCGTGTACCCCTGTAGGAGCGGCCTTGCGCCGCGAAAGGAGGGCGAAGCCCTCCCAGCAATCCCAAGGCAAAAAAAGCCCTGCATGATTTGAATCATGCAGGGCTTTTTTATTACCGGGTGGTCAGGCCTGGTTCGGCTGCGCCAGCAGCTCACCCATGCGCACCGCGGAGCCGGCGCCCAGGCTCTCGGCCCACTTCACCTGCTCCGGCCCGAATAGCACGATGGCGGTGGAGCCCAGCTTGAAGCGGCCCAGCTCGGCGCCTTTTTCCAGGTGGATCGGCGCACGGCTGGCTTCGTCGTAGCGGAAGGTCTTCAGCTCGCGCTTCGGCGGCGTGACCAGGCCGGCCCAGACGGTCTCGATCGAGGCGACGATCATCGCGCCGACCAGCACCACGGCCATCGGCCCACGCTCGGTGTCGAACAGACAGACCACACGCTCGTTGCGGGCGAACAGCTCAGGCACGTTTTCCGCGGTGGTCTGGTTGACCGAGAACAGCCGACCCGGCACATAGACCATCTCGCGCAGGGTGCCGGCCAACGGCATGTGCACGCGGTGGTAGTCCTTGGGCGACAGGTAGATGGTGGCGAACTCGCCGCCCATGAACGGTGCGGCCAGGGCCGGATCGCCGCCCAGCAGTTCCAGGGCGCTGTAGCCGTGGCCCTTGGCCTGGAAGATGCGACCGTGCTCGATCGGGCCGAGCTGGCTGACCGCGCCGTCGGCCGGGCAGAGGATCGCGCCGGGTGTTTCGTCCAGCGGGCGGGCGCCAGGCTTGAGGGCGCGAGTGAAGAATGCGTTGAAGTGCTCGTAGGCGCTGAGGTCTTCGACCAGGGCCTCGGACATGTTCACCTGGTAGCGCTTGGCGAACCAGGCGGTGAAGGCATTCTTGAACCAGCGCGCGCGGCACTCGGCGACGCAGCCGGCCAGCCGCGAGAGCAGGTGGTGCGGCAGCAGGTACTGGCTGATGATGAACAAGCGGGATTTCATTGAGCGTCCTTAAACTTCGATGGGCGTATCGGGGTGGTTGCCCCATTCGCCCCAGGAACCGGCATAGCCCTTCACTCGTGGATAGCCTAGGGCCTTGGCCACGAGGTAGGTGAAGCCGGAGCGGTGGTGGGTCTGGCAGTGGGTGATCACTTCCTTGTCCGGGGTGATGCCCAGGTTCTGCAGGACCTCCTTGATATCCTTGCGGATGCGCAGGTGGTCGTTGAGGTCCATGCCGGCGGTCCACTCGAAGTTGATCGCGCCGGGAATATGCCCGCCTTTGGCGGCCAGTACTTTCTCGCCACTGTATTCCAGTGGCCCGCGGGCGTCCCAGATGACCAGGTCGGCGGCGCCCAGGCGGCTTTGCAGGTACTCGCGGGTGGCGGTGGGTTCACCATGCAGCTGCAGGCTCACCGGGCCGCCGGCGACTTCAGGCGTTTCGGTGGACAGCTTGTCCGCCGGCCAGGCCTGGATGCCGCCATTCAAGTAGTGGTAGCCCTTGTGACCGATCACGTCGAGCAGCCAGATGAACCGTCCGGCCCAGCCTCCACCCTCGTCGTCGTAGACCACGTAGACCGCATCGTCGCGGTGACCGAGCTCACCGAACAGTTTCTCCAGGTCGGCACGGGCCGGCAGCAGGCCGGGTGCTGGGGGCTGGCCCAACTGGGTTCGCTTCGGGTCGACGAAACGGGCCCCGGGAATATGCCCACTGCCATAACGGTTGGCGCTGGTCAGGTCGACCAGGATCAGCCTTGGCGAATCCAGGCGCGGCTGCAGGTCCTCGGCTTCGATCACCAGGGGCAGGCCGGAAAAGTCAGTCATCCACGTTCTCCAGGGTGGAAAGAGGGGCGATTGTAGCGCAAGGGTCAGGCATTGCGGGTGGCAAACACGGCCAGGGCGCGCTCCACGCATTGCGCGGTCTTGCCGAACGCCTGCACGCTGACATCGGCCAGTGGTTTGCCGCTCTGGTCGGCCACCGCCAGCATCAGCACCTGGTCGCCTACCGCCAGCGAGCGCAGCAGCAGGTGCTCGCTGCGGAAGAAGGCGCGCAGCGGTGCTGGCAGCAGGGCGCTGAACTGGGCGTGGTTGTCGGGCGTCAGGCGCAGTTGCCCGGCTTTTGCCATCAACTTTTGCAACAATTTGTTCTGTACGACGGGCAATGCCATCGCGGCGGCCTCTCGCGGCAGGCCGGCGGTCTGCTGCACGCGCAGGTAGTCGGTGGCCTTGTCCAGGCTCAGCAGCATGATGCGCTGCATGCCGCAGGCCAGCAGGGCGTCGCGGGCCTGGGTGGCCAGGTGCACGGCGTTGCTGAACGGGCTGGGCTGTACCAGCAACTCCTGGCACAGCGCGCGCCAGCGACCGAGGTCTTCGGTGCTGGGCGGTGGCGGTGTCAGCATGTCTGGGTGCGGTCGGCGCTGGTGCCAGGGCCAGATCAGTGCCTCGGCCGGGTGGAACAGTGCATGCCGTGCATGATGACGGGCACTGGCCGCGGCCTGCTGGTGGACCTGTTGCTGGACGTCGTCCAGGGTGGTCTGCAGGTACAGCGCAGTGAGCAATTGCCAGCGCAGCAGGTGCGGGTTGTCCCAGCCCACCTGGGCGGCCAGGGCCAGGCCGTTGGCCAGCAGCACGGTGTTGGGGGGCTGGTTGAACCAGCGGCGCAGGGCCGGTGCGTCGTCCAGGCGCTGCTGCTGGACCAGCGGGTCCTGTTCACGGGCAATGCTCAATACCTGGGCCAGTTGCTCGCGTTCGTCCATCAGCAGTCGGTAGCCTTGGGTCACCCACTCGGGCAAGCGCCAGTGCTCGGCCACGGCCTGGCACAGTTGCATGAGGCGCACGCCGAACAGTTCCCGTTCGACCTCGGCGGCTTCCTCGCCCTTGTGGATGACCCGCAGCTCCCAGGTGTCCAGCAGCCTGGGGTAGGCCAGGGCCAGCGGCCACAGCGGCGAGAGGAACAGCAGGCTCCCCCAGTGGATTTCCTGCCACAGCCGCGCCAGGCGGTTGGCGAACAGACCGTTGGCCTGCTGGGTGGCGTGCTGGCTGATCAGCAGGAACTGGCGCAGCACCGGTGGGATCTCGTCGGCGGGTATCGACGGCAGGCGCGCCAGCAACTGGCTGGTGCGGGTCAGCCCCAGGCGGTTGAGGGCGATTTCCAGGCTTTCGGCAGGCTCCGCCAGGCTGGCGTTGGCCGGGTGGTTGGCCTCGCGCAGCACACAGAGCACCAGCGCAGGGCTGTCCTGCATCAGTTCGGCGATGTCGCGCAGGGAGCGGCGGCTGTCGTTGATGGCCTGTAGAACACGGTCGTGGCTGTCTTTCGGCACGGGTACTCGAATCCCGTCGAGCAGCTTTACCCAGGCCTCTAGACTCGACGGAACCTGATTTGGCACCTTGGTTTCAATTGGCATATTGACATCAGTCCGAACTGGCTTTTCGCAATGAGTGGCTATAGTCTGGCGCAGTTCTGCCGATAAGTAGAAGAAGAGTTTAAAGGCTCTCGTTCCCTACCCTGACCACGACAGCAAGTGCTTCCAACTTATGGCTAAAATTATCGGCATCATCGTCGTATTCGCGAGCGTGCTCGGCGGCTACGTGCTTTCCCACGGCAAGATCGCGGCACTGATCCAGCCGTTCGAAGTGCTGATCATCGGTGGTGCGGCCTTCGGTGCGTTCCTCCAGGCCAACCCTGGCTACATGACCATGCATGTGGTCAAGAAGTCGCTGAAGATGTTCGGCACCCGCTTCACCCACACCTTCTACCTGGAAGTGCTGGGTCTGGTCTACGAGATCCTCAACAAGAGCCGTCGCGAAGGCATGATGGCCATCGAGGGCGACATCGAGGACGCCGCGGCCAGCCCGATCTTCGCCAAATATCCCGCCGTGCTGAACGACGAGCGCATGACCGCGTTCATCTGCGACTACCTGCGCATCATGTCCACCGGCAACATGGCGCCCCATGAGCTCGAAGGCCTGTTCGACATGGAACTGCTGAGCATGAAGGAAGAGCTGGAGCACCCTTCCCACGCGGTGACCGGCATCGCCGACGGCATGCCCGGGTTCGGTATCGTCGCGGCGGTGCTGGGCATCGTGGTGACCATGGCCTCGCTGGGCGACGGCGACCAGAAATCCATCGGCCTGCACGTGGGTGCGGCACTGGTCGGCACCTTCTTCGGTATTCTTGCCGCCTATGGCTTCTTTGGCCCGCTGGCCAACGCCCTGCGCCATGACGCCAAGGAAGAGCTGAACGTCTACGAGGCCATCAAGGCGTCGCTGGTGGCCTCGGCCTCGGGCATGCCGCCATCGCTGGCGGTGGAGTTCGGTCGCAAGGTGCTGTATCCGAAGCACCGTCCGAGCTTCGCCGAGCTGGAACAAGCAGTACGCGGTCGCTAAGCCATGGAGAACAATCAGCCCATCATCGTCAAGCGCGTCAAGCGCTTTGGCGACGGCCACCATGGCGGGGCCTGGAAGATCGCCTTCGCCGACTTCGCCACGGCGATGATGGCGTTCTTCCTCGTGCTGTGGCTGCTTTCCACCGCCACGCCCGAGCAGAAGATCGCCATCGCCGGCTATTTCAAGGACCCGATCGGTTTCTCCGAGAGCGGCACGCCCTACATCATCGACCTCGGCGGCTCGCCTGAGCTGGCGCCAGAGAAGACCATCAACCCGGAAGTGAAGTCCGAACCGACCCCTGACACCAGCATTCAGCTGGACAAGGACAAGGTCGAGACCATGGCCGAGCAGGTCGAGCGCGAACGCCTGGAGCTGCTGTTGCAGGAACTGCAGAACAAGGTCGAGGAAAACCCGCAGCTGCAGAAGTTCAAGGACCAGATCCTGTTCGAGATCACCCAGGACGGCCTGCGCATCCAGATCATGGACGCCGAGAACCGGCCGATGTTCGACCTCGGCAGCGCGCGCCTGCAGCCGTACTTCGAGGACATCCTGCTGGCCATGGCCGACACCATCAAGGCGGTGCCGAACAAGATCAGCATCAGCGGCCACACCGATGCCAAGCCGTACTCCGGCACTGGCGACTTCGGCAACTGGGAGCTGTCGGCCAACCGCGCCAACGCCGCGCGCCGGGCCCTGGTCGCCGGTGGCTACCCGGACGAGCAGGTGGCGCGGGTGGTCGGTTATGCCTCGTCGTCGCTGTTCGACCGGGCGAATCCGTTCAATCCGGTCAACCGCCGCATCGACATCATCGTCCTGACCAAGAAGGCGCAGCGCACCATCGAAGGTGAGCAAGGTGCGCCGGAGCAGGCGCCGCCGACCGGGGCCACGCCGCCTGCGGGGGGCGTGCCCGGTGCTGGCACGGCGCCGGCCGATACGCCGATGCAGCCGCGCGAGCTGCGCCAGAAGCTGAATATCTTCGAGGATGGCGTGCTGAAGATGGACGAGGCCAAGGACCAGTAAGCGCCAGGGGCCGCCCCGCGGCCCTTTCGCCGGGCCTATGGCCGCTGGCTTGCCGGCGAAAGGCATTCAGAAGCCCCGTCGGATCTTGGCCTTGAGGTCGGCGTGGAAGAAGTCGGCGTTGTCCCTGTCCGATACCGTCCCGCGTCTGCTCATCGAGGCCATGGCCCGGCCAAAGGTCTGCTCGTCATGATAGGCCCGCACGAACAGGTCGATATGCTCACGCTTGCTCATCGTCGGCCATTTGCCCAGGTATCCCGGCAATTCGCCGGGGCCTGCGTGATAGAAACTCACCCGTCGATGCGCCATGGCCGCGGCCCCCAGCAGCCAGGCGGTCCACCAGTCGTCGCCATGGTTGCGTGGCAGTATCCCGACCCAGTGGGTGGCGTCGGTCATCTGCTGGCAGAAGCTGCCGTGCAGGTCGTCGAAGGTCTGTCCTTCGTCGTCGAAGCGCACCAGTTGCGTGGGAATGCCCTCGAGCAGCAGACGCTCGTTGAGAATGAAGGCGTCGAGTCGCTCGTCGTGGCGGTAACTGATGAAAACCGGCATGTGCATTGTCCTCCCTGATCCTCGCCGGCAGGACCTGCCAGGCTGAAGCACGACCTTCGAGGAAAGCCGAGGGTGGGGCAATGGGCGACCGAAAAACCAGATGGTTCCTACTTGAGCGGGTTAGGTATTCCTACAGCCATATCTGGTCAATAGGTGTCTTCCGGCAGGCTGGCGATGATCGAGCGATAGCTGTTCATCCGCTGCTGGGTGACGCTGCCATCTTCCAGCGCCTTGAGCAATGCGCAGCCGGGCTCGCGGTCGTGCTTGCAGTCGCGGAAGCGGCAGTTGCCGATCAGCTCGCGAAACTCGATGAAACCGTCTTCGACATCGTCGCGGCTGACATGGACCAGGCCGAACTCGCGAATGCCCGGCGAGTCGATCAGGTCGCCGCCATTGGGGAAGTGGTACAGGCGGGCGGTGGTGGTGGTGTGCGTGCCCTGGCCAGACCATTCCGACAGGCCGCCGACGCGGGTGTCTGCCTCCGGCAACAGGCTGTTGACCAGCGAGGACTTGCCCACGCCCGACTGGCCAACGAACACGCTGATATGGCCATCGAGCGTCTGCTGCAGACGTTGCATGCCATCGCCGTGGTGGGCGGATACTTCCAGCAGTGGATAACCCAGGCCGCGGTACACCTCCAGCATCGCCTGGAGGGTCGGGCCATTCTCGTCATCGATCAGGTCGGCCTTGTTCAGCAACAGCAGCGGTCGGATGCCGGCATGCTCGGCGGCGACCAGGTAGCGGTCGATCAGGTTGGGGTGCGGTTCGGGGGCAGGGGCGAAGACGATGACGATCAGATCGACGTTGGCCGCCACCGGCTTGAGCTGGCCGTGGTTATTCGGGCGGCACAGCTCGGTGCTGCGCGGCATCTGCGCGACGATCACGCCGATCCCCTGGTTGCCGGCGCGCCAGACCACTCGATCGCCGGTGACCAGGGCCGGCAGGTTGGCCCGCAAGTGGCAGCGGAACACCTGGCCGGCCACCTCGCCGTCCTGGGCTTCGACTTCGACCTGAACGCCGAAGTGGGCGATCACCAGGCCCAGTTGTTCCGGCCCCAGGTCGCCGCCCTCCAGCTCTTGCAGGACGTGCTGCTCGCGTTTGGCGGCGCGGGCGGCGCGTTCGCCCTGGATCTTTTCGATGCGCCAGTTCTGGCGGCGGTTGAGCTGGCGTTTGGCCATGAGGGTTCCGTGTCGGCGGGGCAGAAGGAAAACGGCGGGCAGTTTAGCACGGCGCGCCCACGAGCCGCCCCGCTAGGCTAATATGACGGGCTATTCGAGGAGCCTTTTCATGCAGAACCCACAGAACCTGATCTGGATCGATCTGGAAATGACCGGCCTGGATCCGGACAACGACGTCATCATCGAGATGGCCACCATCGTCACCGACAGCGAGCTGAACACTCTGGCCGAAGGCCCGGTGATCGCTATTCATCACAGCGACGAGGTGCTGGCGCGGATGGACGAGTGGAACACTCGCACCCACGGCGCCTCGGGCCTGACCCAGCGCGTGCGCGAGAGCAAGGTGAGCATGGCCGAGGCCGAGGCGCAGACCATCGCTTTCCTCGAGCAGTGGGTGCCGAAGGGCAAGTCGCCGATCTGTGGCAACAGCATCTGCCAGGATCGCCGTTTCCTCTATCGCCATATGCGCGAGCTGGAAAACTATTTCCACTATCGCAACCTCGATGTCTCGACCCTCAAGGAGCTGGCTGCACGCTGGGCGCCGGACGTGCGTGACAGTTTCAAGAAGGGCAGCACCCACCTGGCCCTGGACGACATCCGCGAGTCGATTGG
>NZ_JAOCDM010000153.1 GCF_029840925.1 Pseudomonas sp. GD03858
CCCCGGCAATCCCAAGCCAAAAGATAGACTCAAAATGACCCACCCCACCCCCTGCTACCACTGCGCCCTGCCCGTTCCCGCCGGCAGCCGCTTCACCGCCGTGGTCCTCGGCGAGCCGCGACAGTTCTGCTGCCCCGGTTGCCAAGCGGTGGCCGAATCGATCGTCGCCGGTGGCCTGGAGCACTACTACCAGCACCGCAGTGACACCAGCGCCAACCCCGAAGCCCTGCCCCGCCAGCTCCAGGATGAACTGGCGCTGTACGACCGCAGCGACGTGCAGCAATCCTTCGTGCGCCATGCCGGCGAACTGGCTGAAACCATCCTGATGGTCGAAGGCATCAGCTGCGCCGCCTGCGGCTGGCTGATCGAGAAACACCTGCGCAACCTGCCCGGCGTCGATGACGCCCGCCTGAACCTGTCCAACCATCGCCTGCTGGTCAGCTGGGACGACCAGCAACTGCCGCTGTCCAGGCTGCTGGCCGAGCTGCGCCAGATCGGCTACGCCGCCCACCCCTACCAGCCCGACCAGGCCGCCGAACAGCTGGCCCGGGAAAACCGCAGCGCCCTGCGCCGCCTGGGCGTGGCCGGGCTGCTGTGGTTCCAGGCGATGATGGCGACCATGGCCACCTGGCCGGAATTCAACATCGACCTGTCGCCCGAACTGCACACCATCCTGCGCTGGGTCGCGCTGTTCCTCACCACCCCCATCGTGTTCTACAGCTGCGCGCCGTTCTTCAAGGGCGCGGCCCGCGACCTGCGCACCCGCCACCTGACCATGGACGTCTCGGTGTCGCTGGCCATCGCCCTGGCCTACTGCGCCGGGATCTGGACCGCGATCACCGGCAGCGGCGAGCTGTACTTCGACACCGTCGGCATGTTCGCCCTGTTCCTGCTCACCGGCCGCTACCTCGAACGCCGCGCCCGCGAGCGCACCGCGGCAGCCACCGCGCAGTTGGTCAACCTGTTGCCGGCCTCGTGCCTGCGCCTGGACGCCAACGGCCAGGGCGAGCGCATCCTGCTTGGCGAACTGCAGTGTGGCGACCGGGTGCAGGTGCTGCCCGGTGCGGTGATCCCGGCCGACGGGCTGATCGTCGACGGCCGCTCCAGCGTCGACGAGTCGCTGCTGACCGGCGAATACCTGCCCCTGGCGCGTCGCGTCGGCGACCGGGTGACCGGCGGCACCCTCAACGTCGAAAGCACCCTCACCGTCGAAGTCCAGGCCCTGGGCCAGGACTCTCGACTGTCGGCCATCGTCCGCCTGCTGGAGCGCGCTCAGTCCGAGAAGCCACGCCTGGCGGAAATCGCCGACCGCGCCTCGCAATGGTTCCTGCTGTTCACCCTGGTGGCCGCCGCCGTGATCGGCGTGGTCTGGTGGCAACTGGATGCGCCTCGGGCGTTCTGGATCGTCCTCGCCATGCTGGTCGCCACCTGCCCCTGCGCCCTGTCGCTGGCCACGCCGACCGCCCTCACAGCGGCCACCGGCAGCCTGCACAAGCTCGGCCTGCTTATAACCCGCGGGCATGTGCTGGAGGGGCTGAACCAGATCGACACGGTGATCTTCGACAAGACCGGCACCCTCACCGAGGGTCGCCTGGCCCTGCGCAGCGTGCGCCCGCTGGGCCGACTGGACGGCGACCAGTGCCTGGCGCTGGCCGCCGCCCTGGAAAACCGCTCCGAGCACCCCATCGCCCGCGCCTTCGGCCGCGCCGCCCAGGCCGCCGAGCACGTCAGCGCGGTGCCGGGACTGGGCCTGGAAGGCGAGCTGGGCGGCCAGCGCCTGCGCATCGGCCAGGCCGCCTTCGTCTGCGCCCTCAGCGGCGCCGAAGTGCCCGCTGTGCCTGAGTTTCGCGGGCAGTGGCTGCTGCTGGGCGACCGGCAAGGGCCGCTGGCCTGGTTCGCCCTGGACGACCGCCTGCGCGACGACGCCCAGGACCTGGTGACCGCCTGCAAGGCCCGTGGCTGGCAAACGCTGCTGCTGTCCGGCGACAGTTCGCCGATGGTCGCGGAAGTGGCCGCGCAGCTGGGCATCGACCAGGCGATCGGCGGCCTGCGCCCGGACGACAAGCTCGCCCGCCTCAAGGTCCTGCAAGGCGAAGGACGCAAGGTGCTGATGCTCGGCGACGGCGTCAACGACGTGCCGGTGCTGGCTGCCGCCGACATCAGCATCGCCATGGGCAGCGCCACCGATCTTGCCAAGACCAGCGCCGACGCGGTGCTGCTGTCCAACCGTCTGCAGGCGCTGGTGCAGGCCTTCGACCTGGCCCGCCGGACCCGCCGCAACATTGTCGAGAACCTGCTCTGGGCGACGCTGTACAATGGCCTCATGCTGCCGTTCGCCGCGCTCGGCTGGATCACCCCGGTGTGGGCAGCGATCGGCATGTCGGTCAGTTCGCTGATCGTGGTGCTCAACGCCCTGCGCCTGACCCGGCTGCCCGCCGATGCGGCGCCGGCCGCGCGCGAGCCGGCGTCGCTCGAAAGGAAACCGCTATGCCCGCCCTCTACGTGATGATCCCCGCCGCCCTGCTGCTGGTCGGCGTCGCCGTGTACATCTTCTTCTGGGCGGTGGACAGCGGCCAGTACGACGACCTCGAAGGCCCGGCCCACAGCATCCTGTTCGACGACCAGGACCCGCGCCACCAGGCCGCCGTGAAGCCAGGGGACGAACAGCCCGACGACAAGGACCCCGCGCCACGTGCCTGAACTGATTCCGCTCCTGGGCTCGGCGCTGGTCCTGGGCCTGCTCGGCGGCGGCCACTGCCTGGGCATGTGCGGCGGCCTGATGGGCGCCCTCACCCTGGCCATCCCACCCGAGCAGCGCGGCCGGCGCCTGCGCCTGCTGCTGGCCTACAACCTCGGACGCATCCTCAGCTATGCCGCCGCCGGCCTGCTGCTGGGCCTTGCCGGCGTGGCGCTGGCGAGCAGCCCGCTGGCCATCGGCTTGCGCGTCATCGCGGCGCTGCTGCTGATCTCCATGGGCCTGTACCTGGCCGGCTGGTGGAGCGGCCTGACCCGTATCGAGGCGCTCGGCCGCGGCCTGTGGCGCCATGTGCAACCCGTGGCCACCCGCCTGCTGCCGGTATCCAGCCTACCTCGGGCCCTGCTGCTGGGCGCCCTGTGGGGCTGGTTGCCATGCGGGCTGGTATACAGCACCTTGCTGTGGGCGGCGAGCCAGGGCGATGCACTGCACAGCGCGGCGCTGATGCTGGCGTTCGGCGTCGGCACCTGGCCGGTGCTGCTGGCCACGGGACTCGCGGCGGAGCGCGTGGGCGCCTTACTGCGCAAGCGCGGCGTGCGCGTGGCTGGCGGATTGCTCGTGATCCTGTTTGGTCTGTGGACATTACCAGGGCCGCATCAACACTGGTTGATGGGACACTGATCGCGGGGCAAGCCCGCTCCCACGCCAGCCCCGCGACGGTCGCCAACTCACCTTGATACAAATCAACACGACTTCTTACATCCGCCCCTAGACTCCGGACACTGCAGCTCTATCCGGGGACCACCCACATGCTCGACGACCTACGCTGGGACGCCGACCTGATCCGTCGCTACGATCTGGCCGGGCCACGCTACACCTCCTACCCGACCGCCGTGCAACTGCATGGCGAAGTGGGCTCGTTCGACCTGCTCCACGCCCTGCGCGAGAGCCGCCGCGCAACCCGCCCGCTGTCGCTGTACGTGCACGTGCCGTTCTGCGCCAACATCTGCTACTACTGCGCCTGCAACAAGGTCATCACCAAGGACCGTGGCCGCGCCGCGCCGTATCTGCAGCGCCTGGAGCAGGAGATCCAGCTGATCGCCTGCCACCTCGACCCGAAACAGGTGGTCGAGCAACTGCACTTCGGCGGCGGCACGCCGACTTTCCTCAGCCATGTGGAACTGCGCCAGCTGATGGCCACCCTGCGCCAGCACTTCCACCTGCTGGACGACGACTCCGGCGACTACGGCATCGAGATCGACCCGCGCGAGGCCGACTGGTCGACCATGGGCCTGCTTCGCGAGCTGGGTTTCAACCGCGTCAGCCTCGGCGTGCAGGACCTCGATCCGGCCGTGCAGCGCGCGGTCAACCGCCTGCAGAGCCTGGAGCAGACCCGCACCTTGATCGAGGCGGCACGTACCCTGCAGTTCCGCTCGATCAACCTCGACCTGATCTACGGCCTGCCCAAGCAGACCCCGGAAGGCTTCGCCCGCACCGTCGAGGAAGTGATCCGCCTGCAGCCCGACCGCCTGTCGGTATTCAATTATGCGCACCTGCCAGAGCGCTTCATGCCCCAGCGGCGCATCGACAGCGCCGACCTGCCGGCGCCGGCGGCCAAGCTGGAAATGCTCCACGCCACCATCGACCAGCTGACCGCCGCCGGCTACCGCTACATCGGCATGGACCACTTCGCCCTGCCCGACGACGAGCTGGCCATTGCCCAGGAGGAAGGCACCCTGCAGCGCAACTTCCAGGGCTACACCACCCATGGCCATTGCGACCTGATCGGCCTGGGCGTGTCGGCGATCAGCCAGATCGGCGACCTGTACTGCCAGAACAGCAGCGACCTCAGCACCTACCAGGACACCCTCTCGACCGCCCAGCTGGCAACCCACCGCGGCCTTCTGTGCAACCAGGACGACCGCCTTCGCCGGGCGGTGATCCAGCAACTGATCTGCCACTTCGAGCTGGATTTCGAGACGATCGAGCAGGCCTTCACCCTCGATTTTCGCGGCTATTTCAAGGAGCAGTGGCCGCAACTGCAGGCCATGCAGCGCGACGGCCTGATCAGCCTGGACGCCAAGGGCATCCGCATCCTGCCGGCCGGCCGCCTGCTGGCGCGCTCGGTGTGCATGGTGTTCGACGCCTACCTCGCGCAGCAGAATCGCCAGCGTTTCTCCCGGGTGATCTGAGGCGATTGAGGCGTTTCACCGCATGGACAGCCCGCCTTTCGAGGCACACTATGGACAGTTGAACGGTAGCGGAACACCCCTTCCCTGCCGCCGCTAGCGTGCACCAAAAATGCGCACACTGGCCTACAGCCCATGCCGCAGGTTATCCTTACGGCTTATGTGTGCTTTCCCACAAGGATCGAAAGAAATGTCCGAGCCAGTAAAACTGCGCCCACACAGCCAGGCCCATTGCAAGGATTGCAGCCTGGCCCCCCTGTGCCTGCCCCTGTCCCTCAACCTCGAGGACATGGATGCACTGGATGAAATCGTCAAACGCGGCCGCCCGTTGAAGAAAGGCGAGTTCCTGTTCCGCCAGGGTGACAATTTCGGCTCGGTCTATGCGGTCCGCTCTGGCGCCCTGAAAACCTTCAGCCTCAGCGATGCCGGCGAAGAACAGATCACCGGCTTCCATCTGCCCAGCGAGCTGGTCGGCCTGTCCGGCATGGACACCGAGGCCTACCCGGTGTCGGCCCAGGCCCAGGAAACCACCTCGGTGTGCGAGATCCCGTTCGAGCGCCTCGACGAACTGTCGGTGCAGCTGCCGCAGTTGCGCCGCCAGCTGATGCGGGTGATGAGCCGCGAGATCCGCGACGACCAGCAAATGATGCTGCTGCTGTCGAAGAAGACCGCCGACGAGCGCATCGCCACCTTCCTGGTCAACCTGTCGGCGCGCTTCCGCGCCCGCGGTTACTCGGCCAACCAGTTCCGCCTGAGCATGTCGCGCAACGAGATCGGCAACTACCTGGGCCTGGCGGTGGAAACCGTGTCCCGGGTGTTCACCCGCTTCCAGCAGAACGGCCTGCTCAAGGCAGAGGGCAAGGAAGTGCACATCCTCGACCCGATCCAGCTGTGCGCGCTGGCTGGTGGTGCGCTCGAAACCTGATCGCCCCGTGAACAGGGTATACTGGCGCCGAGTTTTTCCAGGATACCCGCCATGCACAGCGACACCTTCGACCTCAAAGCCCTGATCCGCCCGGTAGTGGACTTCCCCAAGCCGGGCGTGATCTTCCGCGACATCACCCCACTGTTCCAGTCGCCACGCGGGCTGCGCTATGTCGCCGACCAGTTCATCGAGCGCTATGTAGAGGCCGAGTTCAGCCATATCGGCGCCATGGACGCGCGGGGCTTCCTGATCGGCTCGATCATCGCCCACCAGCTGAACAAGCCACTGATCCTGTTCCGCAAGCAGGGCAAGCTGCCGGCCGACGTGCTGTCGGAGGGTTACCAGACCGAATACGGCGAGGCCTTCCTGGAAGTGCACGCCGACAGCCTCTGCGACGGCGACTCGGTATTGATCTTCGATGACCTGATCGCCACCGGCGGTACCCTGCTGGCCGCAGCCAACCTGGTTCGCCGCACCGGCGCCCAGGTGTTCGAGGCGGCGGCGATCATCGACCTGCCGGAACTGGAAGGTTCGCGCCGCCTGCAGGCGGCCGGGGTGCCGACCTTCTGCCTGACCGAGTTTTCCCTCAGCGAATACTAAAAGCAGCTGCAAGCGGCAAGCGGCAAGCGGCAAGCGGCAAGCGGCAAGCTGCAAGCTGCAAGCGGCAAGTAAAAGCAGGTCGGCGCATTACCGCTTTTACTTGCCGCTTGTAGCTTGCAACTTGAAGCTTCAAAGCGAAACCGGCCGACGCCCCGCGAAAGCATGGGCCAGCGTCCCGCCATCCACCAGTTCCAGCTCCCCACCCAACGGCACGCCATGGGCGATGCGCGTGGCGGCCAGGCCCTTCTCGGCCAGCAGCTGGGCGATGTAATGGGCAGTCGCCTCCCCCTCCACCGTGGGGTTGGTGGCCAGGATCACCTCGCTGAACGTACCCTGCTCCTCGATCCGCGCCATCAACTGCGGAATACCGATGGCCTCCGGCCCCAGGCCATCGAGCGGCGACAGGTGCCCCTTGAGCACGAAGTAGCGGCCGCGATAGCCGGTCTGCTCCACCGCATACACATCCATCGGCCCCTCCACCACGCACAGCTGGCTGTCGTCGCGGCGTGGATCGGCGCACTGCGGGCACAACTCCTGCTCGGTCAGGGTCCGGCACTGGCGGCAGTGGCCGACGCCTTCCATGGCCTGGCTCAGCGCCTGGGCCAGGCGCGTGCCGCCGCTGCGGTCGCGTTCGAGCAGCTGCAGGGCCATGCGTTGGGCGGTTTTCTGACCGACGCCGGGCAGGATGCGCAGGGCGTCGATCAGTTGGCGGATCAGGGGGCTGAAGCTCATCTCGGCAGGCCGTCCAATTTCAGGAAACACAATGAACAAGGGAGCAACGTCCCATAGGTCGTTGCTCCCCGGTGTGAAGCGATCAGCCGATCAGAACGGCATCTTGAAACCAGGCGGCAGTTGCATGCCGGCGGTCATGCTGCCCATCTTGTCCTGGCTGTTCTGCTCGATCTTGCGCACGGCGTCGTTCAGCGCGGCGGCGATCAGGTCCTCGAGCACTTCCTTGTCGTCGGCGTCGGTCGACATCAGGCTCTGGTCGATGCTGACGCGCTTGACGTCGTGACGACCGGTCATCACCACGCTGACCAGGCCGCCACCGGACTGGCCGGTGACTTCGGCGTTGGCCAGTTCTTCCTGCATCTTCTGCATCTTTTCCTGCATCTGCTGGGCCTGCTTCATCAGGCCGGCCATGCCACCTTTCATCATGGGGGTATACCTCGATTGGGTCATGTGATGCGGCCCCGCACAGGCGGGCCGCATGGTTATCCGTTCATTGGCCCTGGCTGGCCAGGGCGTCTACAGGCTCAATAGTATCCTGCCTGACCGTCGCGCCGAACTGCCGGATCATCTGCTGGATGAGCGGATCCTGCTCGATCGACACCACGGCGTCATGCTGGCGCTCGGCACGCTTGCGCGAGGCGGCCTGGGCCGGAGTCTCCTGCTCGGGGCGGATCAGCTCGATCTTCAGGCGGATCTCGCGGCCCAGGTGCTGGTTGAGCGCGTCGTTCAACCGGCGCTGCTGCGTCGAGTTGAACAGCGCGCCCTGCCCCGGGTCCAGGTGCAGCAGCCAATCATCGCCATCGGCGGCTATCAGCGTACAGTTTGCGGCGATGTTGCCTGTCATACCGGAGACAGGCAACTGTGGGAATAATTCCAGCCATTGCAGGGCCAGCCCGGTCGCGGGCATGGCCGCCGGCAGCGGCTCCGGCGCCTGGGTGGGCGCCTCTTCCTGCACGTGCTCGGCCAGTTCGTCCAGGTAGCTGAAGCCAGCCGGGTCGCTGTCGGGCGCGTAGTAGTCCTCGTCCGCCGGCGGCTCGTCGTCGCGCTCCATGCCCGCCGGGCTGTAGGCCGACGGATCGAACGGCGGCTCGTCATAATCCGGCTGCGGGCTGGCAGCTTCGACCACGGGTGCCGGCTCGGACGGTTGCTCGGGCACAACTGACGCCGGCGCAGCAACGGGTTCCTCCCACGGCAGGTCGATGACCTCTTCGACGGGCTGCGGCTCGGGCTCTGGTTCTGATTCCGATTGCGCCGCCTCGACAACCTCGGCAACGGCCGGCGCGTCGACGACTGGCGGCTCCGGCTGCACGGGTGGCTCAGCCACGGGCACTGGCGCGACCGCTTCAGCGACAGGGCTGACGGCAACGGGCGGCGCCACGGCCACAGCCGCCGCTGCCACCGCTTGGGCCGGATCAGCTGTGGCCTGGCTGATCCCCACCGGCTTTAGTACCGGCTTCGGCGCATCATCGGTATCGGCCGGGCGGAACGCCAGCATGCGCAGCAGGACCATCTCGAAGCCACCACGCGGGTCTGGCGCCAGCGGCAGGTCGCGACGGCCGATCAGGCCCATCTGGTAGTAGAACTGCACATCCTCGGCCGGCAGCGCCTGGGCCAGCGCCAGCACGCGATCACGATCGCCCTGGCCATTGTCGACCGCCTCCGGCAGGGCCTGGGCGATGGCCACGCGGTGCAGCACATTGAGCATTTCCGACAGCACGCCGCTCCAGTCCGGCCCTTGCTCGGCCAGGTCGCGCACCGCCTGCAGCAGCGCCCGGGCATCACCTTCGAGCAACGCCTGCAACACCCCGTACACCTGGCCGTGGTCGAGGGTGCCGAGCATCGCCCGCACATCGGCGGCCAATACCTTGCCCTCGCCGAAGGCGATGGCCTGGTCGGTCAGGCTCATGGCGTCGCGCATCGAGCCATCGGCGGCGCGACCGAGCAGCCACAGGGCGTCCTCTTCGAACGGCACGTTCTCGGCGCCCAGCACATGGGTCAGGTGCTCGACCACCCGTTCCGGGCTCATGTTCTTCAGCGAGAACTGCAGGCAGCGCGACAGGATGGTCGCCGGCAGCTTCTGCGGGTCGGTGGTGGCGAGAATGAACTTGACGTAGGGCGGCGGCTCTTCCAGCGTCTTCAACAAGGCGTTGAACGAGTGGGTGGAGAGCATGTGCACTTCGTCGATCAGGTAGACCTTGAAGCGCCCGCGGCTCGGCGCGTACTGCACATTGTCGAGCAGCTCGCGGGTGTCCTCGACCTTGGTGCGGCTGGCGGCGTCGATCTCGATCAGGTCGACGAAACGGCCTTCGTCGATCTCCCGGCACACCGAACAGGTGCCGCACGGCGTGGAGGTGATGCCGGTCTCGCAGTTCAGGCACTTGGCGATGATCCGCGCGATGGTGGTCTTGCCCACGCCACGGGTACCGGTGAACAGATAGGCGTGGTGCAGGCGCTGGTTGTCCAGGGCGTTGATCAAAGCCTTGAGCACATGGGTCTGGCCGACCATTTCGCGGAACGAGCGCGGACGCCATTTACGTGCAAGAACCTGATAACTCATCAAAAAACCATCGTGACCGGAGCGGGCGGAAAGAGCGCTAATGCTAGCGGAGCGGGGCCGAAATTGCACCCCGCCGATCTCGTCTAAGCTCATTGACGGGCACACGGACGATGAATCAGGGAGGATGAAGCGTGCGGCGAGTCCTGGTCATCCTGTTGCTATGGACCACCCATAGCCTGGCGCAGCAGCCGGTGCTGCGCTTTTCTGTCGCCGAAAGCTGGAGCATGCCGTTGATGCGCACCGAGGACCAGCAACCGGTGGAAGGCATCCTTTTCGAACTGATGCAGGCCATTGCCCGGGAGACTGACGCCCGCCCGCAATACCACGTGATGGCCCGCCTGCGCCTGCAGGAGGCCATGCAGGCCGGCGAAATCGACGTGCGCTGCTATGTCTCCACCCAGTGGCTGACCGACCGACCGGGCAACTACCTGTGGAGCATCCCCATCATCGAACAGCGCGATCTGTTGATCGGCCGCCCCGGCGACAGCGGTCCCACCCACCCGGAGGCACTGCCGCCCCAGGCCATCGGCACCGTGCTTGGGTACACCTACCCCACCCTGGACCCCCTGTTCAGCCAGGGACGTCTGCAGCGCGAGGACAGCCGTAACCAGTTGCTGGCCTTGCAAAAGCTCCAGGCTGGACGCTTTCGCCACGCAGTCAGCAACCAGCTGTCATTGCAGTGGTACAACCGCTCCCTGCCGCCGGGGCAACGCCTGCAAGCCTTGGCCGTGCTGGAAGAGCAAGCGCTGGGCTGCATGGTGCGCAACGATCCCCAATTACCGACCCAAGGTGTGCTCAGGGCGTTGGTGCGGATCAAGGAGTCCGGGGAGATGCAGCGGATTGTCGAGCGGTATACCGACGGCCAGGTCCTTCAAGGTGCTCGACGTTAGCGTTGCAGCGCCTATCAGATCGAGCGCCGCCCGCGCGGCGCATCGCGACGCAAGGCCGCTCCTACATCTGTTTCGGGCCAGTCAATCCTGTGCCATT
>NZ_JAOCDM010000154.1 GCF_029840925.1 Pseudomonas sp. GD03858
GTCAAGCGGCACGTAGGCGCCACCGGCCTTGAGGATCGCCAGCAGGCCGACCACCATTTCGAGGCTGCGCTCGGCGGCGATACCGACCAGCACGTCCGGGCCAACGCCCCGCGCCATCAGGTGACGGGCCAGTTGGTTGGCACGCGCATCCAGCTGGGCATAGCTCAGGCGGGTCTCGCCGAACACCAGGGCTTCGGCCTGTGGCGTGCGGTCCACTTGGTCTTCGATCAGCTGCTGGATCGAGCGGTCCAGCGGGTATTCGGTGGCAGTGGCGTTCCACTGCTCGACGATCTGTTCGCGTTCCGCGTCATCCAGCAATGCCAGCTGGTCGAGCGCCAGCGCCGGGGCGGCGACGACCTGCTCCAGCAACCGCAACCAATGCTGGGCCAGGCGCTCGATACTGGCGACCTCGAACAGGTCCGTGGCATAGCTGAACTGCGCCAGCAGCCCGTCCGGGGTTTCCAGCGTGTCGAGCTTGAGGTCGACCTGAGCGCTCAGCCCGCCCACCTCGAGCACTTCCAGCTCCACCTGGCTGGCCAGGGCACCCGGCACCGCAGGTGCCGTCGCCTGGTGGTTGAACATCACCTGGAACAACGGGTTGTAGCTCAGGCTGCGCTCCGGGCGCAGGGCATCGACCAGTTGCTCGAACGGCAGGTCCTGGTGCGCCTGGGCCTCCAGCGACACCCGTCGCACCTGTTGCAGCAGGTCACTGAAGCCCTGCCCTTGGACGAACTCGGCCTTGAGCACCTGGGTATTGACGAAGAAGCCGATCAGCCCTTCGGTCTCCAGGCGATTGCGGTTGGCGATCGGCACGCCGACACGGATATCGGCCTGACCGCTGTAGCGGTGCAACAGCCCCTGGAACGAGGCCAGCAGCAACATGAACAGGGTCGCGCCCTGCTCGCGCGCCTGCGCCTTGAGCTGTTCCAGCAACGCCCCGGGCACTGGCAGGGCGAGACGAGCACCCCGGTAGCTTTGCTGGGCCGGGCGCGAATGATCCATCGGCAGTTCCAGCACCGGCTGCTCGGCGCCCAGCTGGGCACGCCAGTAGGCCAGTTGGCGCTCGCGTTCGCCGGCCTCCATCCACTGCCGCTGCCACAGCGCATAGTCGGCATACTGGATCGGCAACGCCGGCAACTGCGCGGCACCGCCATCGCTGAACGCCGCGTACAGGCGGGTCAGCTCGCCCACCATCACCTGCATCGACCAACCGTCCGAGACGATGTGGTGCTGGGTCAGTACCAACAGATGATCATCGGCCCCCAGGCGCACCAGGCGCACCCGCAGCAACGGGCCTTGCTGCAGGTCGAACGGGCGCAGCACCTCAGCGGCGACGCACGCCTCGATCTGCTCGGCCTGGGCCTGGGCATCCCCCTCCAGCCGCAACCGCTCGCGCGCGATCGGCAGCGCTGCCGCCGCGTCGATCACTTGCTGCGCCTGCCCCTGGACTTCGACGAAGCGGGTGCGCAGCGGCTCGTGGCGCGCCACCAGGGCATCGAAGCTACGCTGCAGCGCCTGCTCGTCGAGCGCGCCACGCAGGCGCAGGGCCAAAGGAATGTGATAGGCGCTGCCCTGCGGCTGCAATTGCCAGAGGAACCACTGCCGCTCCTGGGCATAGGACAACGGCAGGCGCTGCTCGCGCGGCTGTGCCAACAGCGCCGGCTCACGGCGTGTCAGGTCATCGCCCAGGGCCTGGCAGAACGCCGCCAGGGTGGCGTGTTCGAACAGGCTGCGCAGGTTCACTTCACGCTGCAGCCCTTGGCGCACCCGCGAGACCACCTGGGTGGCCAGCAGCGAATGACCGCCAAGGCCGAAGAAGTTGTCGTCCAGGCCCACCCGCTCGACCTTGAGCACCTCCTGCCAGATCTGCGCGACGCGCTGTTCCAGCACGCTGCGTGGCGCGACATAGTCCTGTTGGTTGTGGCTCAGGTCCGGCGCTGGCAAGGCGCGACGATCGAGCTTGCCGTTGCCGGTCAGAGGCAGGCTGTCGAGGAACAGCATATGGGCCGGCACCATGTAGTCCGGCAGGTGCTCGCGCAGGCTGGCCTTGAGCTGCTCGCGCAACGCCGCGGCCTGCGCCTGAGCCGTCGGCTCGGCGGGCACCACGTAGGCCACCAGTTGCTGTGCGGCGCCGCTGCCATGGGGCAGCACCACCGCCATGTTCACTTGCGGGCACGCCAGCAACTGGGCCTCGATCTCGCCCAGCTCGATGCGGAAGCCGCGAATCTTCACCTGGTGGTCGATACGTCCGATGTACTCGACCACGCCATCGGCGCGCAGCCGCGCCAGGTCACCGGTGCGGTACAGGCGCTCGCCCGCCTCGCCGAACGGGTCCGGCACGAAGCGCGTGGCGCTCAGGTCGCCACGCTTGAGGTAGCCGCGGGCAAGGCCGGCGCGGCCGATGTACAGCTCACCCACGCAGCCCTTGGGCACCGGGTTCAACGCCGGGTCCAGCAGATACCAGCTCAGGTCCGGGATCGGCTCGCCGATCGGGCTGCTGGCCACCTGCTCGAGGTCGGCCAGGGTCAATGGCCGGTAGGTCACATGCACGGTGGTCTCGGTGATCCCGTACATGTTGATCAGGCGCGGCGCCTGGTCGCCGAAACGCTCGAACCACGGGCGCAGGCTCTTCACATCCAGTGCCTCGCCACCGAACACCACATGGCGCAGGGCTTGGGCGCGGCGCTCGCTGGCCAGCGCCACCTGCATCAGCGACTTGAATGCCGACGGGGTCTGGTTGAGCACCGTCACCCCTTCATCGCAGAGCAAGGCATGGAAGTCTTCCGGCGAGCGGCTGGTGTAGTGCGGCACCACCACCAGCCTGCCGCCGTACAGCAGCGCGCCGAAGATTTCCCAGACCGAGAAGTCGAAGGCGAACGAGTGGAACAGGGTCCAGACGTCCGAGGCATCGAAACCGAACCAGTGCTCGGTGGCCTCGAACAGGCGCAAGACGTTGCGGTGGGCCAGCAAGGTGCCCTTGGGCTTGCCGGTGGAGCCGGAGGTGTAGATCACGTAGGCCAGGTTGTCCGGCGACATCGCCACCTGCGGATCGTGGGGGTTGTCGGCCAGCGTCAGCTGGTCGAGCAGCAGCGCCTCGACATGCGTCGGCACCGGCAACTGCGCCAGCAGCGCCGAGTCGGTCAGCAGCAGCTGCAAGCCGCTGTTCTCGATCATGTAGGCCAGGCGATCCTGCGGGTAGCTCGGGTCCAGCGGTACATAGGCGCCACCAGCCTTGAGGATCGCCAGCAGGCCGACCAACAGGTCAAGACCGCGTTCCATGGCCAGGCCCACCAGCACATCCGGGCCGACGCCACGGGCAATCAGGCCATGGGCCAGGGTGTTGGCCCGCTGGTTGAGCGCGGCATAGCTCAAGGTCTGCCCTTCAAAGCTCAGCGCGATGGCCTGCGGGGTGCGCGCGGCCTGGGCCTCGATCAGCCCGTGCAGCGTGGTGGTCACCGGGAACTCGCGCGGCGCCGGGTTCATCTGCGCCACCAGGGCCTGCTGCTCGGCGGCATCGTACAACGGCAACTGCGCCACCTGCCGCTCGGGGTCGGCGACGATGGCTTGCAGCAGGTTGCACCAGTGCCGGCCAAGGCGCTCGACCGTGGCCTGGTCGAACAGGTCGGTGGCATAGCTCAGGCGCGCCGTGAGCCCGTCCTCGTGCTCGAAGGTGTCCAGGGTCAGGTCGAACTTGGCGGTCTGGCTATCCCAGTCCAGCAGCTCCACGGCCAGCCCGGTGCGCCCTGTCTCCCGCGCCTGTTGGGCGCCACTGCCGCTCTGGTGGTTGAACATCACCTGGAACAACGGGGTATGGCTGAGGCTGCGCTCGGGCTGCAGGGCCTCGACCAGTTGCTCGAACGGCAGGTCCTGGTGGGCCTGGGCATCCAGCGCGGCCTGGCGCACCTGCTGCAGCACCTCGCTGAAGCGGCTGCTGGCATCGAACTCGGCCTTCATGACCTGGGTGTTGACGAAGAAGCCGATCAGACCTTCGGTTTCGACCCGGTTACGGTTGGCGTTGGCCACCCCGATACGGATGTCGGCCTGCCCCGAGTAGCGATGCAGCAAAGCCTGGAACGAAGCCAGCAGGACCATGAAACTGGTGCTGGCGCTGCGCTGCGCCAGTTGCCGCACCGCCTGGGCCAACGCGCCCGGCAGCTCGATCTGCACGCGGCCACCGACACCGCTGCGCGCAAGGCTGCGCGGGCGATCCAGCGGCAGCTCCAGCAAGGCCTGGTCGCCCGCCAGTTGCTCGGTCCAGTAGCCAAGCTGACGCTGGCGCTCGCCGGCCTCCATCCAGTGACGCTGCCACACCGCATAGTCGGCGTACTGGATCGGCAGTTCGGCCAGCAGCGGCTGTTCGCCCTGGCTGAACGCCTCGTAGCAGTGCATCAGTTCGCGCACCAGGACCTGCATCGAGCGGCCATCGGAGACGATATGGTGCTGGGTGAGCAGCAGCAGGTGATCCTGCTCGCCCAGCGTCACCAGCCGCACCCGCAGCAGCGGGCCGGCCTGCAGGTCGAACAGGCGCGCGCTCTCGGCCTCGGCGCAGGCACGCAGTTGGGCGTCCTGGTCGCCCTCGGCCAGGGTCAGCGCCGCGCGTTCGAGCAGCACGCGCCCCTGCGCATCGATCACCTGGGCCGGTTGTTCCTGGTCGGCGAGGATGCGCGTGCGCAGGCTGTCGTGCCGCGCCACCAGCACATCGAGGCTGTCCTGCAGGGCCTGGGCATCCAGCGCGCCGCGCAGGCGCAGGTTGACCGACATGTGATAGGCGGTGCTCTGCGGGTCGAGCTGCCAGAGGAACCACTGCCGCTCCTGGGCGAACGACAGCGGCAGCACGGCCAGCTCATCGCGAACCTGGGGAATCGGCAGGTTGGCCGGCGACACGCCTTCGGCGAGCATCTTTTCCAGGTAGGCCTGGCGTTTGTCCAGCGGCAGCAGGATGAAGCGCTTGGCGATCCGGGCGGCGACGTTCTGGTCCATCAGATTTCCTCCATTTCGTCGAGCAGGAACTCAAGCTTGTCCAAGGTCGAAGCCTGCACGGCCGCCCCTTGCGCATTCAGTTGTACGGCGAAGGTCGCCAGCGTCGGGTACTGGAACAGCAGTTGGGGAGTCAATGTCATGCCAAGCTCAAGATGGATACGGGACACCAGGTTCACTACCAGCAAGGAGTGCCCACCCAGTTCGAAGAAGTTGTCGTCGCGGCCGATGCGGGCCACGCCCAGCACCTGTGCCCAAAGGTCCGCCAGGTCGCTTTCCAGCGCGCCCTGCGGCGCGACATAGGCGCGTTGCTGTTGCTCGAGCTGCGCTGGCGGCAAGGCCTTGCGGTCGAGCTTGCCGTTGGGCGTCTGCGGCAACACGTCGAGGAACAGCACCTGGCTGGGCAGCATGTAGCCGGGCAGATGCTCGGCCAGCGCGCCGCGAATACGCTCGCGTAGCGCAGGTTGCTGCTCGGCTGGCGGCACCTCGCCGGTCGCCAGGTAGGCCACCAGTAGCGCGCCGGCCGGACCGTCCAGGGCCAGCACGGCGGCTTCGCGGACCTGTGGCAAGGCCAGCAGGCGCGCTTCGATCTCACCCAGTTCGATGCGGAAGCCGCGAATTTTCACCTGGTGGTCGATACGGCCGATGTACTCCAGCTCGCCGTCGCCACGGCGGCGGATCAGGTCGCCGCTGCGATACATGCGCTCGCCATCGGCCGCGTGGGGGTTGGGCACGAATTTCTCGGCGGTCAGCGCGGCGCGCCCCAGGTAACCACGGGCCACCCCGGCGCCACTGAGGTACAGCTCGGCGGCAATGCCCACCGGCACGGCCTGCAGATCACCGTCGAGCAGGTGCGCGGCGCTGTTGTGCAGCGGCCTGCCGATGCTTGGCCGGCCGCCAGCCGCGCGGCGGGTCCAGGTCGAATAGGTGGTGTCTTCCGAAGGGCCGTAGAGGTCGTATACATGCTCGAGCGCCGGCAGCCCGTAGAGGCTGTCGACCAAGGACTGTTTCAGCGGCTCGCCGGCCAGGTTGATGATGCGCACGCTCGCCGGGATGCCATCGCTGCGCAGCAGGGCATTGACCGCCGAAGGCACGCTGTTGATCAGCCTCACCTGCTCGCGGGCCGGCAACCGCGGCAGTTCCAGGGCATTGCGCGCGAGGATCAGCGAGCCGCCACGGGCCAAGGTGACAAACAGCTCCCACACCGACAGGTCGAAGCACACCGAGGTCGAGGCCAGCACCCCTTGCAGGTCGTCGCGGCTGTACACCTCTTCGCTCCAGCGCACCAGCGCCGCCACGTTGCGGTGGGTGATGGCCACGCCCTTGGGCTGGCCGGTGGAGCCGGAGGTGTAGATCACATAAGCCAGGTTGTCGGCATGCAGCTTCAGCCGCGGCGGCTGGTCCGGGTAGTCGTCCAGCGCCAGTTCGTCGAGGCACAGGGTAGCCAGGCCGCTCGGCCACATGGCCGCCAGTCGGCGCTGGGTCAGCAGCAGCTGGGCGCCGCTGTCCTGCAGCATGTAGCCGACGCGCTCGGCCGGGTAGTCGGGATCCAGCGGCACATACGCGGCGCCTGCCTTGAGAATCGCCAGCAGGCCGATCACCAGTTCCAGGTTGCGCTCGCAGGCGATGCCCACGCGGCTCTCCGGCCCCACGCCCTGTTCGCGCAGCTTGTGCGCCAGGCGGTTGGCGCGGGCCTCGAGCTCGGCGTAGCTCAGCTGTTGCTCACCCCAGGTCACGGCCAGGGCGTGCGGCGTGCGCGCGACCTGGTCCTGGAACAATTCGCCGATGCTGCTGTGGCGCGGGTAGTCGACGGCGTTGGCGTTCCAGCGCGCCAATTGCGCCTGCTCGGCGTCGTCCAGCCAGGGCAGCTCGCCCAGCGCCCCGTCGGCCTGCTGGGTGAACGCCTGCAACAGGCCAGCCAGGTGCCCGGCGAGCTGCTCGATCACGGCCGCGCCGAAGTGCGCCCGGTCATAGCTGAACTGCACGCCCAGCTGGGCACCTGCGGCCACCAGCACGGTCAGCGGATAGCTGGTCTGTTCACGGCTGTGCACATCACCGAAGCTCAGCCCCTCGGGAGACTGCTGCTTGAGGGTATCGGCGACCGGGTAGTTCTCGAACACCAGCAGGCTGTCGAACAGCCCTTCCCCCCCCTGCCCGGCCCAACGCTGAACATCGGCCAGCGGCGTGTGCTCGAACTCGCGCAAGGCCAGGCCGTGCGCCTGCACTTGCTGCAACCAGCTGGCCACGCTCTGCTCGCCGCGCGGACTGGCGATTACCGGCAGGGTGTTGATGAACAGGCCGATTTGCTGCTCGATGCCGCGCAACTGTGCCGGACGCCCGGCCACCGTGGCGCCGAAGGCCACCGTGGCCTGGCCGGTATAGCGTTGCAGCAGCAGCAGCCAGGCGGCCTGGACCACGGTGTTGAGGGTGACCTTGTGCTGCCGGGCGAAACCGGCCAGGCGCTCGCTCTGCGCCGGATCCAGGCGCAGGTAATGGTCGCCGTGGCCGGCCTCTGCCGCATGGGAATAGACGCTGGCCAGACGCGTCGGGCTTTGCAGCGCCTGTAGCTGCTCGCGCCAGAAGGCTTCGGTGCGGGCGCCATCCTGCCCCTGCAGCCAGGCGATGTAGTCACGGTATCGACCACCGCCGCGGGCGGGTTCCACCCCGTTGTAGCGCTGCAGCACTTCGCCCAGCAGCTGCGAGTTGCTCCAGCCATCCATGAGGATATGGTGCGAGGTGTAGACCAGGTGCCAGGCATTATCGCCGGTGCGCACCAGTTGCAGGCGCAACAGGGGCGCCCGGCCCAGTTCGAAGCCTTTGGCCCGCTCGTCATCGGCCAGGGCCTGCAAGGCTTCGGGCAGGTCGTGACGGCCGCGCCAGTCGTGCAACTGGCAGGGCAGCTCGGCCTTGCGCGCCACCCACTGCAGCGGTTGCTCGAGCCCGGCGCCCCAGTGGAAACCACTGCGCAGAATGTCATGGGCATCCAGTGCTGCCTGCCACGCCTGACGGAAGCGCTGGGGGTCGAGCCCTTCGACATCCAGTTGCATCTGGTTGATGTACTGCAACGACGCCTGGTCATACAGCGTATGGAACAGCATGCCTTGCTGCATGGCCGACAACGGATAGAGGTCGGCCAGGTTGTCGATGCTCAGTGGCAGCGCATCCAGCTGTTGCTGGCTCACCCGCGCCAGCGGGAAATCCGAAGGCGTGACGCCGTGGTGGCCTGCGCAGTGGCCCACCAGTTGCTCCAGCTCCTCGCGGTAGCCGGCGGCCAGCGCCTCGATGGTCGCTGGGGCGAACATCCGCTCGCTGAACGACCAGGTCAGACTGAGCACGCCGTCATAGACCTGGCCATTGAGCGTCAGCCAGTTGCCCAGCGGCGCGTCGATATGCTGATTGCCCCCGGCTGCCTCGGCCGCTGGGGTGAACAGTGCGTCCTCGGCGCTGAAGCTGCCGTCGAATTGCCCCAGGTAGTTGAAGGTGATGCGCGGCACGGGCAGTTGCGCCATGGCCGCGCGCGTCTCGGCGCTGCCCAGGTAGCGCAGCAGGCCGTAGCCGATGCCCTTGTGCGGCAGCGCGCGCAGTTGCTCCTTGATGCCCTTGATCGATGCGCCCAGGTCGGCGGCAGGCGTCAGGCGCACCGGGTACAGGCTGGTGAACCAACCCACGGTGCGGGTCAGGTCGATATCGTCGAACAGCGCCTCGCGACCATGGCCCTCCATCTGCAGCAGCAGGTCGGCGTCGCCGGTCCAGCGGCAGACCACCCGCGCCAGGGCCGTCAGCAACAGGTCGTTGACCTGGGTGCGGTAGGCGCCAGGGGCTTCTTGCAGCAGGCGTGCGGTGTGGGTCTTGTCCAGCACCGTGCGCACGACGCAGGCGTGGCGCGCGCTGAGGCTGGCCTGCGGATCGAGGCACGGCAGCTGCCGTGGCGCATCGAGCAGTTGTGCGCGCCAGTAGTCCTGTTGCTGGCGCAGTTCGTCGCTGTCGGCGTGCCGGTGCAGCCGCTCGGCCCAAGCCTGGACCGAACTGGTCCGGGCCGGCAACTGCGGCTGCTCGCCGCGCAGCAGGCCGGCATAGAGCGCTTGCAGATCTTCGAAGAGGATGCGCCACGACACGCCGTCCACCGCCAGGTGGTGGATCACCAGCAGCAGTCGCTGCTGGCCATCGGCGGCGGTTACCAACAGCGCGCGCAGCAGTGGACCGTTCTCCAGGTCCAGGCTGCGTTGTGCTTGCTCGGCCAGCGCCTCCAGCTCATCCAGGCTGCCCAGCGCGTGCTGCCAGAGCAGTGCAGGCGCGGGGGCGTCGGCGAAATGCGCCTGCCAGCCGCCCTCGCCCGCCTGGAAGCGCAGGCGCAGCGCATCATGGTGACGCACCAGCGCCTGCAGCGCGGCGTCCAGCAGCGGCGCATCCAGCGGTTGTGCCGGCTTGAGCAACACCGACTGGTTCCAGTGATGACGCTCCGGGATGTCGGTTTCGAAGAACACCTGCTGGAACGGCAGCAGCAAGGCCTGGCCCTGGGCCGGTTTCTGGTCGATCTGCACAGTCGTGTCGCCGACCTGCGCGACCGCCGCCAGATCGGCCACGGTCTGGTGCTGGAACAGCGCCTTGGGCGTGAAGCGGATACCGGCCTGGCGTGCCCGGCTGACCACCTGGATCGAAACGATCGAATCGCCACCCAGCTCGAAGAAGTTGTCGTGCAGGCCCACCTGCTCGACCTTGAGCACC
>NZ_JAOCDM010000155.1 GCF_029840925.1 Pseudomonas sp. GD03858
GGCGGCGCCTGGGCTGGCGCAGCTGTCGCTAGTGAGTTGCTGGGATAAACTCTTGATCGGCAACGGCAACGGCAACGGCAACGGCAACGGCAACGGCAACGGCAACGGCAACGAGCAGCGCATTTGCAATTGAATGATCAGATAAACTGCGTCCATGTCTGATTTTTCTCTCCCTCAAGCCCCCCTGCAACGCCTCGACCTGCCTTGGTTGCGCCAGGCGGGAGTCGAAGCTGCGGTCCTGCGTCTGGACCTGATCGACCCGCTGATCAGCGGCAATAAATGGTTCAAGCTGCGCCATCACCTGCTTCAGGCCCGCAAAGCCGATGCCCCGGGCCTGATCAGCCTGGGCGGCAGCTATTCCAACCATCTGCATGCCCTGGCTGCGGCTGGCAAGCGCTTCGGCTTCGCCACCGCCGGGTTGTTGCGTGGTCAGCCCCGGCAAACACCGACGGTGCAGGATCTGCGAGCCCTGGGCATGGAACTGCATTGGCTCGGTTTCGGCGGCTACCGCGCCCGCCATGAGCCCGGTTTCTGGCAGCCCTGGCAGGCACAGTACCCAGGCTGGCACTGCATCCCCGAAGGCGGTGGCGGCCTGGCCGGCGCGCAGGGCTGCGGATTGATCGTCGAGCAATGCCGGGCGCAACTGGCAACGCTCGGCTGGACGGACTACGACGCCTGGTGGCTGGCGGCGGGAACCGGCACGACCCTGGCGGGGCTGGTGCTCGAGGAGGCGGGCAGACATGCGGTCCATGGCGCCCTTGCCGTGCCGCTTGACCACGGCGTGCCGGAAACCGTCGTGGCGCTGGCAGGCGTGCACGGCTACCAGCTGCACGACGCCAGCCGTGGCGGCTTTGCCCATATCGACGACGCGCTGCTGGCGTTCATCGCCGACACCGAACGGCAAGCCGGCATGCCGCTGGAGGCGCTCTACACCGGCAAGGCCCTGCTGGCCCTGCGCGGCCAGGTCGAGGCCGGGCGTTTTGCTCCCGGCACCCGCCTGGTATTCCTGCACACCGGTGGCCTGCAGGGCCGGCGCGGCTACTTGTAGGGCAACATGCGCAGCAGCGTGTTGTCGCGTCGCACGTAGTGGTGATAGAGCCCGGCCAGCGCGTGCAGGCCGATCAGCCAGTAGCCCCAGCTGCCGATGCGTTCATGCCAGCCCTTGATGAACTTGGCCAGGTCCGGATCGGGCGCGACGATGGCTGGCAGCTCCAGGCCGTAGAACGGAATCGGCTTGTCGGCCGCGCTGAGGATCGTCCAGCCGGCCAGCGGCAGGCCGATCATCATCAGGTACAGCAACAGATGTACCAGGTGCGCAAGGCCAGTCTGCCAGGCTGGTGGCTTGGGCACGATCGGCGGGGTGGGGCGCGACAGGCGCATGGCCAGGCGCAGCCAGACCAGCGCGAACACCGTCAGGCCGAGCATGAAGTGCAGGTCTTTCATCAGGTCGCGTTCGGCGCTGCCCTTGGGGAACAGGCCGCGCAGCTCGATGCAGGCATAGACGGCGGCCAGCAGCACCAGCATCAGCCAGTGCAGGGCGATCGACCAGCGCGCGTAATGGGTCGCGGGAGTGGATGAAACCATGGTGGGTCCTCGTCATCAGGTCCATTGGGGCGCTCTTGCTGGCGCTCAGGTACTACTGTAATGGCGGTCGGGAATCGATCCTTGCGCCAGATCGATGAAATTTGTGTTGCCTGCTCGGGCCTCTTCGCGGGTAAACCCGCTCCCACAGGTGTTGTGTCACCTTCAGATGTGGAGGAGGTCCTGTGGGAGCGGGTTTACCCGCGAAAGGGCCGGACCTGCCTACCTCAAAGTCCGGGCAAGGACGGCCAGCTGTCCGCCACCAGGAACAACCGCTCGACCTCCTGCCAGGCACCGTCGCTATCCTGTTCCAGTCGCACCAGCAGCTGTGCGGGGGCGAACACATCCAGCCCGGTCAACCAAGCGTCGAACTGGCTCGTGGACCAAGATGTTTCCACCCGCGCTGGCGCGAGCCACCCATGCCGGGGCAGCGGCTGCCAGCGTCCTGGCGGGCATTGCTCGAGGTAGTCCACCCAATCTTGCCGATGCAGCCAGCGCCCGCGCAAATGCGCCGGATGAGCGCCGGTAGGCGCCTCGGCATGCCCGGGCCAGGGATAGAACAGATAGCCGCCAAGCCACAGGTGGGCCTCGACCTCGGCGATGCCCAGCTCGTCCAGCGCGCTACGGCCATGGGGCTGGCCGGAGATCGTCAGCTGGTGCCCGGCCAGGTGCGCCAGCTTGGTGCCGAGGCGATCGTGGCAACCGGGGCCGAGCCAATGCGCCGGGTCTTGCCCATTGCCATCCGGCGGTCCGAGGTAGAGTTTGATGGCCAGTTCCAGGTGATGGTCGCCCTCGCGGTCGCGCACCAGGATATCCAGCTCGCCCAAGGTATGCCCGCCGTCACGGATCGCCAGGTTGGCCGCCAGCAGCTCGATGCCCGGGGCCTGGTGCAGGGCGAACTGCCACAGGCTTTCGTAGTACAGGCCCAGGCGCCGGCTGTTCAGGCGTGCCAGCCAGGCGAGCAGGGGCGCGGGCTCCTGGTCGAGCGTGGCGAGCCAGGCCGCCAGGCGCGCAGGGTCGTGTGCCCAGGCACTGGCCTTGAGCGGGTGGCGCTGGGGACAGCCGGCCTGCGCCAGCAGTGGCGGTGACAGCAGCGTCCAGGCCAGGTCGCGCACGGCCGGGTGGCGCAACTGGCGGGGCAGGGGCTGGAGGTCGGCGAAGGGCATCATCCTGCGAGCATAGCCGGTTTGCCGCTGGCCGGTCGTTTCGCCCATAATCCCGGCATTGTCACACCGGCGCAGAGCCTTGCAGGAGCACCATGGAGCAATTTCGCAATATCGGTATCATCGGACGCCTTGGCAGCTCCCAGGTGCTCGACACCATTCGCCGACTGAAAAAATTCCTCCTCGAGCGCCACCTGCACGTGATCCTCGAGGACACCATCGCCGAGGTGCTGCCCGGCCACGGCCTGCAGACCTCCACGCGCAAGCTGCTGGGCGAGGTCTGCGACCTGGTCATCGTGGTCGGCGGCGACGGCAGCCTGCTCGGCGCCGCCCGCGCCCTGGCCCGGCACAACATCCCGGTGCTGGGCATCAACCGCGGCAACCTGGGCTTTCTCACCGATATCCGCCCCGACGAGCTGGAGGAGAAGGTCGCCGAGGTGCTCGACGGCCACTACCTGGTGGAGAACCGCTTCCTGCTGCAGGCCGAGGTGCGCCGTCATCACGAGGCCATCGGCCAGGGCGACGCGCTCAACGACGTGGTGCTGCACCCGGGCAAGTCGACGCGAATGATCGAGTTCGAGATCTACATCGACGGCCAGTTCGTCTGCAGCCAGAAGGCCGACGGCCTGATCGTCGCCACCCCGACCGGCTCGACCGCTTACGCCTTGTCCGCCGGCGGCCCGATCATGCACCCCAAGCTCGATGCCATCGTCATCGTGCCGATGTACCCGCACACCCTGTCCGGGCGACCGATCGTGGTGGACGGCAACAGCGAGCTGAAGATCGTCGTGTCCAAGGACCTGCAGATCTACCCGCAGGTCTCTTGTGATGGGCAGAACCACTTCACCTGCGCCCCCGGCGACACCATCACGGTGAGCAAGAAGCCGCAGAAGCTGCGTCTGATCCATCCGCTGGACCACAATTACTACGAGGTCTGCCGCACCAAGCTCGGCTGGGGCAGCCGCCTGGGAGGCAGGGACGACTGATGTTCGATTCGGCGCGCAGTTTCGACATCATCGGTGACGTGCACGGCTGTGCGCTGACCCTCGAGCGCTTGCTCGATGCGCTCGGCTACAAGCGGGTGGGCGGGGTCTGGCGCCACCCACGGCGCCAGGCGCTGTTTCTCGGCGACATCGTCGATCGCGGCCCACGCATCCGCGAGGCGCTGCACATCGTCCACGACATGGTCGAGGCCGGCCAGGCCTTGTGTATCATGGGCAACCATGAATACAACGCCCTGGGCTGGGTCACCCCGGCGCTGCCCGGCAGCGGCAAGGCCTATGTGCGCGAACATACGCCACGGCATGCTCGCCTGATCGACGAAACCCTCACCCAGTTCGCCCAGCACCCAGGTGACTGGCATGACTTCATCCAGTGGTTCTACCAGCTGCCGCTGTTCCTCGACGCCGGGCGTTTCCGTCTGGTGCATGCCTGCTGGGACCGCCAGCTGATCGAACCGCTGCGCAGGCAATACCCCGACGGGCGCATCGACGAGCACTTCGTGCAGGCCTCGGCGGTGTCCGGCAGTTATGCCGCCACGGTATGCAATCGCCTGCTACGCGGCACCGACATGCGCCTGCCGGACGGCCTCACGCTGACCGGTGGCGACGGCCTGACCCGCGCGTTCTTCCGCACCAAGTTCTGGGAGGAAGACCCACAGACCTACGGTGACATCGTGTTCCAACCCGACGCGCTGCCCGACGAAGTGGCTCGCACGCCGCTGAGCCACAGCCAGAAGAACGCCCTGTTGCGCTATGCCGAGGATGAGCCGTTGCTGTTCGTCGGCCATTACTGGCGCAGTGGCCGCCCGGCGCCGATCCGCGCCAACCTCGCCTGCCTGGACTACAGCGCCGTGCTCTACGGCAAGCTGGCCGCCTATCGGCTGGATGACGAAACCCGTATCGATCCGCACAAGTTCGTCTGGGTCGATGTCGAACGCCCGCAGGCCAGCCAATGAACGTGATCGAGGTGTTGCGTCTGCCGCTGGCGGTCGACCTCAGCGGTTTCGTCGCCCTGCTGCGCCGCTTGCAGGTGCCGCACCGGGTGGTGGAGGAGGGCGGGGAGCAGGTGCTGTGGGCGCCGCCCGCCATGGCCGAGGACGTGCGCCAGCTGTACCAGCGCTTTCCCGACGGCAATGCCGACCTGCAAGCCATCCCGGCCCCTGTGGCAGCTGGCTTGCCGGCGGATGCGCCAACGCCACCGTCGCTGAAGGAACAGGCCCTGGCCTGCAAGGTCACCGCCGCGGTGCTGATCCTGAGCCTGGTGGTCGCCGGGGTAACCGGCCTGGGCGACAACCTGTCGACCATCGGCTGGTTCACCTTCCTGTCGTTCAAGGTGCAGGGCGACTACCTGTACTTCACTCCGTTGCTCCAAGGCCTGGCCGAAGGCCAATGGTGGCGCCTGGTGTCGCCGATGCTGCTGCACTTCGGCGTGCTGCACCTGGCGATGAACGGCCTGTGGTACTGGGAACTGGGCAAGCGCATCGAGTTGCGCCAGGGACCGTGGATGCTGCTGGGGCTGACCTTGCTGTTCAGCCTGGTGTCCAACCTGGCCCAGCATTTCACCAGCGGCCCGAGTCTGTTCGGTGGCCTGTCCGGAGTGCTTTACGGCTTGCTCGGGCATGTCTGGCTGTACCAATGGCTAGCGCCCAATCCGCAGTTCAACCTGCCCAAGGGCGTGCTGGTGATGATGCTGATCTGGCTGGTGATCTGCCTGAGCGGCGTGGTCGGCCAACTGGGCTTCGGCCAGATCGCCAACGCTGCGCATGTCGGCGGGTTGCTCATCGGATGCCTGACCGGCCTCTTGGGCGGATGGCTTGCCAGGCGTAGACTGTCCGCCTGACTGAGGAGACACCATGTCCACGTTCGCGCAAATGATCGAAAACATCACCCCCGAGATCTACGAGAGCCTGAAGACGGCCGTGGAGATCGGCAAATGGTCCGACGGCCGCAAGCTGACCGCCGAACAGAAAGAACTGTCGCTGCAGGCGGTGATCGCCTGGGAGATGAAAAACCTCCCCGAAGAGCAGCGCACTGGCTACATGGGACCGCAGGAATGCGCCTCGAAGTCCGCGCCGATCGCCAACATCCTGTTCAAGTCGGACTCGGTACATTGATCGAACTCGCTCGTGGCTCTTTGAGCAAGATGGCGGTGCGCCTCGACGCGCCGGTCGTTCAATACAGCTTCCGCCTGGACCAAGCCGAGGTGCCGGTCAACCCGCTGATCGGCCAGTCGATCCGTCTGGAGTACCTCGGTGCGATCCACTGCAGCCACTGCGGCAAGCGCACCAAGACCAGCTTCAGCCAGGGCTACTGCTACCCATGCATGACCAAGCTGGCCCAGTGCGACGTCTGCATCATGGCTCCGGAAAAATGCCACTACGACGCCGGCACCTGCCGCGAGCCATCGTGGGGCGAGCAGTTCTGCATGACCGACCACGTGGTGTACCTGGCCAACTCGTCGGGCATCAAGGTCGGCATCACCCGCGCCACCCAGTTGCCCACCCGCTGGCTTGACCAGGGCGCCAGCCAGGCGCTGCCGATCATGCGCGTGGCCACCCGCCAGCAGTCGGGCCTGGTCGAGGATGTGCTGCGCAGCCAGGTGCCCGACCGCACCAACTGGCGCGCGCTACTCAAGGGCGATGCCGAGGTGCTCGACCTGCCGGCGATCCGCGAGCAGATCTTCGACGCCTGCGCCGAGGGCATCCGTGGCTTGCAGGAGCGCTTCGGCCTGCAGGCGATCCAGCCGCTGCCGGACGCCGAAGTGGTGCAGATGAAGTACCCGGTCGAGGCCTATCCGAAAAAGATCGTCAGCTTCAACCTCGACAAGGACCCGGTCGTGGAAGGCACGCTGCTGGGCATCAAGGGCCAGTACCTGATCTTCGACACCGGCGTGATCAACATTCGCAAGTACACGGCCTATCAACTGGCCGTGCTCCAGTAAAGGATCGTCACCATGCGTACCGAACAACCGCAAGTGATCTACCTCAAGGATTATCAGGCCCCCGAGTACCTGATCGACGAGACCCACCTGACCTTCGAGCTGTTCGAGGACCATACCCTGGTCCACGCGCAGCTGGTCATGCGCCGCAACCCCGAGCGTGGCGCCGGCCTGCCGCCGCTGGTGCTCGATGGCCAGCAGCTGGAGCTGCTGCGGGCGTCGCTGGACGATGTCGAGCTGCACGCGGCTGACTACCAGCTCAGCGACGACAGCCTGACCGTGCAGCCCAAAGCCGCGCACTTCACCCTCGACACCAGCGTGAAGATCCACCCAGAGAGCAACACCGCGCTGGAAGGCCTGTACAAGTCCGGCAAGATGTTCTGCACCCAGTGCGAGGCCGAGGGCTTCCGCAAGATCACCTATTACCTCGACCGTCCGGATGTGATGAGCACCTTCACCACCACGGTGATCGCCGAGCAGCATCGCTACCCGGTGCTGCTGTCCAACGGCAATCCGGTAGGCGACGGGCCAGCAGAGGATGGTCGGCACTGGGCAACCTGGGAAGACCCGTTCAAGAAGCCGGCCTACCTGTTCGCACTGGTAGCTGGTGACCTTTGGTGCAAGGAAGACACGTTCGTTCGCCAGTCGGGCCGCGATGTGACCCTGCGCATCTATGTCGAGCCGGAAAACCTCGACAAGTGCGACCACGCCATGGTCAGCCTGAAGAAGTCCATGCGCTGGGACGAGGAAGTCTATGGCCGCGAGTACGACCTGGACATCTTCATGATCGTCGCGGTCAACGACTTCAACATGGGCGCGATGGAAAACAAGGGCCTGAACATCTTCAACTCCAGTTGCGTGCTGGCCCGCGCCGAGACCGCCACCGATGCCGCCCACCAGCGGGTCGAGGGCGTGGTCGCCCACGAGTACTTCCACAACTGGTCGGGCAACCGCGTGACCTGCCGCGACTGGTTCCAGCTGTCGCTCAAGGAAGGCTTCACGGTATATCGCGACGCCGAATTCAGTGCCGACATGAACTCGCGCACGGTCAAGCGCATCGAGGATGTCGCCTACCTGCGCACCCACCAGTTCGCCGAGGACGCTGGTCCCATGGCCCACCCGGTGCGCCCGGACAGCTTCATCGAGATCTCCAACTTCTACACCCTGACCGTGTACGAGAAGGGCGCGGAAGTCGTGGGCATGGTCCACACCCTGCTGGGCGCCGAGGGCTTCCGCAAGGGCAGCGACCTGTACTTCGAGCGTCACGATGGCCAGGCGGTGACCACCGACGACTTCATCAAGGCCATGGAGGACGCCAACGGCGTCGACCTGACCCAGTTCAAGCGCTGGTACAGCCAAGCCGGCACGCCGCGCCTGGAGGTCAGCGAGGCCTATGATGCCACCGCGCAGACCTACAGCCTGACCTTCCGCCAGAGCTGCCCAGCGACCCCTGACAAGGTCGAGAAACTGCCATTCGTGATCCCGGTGGCACTGGGGCTGCTGGACGCCGAGGGCAATGACCTGCCACTGCGCCTGGTCGGCGAAGCGCAGGCTGTCGGCGGCAGCCGCGTGCTGTCGGTGACCGAGGCCGAGCAGACCTTCACCTTCGAGGGGATCAAGGCCAAGCCGCTGCCGTCGCTGCTGCGCGGCTTCAGCGCGCCGGTCAAGCTGAGCTTCCCGTACGACCGCGACCAGCTGATGTTCCTCATGCAGCACGACAGCGACGGCTTCAACCGCTGGGAAGCGGGCCAGCAGCTGTCGGTGCAGGTGTTGCAGGAACTGATCGGCCAGCACCAGCGTGGCGAAGCGCTCAAGCTCGACCAGCGCCTGATCACCGCCCTGGGCACCGTGCTCGGCAATGCGTCGCTGGACCCGGCCATGGTCGCCGAGATGCTTTCGCTGCCGGGCGAGGCGTACCTCACTGAGATCAGCCCGGTGGCCGATGTCGATGCGATCCATGCTGCCCGCGAGTTCGCCCGCCAGCAGATCGCCGAGCAGCTGTTCGACGCCCTGTGGGCGCGCTACCAGGCCAATCGCGAGGTTTCGCGCAAGACCGCGTATGTGGCTTCGGCCGAGCATTTCGCCCGCCGCAGCCTGCAGAACATCGCGCTGTCGTACCTGATGCTGACCGGCCGGGCGCAGGTACTCGAGGCGACCCTGGAGCAGTTCGAGCATTGCGACAACATGACCGAGCGCCTCACCGCCCTGGCGGTGCTGGTCAACTCGCCGTTCGAAGCCGAGCGGGCCAAGGCACTGGAGGCATTCGCCGAGCACTTCAAGGACAACCCGCTGGTCATGGACCAGTGGTTCAGCGTACAGGCGGCCAGCGCCCTGCCGGGCGGCCTGGCGCGGGTCCAGGCGTTGATGCAGCACCCGGCCTTCACCCTGAAGAACCCGAACAAGGTGCGGGCGCTGGTCGGTGCCTTCGCCGGGCAGAACCTGGTCAACTTCCACGCTGGCGACGGTTCGGGCTACCGCTTCCTGGCGGACCTGGTGATCGAGCTGAATGCGCTGAACCCGCAGATCGCCTCGCGTCAACTCGCACCGCTGACCCGCTGGCGCAAGTATGACGACCAGCGCCAGGCGTTGATGAAGGGCGAGCTGGAGCGGATTCTCGCGTCCGGGGCGCTGTCCAGCGATGTGTATGAGGTGGTGAGCAAGAGCCTGGCGTAAGCCT
>NZ_JAOCDM010000156.1 GCF_029840925.1 Pseudomonas sp. GD03858
CTCGGCGATCAGCCAGTCCATGCGGAAGCTGCCAGCGGTCTGCGCCAGTTCCTTGGCCAGCCACGGCAGCAACGTCTTGAGTTCGTCTTCCAGGCCCCACGGCGGGTTGGCGATGGCCAGGCCCGAACCGTTCAGGCCCTGCGGGCTGTCCTGATGGTGCACGTAAAGCTCGACCCGCAGCAGCTTCGGCGCGCCGGTGCTGGTCAGGTCCTGATAGAAACGGGTCAGCGACCGCTGATCCTTGATCGGGTACCAGATGGCCGCGACGGTCTGGCGCATGCGACCGATCGCCTCCTTCATCGCCACACAGCAGCGCTTGAGCTCGTCGGCCTGCTCGAACGGCGGGTCGATCAGCATGATCGCGCGCTTTTCCTGCACCGGCAGCAGGGCCCGCGGAATGTGCCAGCCTTCGCCCAGGTGCACGGTGACCCGCGGATCCTTCTTCATGTTCTCCTTGAGCAGCGCCCCATCTTCAGGGTGCTTCTCGTTGAGCAGGGCACGGTCCTGCTGGCGCATCAGCCGGCGCGCCAACTCCGGCGAACCCGGGTAGTAACGCAGCTCGCCATCCTGGTTCAGGCGCTTGATGATGCGCAGGTAGTCGGCGGTCGCCTCCGGCAGGTCGTCGCGGTTCCACAGGCGGGCCACGCCCTCGAGGTATTCGCCGGTACGGCTCGCCTGGTCGCCTTGCAGGTCGTAGAGACCCAGGCCGGCGTGAGTATCAATGTAGGCGAACGGCTGCTCCTTGCGCGACATCAGGGCGATGAGGCGGGTGAGCACGATGTGCTTGAGGACGTCGGCGTGGTTGCCGGCGTGGAAGGCGTGACGATAGTTCATGAGGACTCCTGCGGGGGCGCCAAGTTTACCTTGTCGCGAGGGAGTCGTCAGGTGCGCCGGTCAGTGCTGAAGCAATCGCGGGTAAACCCGCTCCCACAAGGACAGTGAAATCCCTGTGGGAGCGGGTTTACCCGCGAAGAAGCAGACGCCGATTCAGCAGGCGTTACTTGTCGGCGTGATACGCCGCATCAGCGGTTTCAAAACGCGAAACCATGCTGTTCGTCGGGCTGCCCAGCTTGCTCACCACGAAGATGGCGATGCTGGCGAACAGGAAGCCCGGGATGATCTCGTACAGGCCCAGGCCCACGTAGTTCTTCCACAGGATCACGGTCAGCGCGCCTACCACGATACCGGCCAGGGCGCCGTTGCGGGTCATGCCCTTCCACAGCACCGAGATCAGCACCACCGGACCGAAGGCGGCACCGAAACCGGCCCAGGCGTAGGCCACCAGGCCCAGCACACGGTTTTCAGGGTTGGAAGCCATGGCGATGGCGATCAGGGCAACGGCCAGAACCATCAGGCGACCGACCCAGACCAGCTCCGTCTGCGAGGCGTTCTTGCGCAGGAACGACTTGTAGAAGTCCTCGGTCAGGGCGCTGGAGCACACCAGCAGCTGGCAGCTCAGGGTGCTCATCACCGCCGCCAGGATGGCCGACAGCAGCACACCGGCGATCCACGGGTTGAACAGGATCTTGGCCAGCTCGATGAACACGCGTTCGTGGTTTTCGGTGACCGGACCGGCCAGATCAGGGTGCGCCGAGAAGTAGGCGATGCCGAAGAAGCCGACGGCACAGGTACCGCCCAGGCACAGGATCATCCAGGTCATGGAGATGCGGCGGGCATTGGCGATCGACTTGACCGAATCGGCGGCCATGAAGCGCGCCAGGATGTGCGGCTGGCCGAAGTAGCCCAGGCCCCAGCCCATCAGCGAGATGATGCCGATGAAGGTCGCGCCCTTGAACATGTCGAAGTGCGCCGGGTTCACCGCCTCGATGGCCATGAAGGTGGTGTCGAAGCCACCGGTGGAGATCAGCACGATGATCGGCGTCAGGATCAGCGCGAAGATCATCAGCGAGGCCTGCACGGTGTCGGTCCAGCTCACCGCCAGGAAACCACCGACGAAGGTGTAGGCGATGGTCGCGGCGGCACCGGCCCACAGCGCGGTCTCATAGGACATGCCGAAGGTGCTTTCGAACAGGCGGGCACCGGCGACGATGCCGGAAGCGCAGTAGATGGTGAAGAACACCAGGATGACGATCGCCGAGATGATCCGCAGCAGGCCGGTCTGGTCTTCGAAGCGGCTGGAGAAGTAGTCCGGCAAGGTCAGGGCATCGCCATTGTGCTCGGTCTGCACCCGCAGACGGCCAGCGACGAACAGCCAGTTCAGGTAGGCGCCGACGGTCAGGCCGATGGCGATCCAGGCCTCGGAAAGGCCCGCGAAGTAGATGGCGCCCGGCAGGCCCATCAACAGCCAGCCGCTCATGTCCGATGCGCCGGCGGAAAGCGCGGTAACCACGCTGCCGAGGCTACGGCCGCCGAGAATGTAGTCGGAAAGGTTCTTGGTGGAGCGATAGGCGGCGAAGCCGATCAGCACCATTGCCGCAATGTAGACCACGAAGGTGATCGTTAGTGGATTGCCCATGAGTTGTGCCCTGGCGTTGTTTTTATCTCTTGCGACCACCGCGTGTGACGACGGTTGCACCCAGGCGGCGCATCCTATGCAACAACATGAACGAGGTGCAACCATTTTTCATTTGCAAGTTGCACCCCGCTGTGGATTTTCGGATAAAGCTCACTTTTTGCTCCTTTTCGGAGCAAACACAGCCTTTTCCATAAGAAAAAGCACCAAGAACGACCATTTCAGCTGTACGGAAATATCCTTCAGACGAGTTGCACCTTTACCCTGGCAATTTCGGGTTGCACCCGGTTGCACCCGAATTCTCCTACAGCTAATCTTGCCGCCAGCTTAGGCCACATCCGTGGCCAATAACGAGGATAAGAAATGGCGACGACCACCCTTGGGGTCAAACTCGACGACCCGACCCGTGAGCGACTCAAAGCAGCTGCGCAGTCCATCGACCGCACGCCGCACTGGTTGATCAAGCAAGCGATCTTCAACTATCTCGAGAAGCTCGAGGGTGGCGCCACCCTGAACGACCTCAACGGCCATGCCGCCGCTGGCGACGACGCCGGCGAAGTCGCCGCCGACCACGCCCACCAGTGCTTCCTGGAATTCGCCGAAAGCATCCTGCCGCAGTCGGTACTGCGCTCGGCGATCACCGCCGCCTACCGCCGCCCCGAGCAGGAAGTGGTGCCGATGCTGCTGGAGCAGGCACGCCTGCCGGCCGCCCAGGCCGAAGCCACCAACAAGCTGGCCGCAAGCCTGGCCGACAAGCTGCGCAACCAGAAAAGCGCAGGCGGCCGCGCCGGCATCGTCCAGGGCCTGCTGCAGGAGTTCTCGCTGTCGTCCCAGGAAGGCGTGGCGCTGATGTGCCTGGCCGAAGCGCTGCTGCGCATCCCCGACAAGGGCACCCGTGACGCGCTGATCCGCGACAAGATCAGCACCGGCAACTGGCAGCCGCACCTGGGCAACAGCCCGTCGCTGTTCGTCAACGCCGCCACCTGGGGCCTGCTGCTGACCGGCAAGCTGGTCAGCACCCACAACGAATCCGGCCTGACCTCCTCGCTCACCCGCATCATCGGCAAGAGCGGCGAGCCGATGATCCGCAAGGGCGTCGACATGGCCATGCGCCTGATGGGCGAGCAGTTCGTCACCGGCGAGACCATCGCCGAAGCCCTGGCCAACGCCAGCAAGTTCGAAGCCAAGGGCTTCCGCTACAGCTACGACATGCTCGGCGAAGCCGCGCTGACCGAGCACGACGCGCAGAAATACCTGGCCTCCTACGAGCAGGCGATCCACTCGATCGGCAAGGCCTCGCACGGCCGCGGCATCTATGAAGGCCCGGGCATCTCGATCAAGCTCTCGGCCCTGCACCCGCGCTACAGTCGCGCCCAGTACGAGCGCGTGATGAGCGAGCTGTACCCGCGCCTGCTGTCGCTGACCCTGCTGGCCAAGCAGTACGACATCGGCCTGAACATCGACGCCGAGGAAGCCGACCGCCTGGAGCTGTCGCTGGACCTGCTCGAGCGCCTGTGCTTCGAGCCGTCGCTGGCAGGCTGGAACGGTATCGGCTTCGTCATCCAGGCCTACCAGAAGCGCTGCCCGTACGTGATCGACTACGTCATCGACCTGGCCAAGCGCAGCCGCCACCGCCTGATGATCCGCCTGGTGAAGGGCGCCTACTGGGACAGCGAAATCAAGCGCGCCCAGGTCGAGGGCCTGGAAGGCTATCCGGTCTACACCCGCAAGGTGTACACCGACGTGTCCTATGTCGCCTGCGCGCGCAAGCTGCTGGCCGTGCCAGAAGCCATCTACCCGCAGTTCGCCACCCACAACGCCCACACCCTGTCGGCCATCTACACCATCGCCGGGCAGAACTACTACCCGGGCCAGTACGAGTTCCAGTGCCTGCACGGCATGGGCGAACCGCTGTACGAGCAAGTCGTGGGCAAGATTTCCGAGGGCAAGCTGAACCGTCCGTGCCGCGTGTACGCACCGGTCGGCACCCACGAGACCCTGCTGGCCTACCTGGTCCGCCGCCTGCTGGAAAACGGCGCCAACACCTCGTTCGTCAACCGCATCGCCGACCACTCGATCTCCATCCAGGAACTGGTCGCCGACCCGGTCGCCAGCATCGAGCGCATGGGCACCCAGGAAGGCAGCATCGGCCTGCCGCACCCGCGCATCCCGATGCCGCGTGAGCTGTACGGCAGCGAGCGGGCCAACTCGGCCGGTATCGACATGGCCAACGAACACCGCCTGGCGTCGCTGTCCTGCGCCCTGCTGGCCACCGCCCACAACGACTGGAAAGCCACCCCGCTGCTGGCCTGCGCCGCCAGCGAGCAGCCGGCCGTGCCGGTGCTCAACCCTGCCGACCACCGCGATGTCGTGGGTCATGTGCAGGAGGCCACCGTCGCCGATGTCGACAACGCCATCCAGTGCGCGCTGAACGCCGCACCGATCTGGCAGGCCACTCCGCCAGCCGAGCGCGCCGCGATCCTCGAGCGCGCCGCCGACCTGATGGAAGCCGACATCCAGCCGCTGATGGGCCTGCTGGTACGCGAAGCCGGCAAGACCTTCGCCAACGCCATCGCCGAAGTGCGCGAGGCCGTGGACTTCCTGCGCTACTACGCGGTGCAGGCACGCAACGACCTGCGCAACGACAGCTGCCGCCCGCTGGGTCCGGTAGTCTGCATCAGCCCGTGGAACTTCCCGCTGGCGATCTTCTCCGGCCAGGTGGCCGCGGCCCTCGCCGCCGGCAACCCGGTACTGGCCAAGCCGGCCGAACAGACCCCGCTGGTCGCAGCCCAAGCCGTGCGCCTGCTGCTGGAAGCCGGCATCCCCGAAGGCGTGCTGCAACTGCTGCCGGGCCAGGGCGAAACCGTCGGTGCCGGCCTGGTCGGTGACGAGCGCGTCAAGGGCGTGATGTTCACCGGTTCCACCGAAGTCGCTCGCCTGCTGCAACGCAACATCGCCGGCCGTCTGGACAACCAGGGCCGCCCGATCCCGCTGATCGCCGAAACCGGCGGCCAGAACGCCATGATCGTCGACTCCTCGGCGCTGACCGAGCAGGTGGTGATCGATGTGGTCTCCTCGGCCTTCGACAGTGCCGGCCAGCGTTGCTCGGCCCTGCGCGTGCTGTGCCTGCAGGAAGACTCCGCCGAGCGCGTGATCGAAATGCTCAAGGGCGCCATGGCCGAAAGCCGCCTGGGCAACCCGGAGCGTCTGTCCGTGGACATCGGCCCGGTAATCGACGCCGAAGCCAAGGCCGGCATCGAGAAGCACATCCAGGGCATGCGCGACAAAGGCCGCACCGTCTACCAGGTGGCCATCGCCGAAGGCGAGGAGATCAAGCGCGGTACCTTCGTGATGCCGACCCTGATCGAGCTGGAAAGCTTCGACGAGCTCAAGCGCGAAATCTTCGGCCCGGTGCTGCACGTGGTGCGCTACAACCGCAAGGACCTGGACCAACTGATCGAGCAGATCAACGCCTCCGGCTACGGCCTGACCCTGGGCGTGCACACCCGTATCGACGAGACCATCGCCAAGGTGGTGGACAACGTCAACGCCGGCAACATGTACGTCAATCGCAACATCGTCGGTGCCGTGGTCGGCGTGCAGCCGTTCGGCGGTGAAGGCCTGTCGGGCACCGGCCCGAAAGCCGGCGGCCCGCTGTACCTGTACCGCCTGCTGTCGACCCGCCCGGCCGACGCCATCGCCCGCCACTTCCAGGCCGACGATGCACGCAGCCAGGCTGACACCACCCTGCGCGACCAGCAGCTCAAGCCGCTGACCACCCTCACGACCTGGGCGGCCAGCAGCCAGATGAGCGACCTGACCGCGCTGTGCGAGCAGTTCGCCGAGCAGTCGCAGAGCGGCATCACCCGCGTGCTGCCAGGCCCGACCGGCGAGCGCAACACCTACAGCGTGCTGCCACGCGAACACGTGCTGTGCCTGGCCGACAACGAGGCCGACCTGCTGGCCCAGCTGGCGGCGGTACTGGCCGTGGGTAGCTCGGCGGTGTTCCAGGACGGCGAGCCGGCCAAGACCGTGCGCGGCCGCCTGCCGAAGGAGCTGCAAGCGAAGATCAAGCTGGTGGCCGACTGGAGCAAGGACGAGGTGGCCTTCGATGCGGTCATTCACCACGGCCACTCCGACCAGCTGCGCGGCGTGTGCGAGCAGGTGGCCAAGCGTGCCGGCGCGATCGTCGGCGTGCACGGGCTGTCGAGCGGCGATCACCAGATCGCCCTGGAGCGCCTGGTGATCGAGCGGGCGGTGAGCGTGAACACCGCGGCGGCAGGTGGTAACGCCAGCCTGATGACCATCGGCTGACGCTGACGGTCGTTGAACGGAAAAGGAGAGCTCAGGCTCTCCTTTTTTGTGGGAGCAACTGTCTTGCCGAGATTTCTCAACCTGGCACGGTCCCTGTAGGAGCGGCCTTGCGTCGCGAAAGGGCTGCGCAGCAGCCCCGGGATTTCAGCGTTGTTGCAAAGATCGCCGGGGCTGCTTTGCAGCCCATCGCGACACAAGGCCGCTCCTACAGGTTTTTCATCAACTTCAAGCCCCCGTAGGGCTTGCCCGCGAAGAGGCCGGCACTGGCAGCACAAGTCTCAATGCTTCATGCCGAGCTCGGCATCATCCATCAGCGCCTTGGCCAGCGCGCTCAGGTAGTACGAGGCCCAGAGCAACTGGGGCTTTTCCTCCATGATCCCGGTGATGGTCAGGTCGCGTACGCAGCCCATCAGCTCCGAGGCCTGGTCGCGGGCATGCTGGCAGGGAATGCCGGGTTCGATGCAGAACAGTGGGTCGGTCATGCCTTCGCCTTGATAGAACTTGGTCTTACCGACGGTGGTGGGGGTGTTGTCTGTGGTCATGGTTGTTCTCCCTGAAAGGGTCGGTGCCTGTGCGGGCCTCTTCGCGGGCAAGCCCGCGAAAGGGCCAGACCAGGCAACTCATGCCTCGCGGCCTAATGCAACGTCGGCGCCTGCACTGGCATCTGCACCGGGATCAACGCCGCTTCGAGCAACACACGCAGCGACTCCATTTCATGCATCGATGCCATCATCAACACGGCAGCCGGCGACCTGGGTTTGAGCTGCACGGCATGATGGGCCACGGTCAAGGCGCAAGGGCCGTACTCGGTGGCCTGGATGAGGGTGTCTTCGAGGGAGTGAGGGTTGTGGGGTGGATCGGGGACGATCTTTAGCATGGTATGGCTCTCTCAAAATGGGCCACCACCATCTGCTGTCAAACAAAAGGGTGGCAGCTGTACGTGGGTTGACAGACCGGTGAGAGAACCTAACCCGGCGCACACAAGGTGCCCCACGCACAACAGCCATAACGCGGAAGCCATGCGCAAGGTTCTCAGCGGCCTGTCAAAGCCGATCGCTGCATTCGCAACGACCGCCCGAGACTAGTGACCAACCCAGAGCACCGCAATGGCTTGTAAGGGGGCAGAAGTATGTTTGGGAAATGGACTACATGGAATAGGGGAAGTCTCGGGATCTGCGTAGGAAACACGGCAGAGGTAACCCTTGGGGCCAGCGCTTCCAGGCCCATAGCTACGATCGCATGAGGGCGTCCAAGCGCTGGACGAAAGCCTTGCAGCGCGTTTGAAATCGAGCGCCGCCCGCGCGGCGCATCGCGACGCAAGGCCGCTCCTACATCTGTTTCGGGCCAATGAGTCCTGTGAAAGTACCGCTGCCCGCCTTGGCGCATGCCTTGAGTCATGTGGGGCGGCAGCAACGCCCACGCTGAAATTGTGTCGAGCCAACAAGGCGGACCAGGTAATGGCACAGGAGAGACTGGCCCGAAACAAATGTAGGAGCGGCCTTGCGTCGCGATGCGCCGCGCGGGCGGCGCTCGATCTCATGGGCGCTGAAGAACTTTCGGCGAACACCTGGCAGCCCTCACCTAATCAGGAAAAGCCCGCGCAACTAAAGCGAAGCAACCATCACGCAGATTTCTTTTTCACCGTGAATTCAACTTCCAGATCAGCATTCGCCAGGATATTCACCAATGCATCCAGCGAGAACTTGTCTATCTTGCCATTGAGCAAGTCACTCAAGCGTGGCTGAGTCAGATGCAGTCGCCGTGCTGCGTCTTTCTGCGGCAGATCCCAAGACCGGACAATCCTGGTCAACACCCTCATCAGCTTCGCCCGAAGCCGCAGGTTCTCGGCCTCTTCGGGTGAGTCGAACAGCGCATCCCATACCGAAGTGGAGCGTTCGTTTGTCATCGCAAATCCCTCTGTGCATCCATCTCGTTCAAACACTGTCGACTCCAGCTCAGCAGGCGCCCAACAATTTGTATCGCGCTCTCGCCAGATCGATATCACGCTTTTCCGTCTTCTCGGTCGTCTTGCGAAACGCGTGCAGGACATAAACCGCTTCTGGTCGACTCACGACGTAGAACACCCGAAACGCCCCGTCCCGACACTTGATGCGGATTTCCCGCGTCCCAGGCCCAACGCTTTCCATTGGTTTCCAGTCGAAGGGGGCCTCACCGTCCTGGATCAGCTCCAGCTGATACCCGGCCCGCTGCCTTGCCACAATCGGAAAGTCCCGCAGGTCCTGCTTGCTGCTACCCAACCATTCGATTGGCTTTTGTCCATCATGCATCCTGTAC
>NZ_JAOCDM010000157.1 GCF_029840925.1 Pseudomonas sp. GD03858
GACAGGTTCGGCACGTTGCAACAAATGTAGGAGCGGCCTTGCGTCGCGATGCGCCGCGCGGGCGGCGCTCGATCTGATAGGCGAAACACCTCTGTCGGCGGACACCTTGAAAGGAATGGCCCTCACTTGCCTACGAAAAACCAACTTCAAGAATTAAAGGAATAATTGCAATCCAATAATTCGTTTGCGGACGCTATCGACGGCACGCTTGGATATGGCTCGAACCGAACAACAGGCCGCGTGTAGATGAATCAGGAAAGTATCAGCCAGTCCATCGCCATCGTTCACCCGATCACACTTTCCCATGGCCGTAACGCCGAAGTCTGGGACACCACTGGCAAGCGTTACATCGACTTCGTCGGCGGTATCGGCGTGCTCAACCTGGGCCATTGCAACCCGGCGGTGGTCGAGGCCATCCAGCAGCAGGCCGAGCGCCTGACCCACTATGCCTTCAACGCCGCGCCCCACGGTCCGTACCTGGAATTGATGGAGCGCCTGCGCCAGTTCGTCCCGCTCAGCTACCCCTTGACGGGCATGCTCACCAACAGTGGCGCGGAGGCCGCGGAAAACGCACTCAAGGTCGCCCGCGCCGCCACCGGCAAGCGCGCCATCGTCGCCTTCGACGGCGGCTTCCACGGCCGCACCCTGGCCACCCTCAACCTCAATGGCAAGGTCGCCCCGTACAAGCAGCGCGTGGGCGAGCTGCCCGGCCCGGTCTACCACCTGCCCTACCCCAGCGCGGACACTGGGGTGAGCTGCGAACAGGCGCTGCAGGCCATGGACCGCTTGTTCAGCGTCGAACTGGCTGTGGAGGACGTGGCGGCGTTCATCTTCGAGCCGGTGCAAGGCGAAGGCGGCTTTCTCGCCCTAGACCCAACCTTTGCCCAGGCATTGCGGCGATTCTGCGACGAACGCGGAATCCTGATCATCATCGACGAAATCCAGTCCGGCTTCGGGCGCACCGGGCAGCGCTTCGCGTTCCCACGGCTGGCGATCGAGCCGGACCTGCTGTTGCTGGCCAAGAGCATTGCCGGGGGCATGCCATTGGGGGCGGTGGTTGGTCGCCGGGAAATCATGGACGCGCTGCCCAAGGGCGGCCTGGGCGGCACCTACTCCGGCAATCCGATCGCCTGCGCGGCGGCCCTGGCCAGCCTGGCGCAGATGACGGACGAAAACATCGCCAACTGGGGGGAGCGTCAAGAGCAGGCCATCGTCCGTCGCGCGCAGCGCTGGACAGCCTTGTACCCGTTCATCGGTCGCCTGACCGGTGTGGGTGCCATGCGCGGTATCGAGTTCGTCAGCGCCGACGGCAGCCCAGCACCGGCGCTGCTGGCCAGGGTGCTGGAAACGGCGCGGGCCAAAGGCCTGCTGCTCATGCCTAGCGGCAAGGCACGGCACATCATCCGCCTGCTGGCACCACTGACCATCGAGACCGAGGTGCTCGAAAAAGGGCTGGATATCCTCGAGCAGTGCCTGGCGGAACTGGGCTGAGGCTTACAGGCCCAGCTCTTCGGGGGTGGGCATGTCACATTCGAAGGCAATCCAGCCGCCTTCGAGTTCGGCGTGACCGTTGACGATCGGGCCGTAGTAGCTGAGGCCGTTCTCCAAGGTGACGCAGATGTGCGTGGCGCCTTTCTCCGGCGCCCCGAGCGTACCGACGAAATGCACTTTCTTCAGCACCTCAGTCACCGCCTCAAGGCCCACGCGCATGTTGGTGTTCTCCGAGGCCTCGGTATCGCCCCCACGGTCTTCGGCGCTGATGGTCACGGTGGCGGTGTAGGGGTACTTGGTGCTCAAGCGGGGTTACCTCGGTTTTGAAGGGTTGGATTGCTGGCGCGTAAGAGTACGGCAGGCGGCCCTTGTTGTCTCTATTGGCCTCTTCGCGGGTAAACCCGCTCCCACAGGGATTTTCACATTGCCTGTGGGAGCGGGTTTACCCGCGAAGAGGCCAGGCCTGCAAAAGGTGATCTGAAGGGCCCGATCTGTTAGGGTGCCCGCCGATGCACGCCACACCACGCGAGGATACCGAGTGAGCGCCGAACAACCCCTGATCGCCGACCTGTTCGAGGTCGACAAACGCCTGACCCTCAAGCCCGTCGTGGACTTCAACAGCTACCTGCGCAACGCCTTCGGCGAGGGCCCCTGCCGCTGCCACCGCTGCGCCGAGGGCAATGGCGCAGAGGACGGTTACGAGCACCGCCACAGTTTCGAACTGGAAGGCCGTACCCTGCACCGGTGCTTCGCCAATACCGCAGGCAGCGACGTGCTGCTGGTGCTGAAGAAAGCCTGGCTGTCCTATACCAAGGCCGAGCTGGTCACCGTCGGCGCACTGGACATGACCACCCTCAAGTCGTTCACCGAGTCCGCCCTGCATGAACGCCTGCTGGCCTTGCTGCCGGCCAGCGGCCTGGCCCGTGAAAGCGACGGTCAATGGCAGTTGCAGGTGCTCGCCGACTGACGGTCGCCCCGGCAGGATTCTCCCGCTCTGCTACCTTGGGAGAATCCTCGCCCACAGGTGACCCGACCATGGCCCGCACGACCCCCATCGAGCTGTACCGCAACATCGGTATCGTTGCCCACGTGGATGCCGGCAAGACCACCACCACCGAGCGGATCCTGTTCTATACCGGGGTCAACCACAAGATGGGCGAGGTCCACGACGGCGCCGCGACCATGGACTGGATGGCCCAGGAACAGGAACGCGGCATCACCATCACCTCGGCGGCCACCACGGCCTTCTGGCAGGGCTCGACCCAGCAGTTCCCCCACAAGTACCGCTTCAACATCATCGACACCCCCGGCCACGTCGACTTCACCATCGAGGTGGAGCGCTCGCTGCGCGTGCTCGATGGCGCGGTGGTGGTGTTCAGCGGCGCCGACGGCGTCGAGCCGCAGTCCGAGACCGTGTGGCGCCAGGCCAACAAGTACCATGTGCCGCGCCTGGCCTATATCAACAAGATGGACCGCCAGGGCGCCGACTTCCTGCGGGTGGTGAAGCAGATCGACCAACGCCTGGGGCACCATCCGGTGCCGATCCAGCTGGCCATCGGCAGCGAGGAGAACTTCATCGGCCAGATCGACCTGGTGAAGATGAAGGCCATCTACTGGAACGAGGCCGACCAGGGCACCAGCTACCGCGAGGAAGAGATCCCGACCGAACTGCAGGATCTGGCCGACGAATGGCGGGCCCATATGATCGAGGCGGCGGCGGATGCCAGCGAAGAGCTGACCCTGAAATTCCTCGAGGGCGAGGAGTTCACCACCGAGGAAATCAAGGCCGCCCTGCGCCAGCGCACCATCGCCAACGAGATCGTGCCGACCATCCTCGGCTCGTCGTTCAAGAACAAGGGCGTGCCGCTGATGCTCGACGCGGTGATCGACTACCTGCCCGCCCCCAGCGAGATCCCGGCGATCAAGGGCACCGACCCTGACGACGAGGAAAAACACCTGGAACGCCACGCCGACGACAAGGAACCGTTCTCGGCCCTGGCCTTCAAAATCGCCACCGACCCGTTCGTCGGCACCCTGACCTTCGCCCGGGTGTACTCCGGCGTGCTCAGCTCCGGCAATGCCGTGCTCAATTCGGTCAAGGGCAAGAAGGAGCGCATCGGCCGCATGGTGCAGATGCACGCCAACCAGCGCGCCGAGATCAAGGATGTGTGCGCCGGCGACATCGCCGCGCTGATCGGCATGAAAGACGTGACCACCGGTGACACCCTGTGCGACATGGACAAGCCGATCATCCTCGAGCGCATGGATTTCCCCGACCCGGTGATCTCGGTGGCGGTGGAGCCCAGGACCAAGGGCGACCAGGAGAAGATGGGCATCGCCCTGGGCAAGCTGGCGCAGGAAGACCCGTCGTTCCGGGTCAAGACCGACGAGGAGACCGGCCAGACCATCATCTCCGGCATGGGCGAGCTGCACCTGGACATCATCGTCGACCGCATGCGCCGCGAGTTCAACGTCGAGGCCAATATCGGCAAGCCGCAGGTGGCTTACCGCGAGAAGATCCGCAACACCTGCGAAATCGAAGGGCGCTTCGTGCGCCAGTCCGGCGGTCGTGGCCAGTACGGGCATTGCTGGATCCGCTTCGCCCCGGGCGATGAAGGCAAGGAAGGCCTGGAGTTCGTCAACGAAATCGTCGGCGGCGTGGTGCCACGGGAGTACATCCCGGCCATCCAGAAAGGCATCGAAGAGCAGATGAAGAACGGCGTGCTCGCCGGCTATCCGCTGATCAACCTGAAGGCGGCGGTGTACGACGGCTCGTACCACGATGTCGACTCCAACGAGATGGCCTACAAGATCGCCGCGTCGATGGCCACCAAGCAGTTGTCGCAGAAAGGCGGCGCGGTGCTGCTCGAACCGGTGATGAAGGTCGAGGTGGTCACGCCCGAGGAGTACCAGGGCGATATCCTCGGCGACCTGAGCCGACGCCGAGGAATGATCCAGGATGGCGACGAGACCCCGGCCGGCAAGGTGATCCGCGCCGAGGTGCCACTGGGCGAGATGTTCGGCTACGCCACCTCGATGCGCTCGATGACCCAGGGCCGGGCCAGCTTCTCGATGGAGTTCACTCGCTATGCCGAGGCACCGGCGAGCATCGCCGATGCCATCGTGAAGAAGAATCGCGGGGAGTCATGAGGCGAGCGCTGCGCACTCGATTCGCGGGTAAACCCGCTCCCACAGGGATCGCGAAACCCTGTGGGAGCGGGTTTACCCGCGAATGCGTCAGGTCAGACAGCGCTGCGTGTCAGTGCTGCTCCCCCGCCCGCTTGAGCAGCTTCTTGCAGCGCTCCGACAGGTGCACCACCCGCAACTGCTTGCCCGCCTTGGCATAACGCTCGCGCAAGGTCTTCAGCGCCGCCACCGCCGAGTAGTCGACAAAACTCAGGTGCTGGCAATCCAGGGTGACCTTGGCCGGGTCATTGGCCGGATCGAACTGGTTCAGGAACGGCGTGGTCGAGGCGAAGAACAGCGTGCCATGCACCTGGTAATGCTTGCCCCCATCCCCATCTTCGTGACTGTCGGCATACAGCTCCCGCGCGTGCTGCCAGGCGAAATTGATCGCGGCGATGACGATGCCGAACAGCACCGCAGTGGCCAGGTCGGTGAACACCGTGACCACGGTCACCGCAATGATCGCCAGCACGTCACTCACCGGCACCTTGTGCAGCACCCGCAGGGAGGCCCAGGCGAAGGTCTGCTGGGCCACCACGAACATCACCCCCACCAGCGCCGCCAGCGGAATGCGCTCGATCAGCGGCGACAGGAACAGCACGAACAGCAGGATCATCACCCCGGCCACCACGCCCGACAGGCGCCCACGGCCATTGGAGCTGAGGTTGATCACGGTCTGGCCGATCATCGCGCAGCCGCCCATGCCGCCGCACAGGCCCGAGACCATGTTGGCCGCGCCCAGGGCCACGCACTCGCGGTCCGGGTAGCCACGGCTCTCGGTGATCTCGTCGGTGAGGTTGAGGGTCAGCAGGGTTTCCAGCAAACCGACCATGGCCATCAGCAGCGCATAGGGTGCGATGATCTTCAGGGTTTCGAGGTTCCACGGCACGTCGGGCAACGCCAGGCCAGGCAGGCCACCCGCGATATGGGCCATGTCGCCCAAGGTGCGGGTCGGCAGGCCGAGCAAGTAGACCAGCAGGCCAACACCGAGGATCGCCACCAATGCCGGCGGCACTGCGCGGGTGAGCTTGGGCAGTACGTAGACTACCAGCATGGTCAGCGCGACCAGGCCGATCATCAGGTACAGCGGCGTGCCAGTGAGCCAGTGCTCACCCTCCTTGAAGTGCTCCAGCTGCGCCAGGGCGATGACGATCGCCAGGCCGTTGACGAAGCCGAGCATCACCGGGTAAGGCACCAACCGCACCAGCTTGCCCAGACGCAGCGCGCCGAACAGGATCATCACCACCCCGCCCAGCAGCACCGTGGCCAGCAGGTATTGCGCGCCGTGCTGCACCACCAGGGCGACGATCACCACCGCCATGGAGCCGGCGGCGCCGGAGATCATCCCCGGACGGCCGCCAAACAGCGCGGTCAGGGTGCAGATGATGAAGGCACCGTACAGGCCCATCAGCGGATTGAGGTGCGCCACCAGGGCAAAAGCGATGCACTCGGGCACCAGGGCGAAGGAAGTGGTCAGACCGGCGAGCAGGTCGGCGCGTAGGCGAGCGGGTTTCATGAAGGTCCTGTACAGACAGCAATGGCAGCACACATTACCTGTGGGAGCGGGTTTACCCGCGAATGCGATGGTGCATTCCCTGACGCATTCGCGGGTAAACCCGCTCCCACAGGACATGCGTTGCCTTTTGGGGGCGAGACTGAAAATCGAGGGCGCGATGTTACGGAATTTGTCTGATAGCAGCCACCGTCAATCCGCACGGCAAGTTGCACGCAAATTTGCCATCATGTCCCTTCCACCTGCGGAGATCATGGACATGCCGCTACGCCCCCTGCTCGCCTCCCTGCTGCTGGCCGCCAGCCTCGCCGCCCAGGCCGCCACCGAGGTCATCCCCCTGCAACACCGCGCCAGCGCCGAACTGCTGCCCGCCGCCCAGTCGTTCCTCGGCAAGGACGGCAGCGTCAGCACCTTCGAGGACAAGCTGATCGTCAACGCCAGCCAGGAACGCATCGACGACCTGCGCGCCCTGCTGCAGCAGCTCGACACCGCGCCCAAGCGACTGATGATCAGCGTGGACAACAGCGACAGCAACTTCCAGGACAACCGCGGCAACGCCCGCGTCATTCGCTACGGCACCGCCAACCGCGAAGGCGGCCTGCAACAGGTGCAGGCCAGCGAAGGCCAGCCGGCGCTGATCCAGGTCGGTCAGAGCATCCCGGTCACCAGCACCGCCACCGACGGTTACGGACGCATCCAGAGCAACACCGAGTACCGCAATGTCACCCAAGGTTTCTATGTCACGCCACGCCTGAGCGGCGATACGGTTCGCCTGCAAATAAGCACGAACAACGACCGAATGAGCCAGGAACGTGCCGATGTAGTGAAAGTCCAGAGCACCGACACGACCGTCACCGGCAAGCTCGGCGAGTGGATCACCCTGGCCGGCTTCAACCAGCAGAGTCAGTCCGAGCGCAGCGCGTCAAGCCTCAGCTACAGCACCCAGCGCGGGGAAAACATGACATTGCGTGTCAAAGTCGACCTTCTGGACTGAAACCAGGCAAATCAAGGCCTCGACCGAAGGCCTTGAAACTGACTGCCAAGTCGCATTAGACCAAAGATGTAGTAAGCATAAAAAAGCACTACAAAACATTTGACAGGCTCTTTTCGCCAAGGGCATGATGGCCTCGCTCCCGCTAATCAGAGGCCCTGGCAAGGGTCTTCGAGGTGCGCTCCTCCCACCGTGGAGGCACCTCGTGTCCATACGGCCCACAAGGCGGTTCGACGGGATTGCGACTGCAACGAAGAAGTTGTCCCGAGGGACGGAAGCGCATCACCGCAGTTCTGGCAATCGCGTCGCACCGCAGCAAGGCAACCACGAGCCGACCTGCAGGGCACACCTTCGCCTGGCCTGCACAACCCTTCCCCTTCGAGCCTCCTGCGTTCGCCGCCGCACTCCCCCGGACAGCACAGCCGCCTGGCTTCTGATCTGCGTATCCGAGCATCAGCACAATTACACTCAAGATCGATGCGACGAGGTTTATTTCCATGGCACTGACACGCGAACAGCAAATTGCAGCCCTCGAGAAAGACTGGGCCGAAAACCCGCGCTGGAAAGGCGTGACCCGTACCTACACCGCCGCTGATGTCGTTCGCCTGCGTGGCTCGCTGCAGCCAGAGCACACCTTTGCTCGCCAAGGCGCAGAAAAACTGTGGAAGCTGGTCACCGAAGGTGCCCACCCGTCCTTCCGCCCAGAAAAAGATTTCGTCAACTGCATGGGCGCCCTGACCGGCGGCCAGGCAGTGCAGCAGGTAAAGGCTGGCATCCAGGCCATCTACCTGTCCGGCTGGCAGGTTGCCGCCGACAACAACTCGGCCGAGTCGATGTACCCCGACCAGTCGCTGTACCCGGTCGACTCGGTACCGACCGTGGTCAAGCGCATCAACAACGCCTTCCGCCGCGCCGACCAGATCCAGTGGAAAGCTGGCAAGAACCCGGGCGACGACGGCTACATCGACTACTTCGCGCCGATCGTGGCTGACGCCGAAGCCGGTTTCGGCGGCGTGCTGAACGCCTACGAGCTGATGAAGAACATGATCGAGGCAGGCGCCGCCGGCGTGCACTTCGAAGACCAGCTGGCCTCGGTGAAAAAATGCGGCCACATGGGCGGCAAGGTCCTGGTCCCGACCCAGGAAGCCGTGCAGAAGCTGGTTGCAGCGCGCCTGGCCGCTGACGTCTCGGGCGTGCCAACCATCATCCTGGCCCGTACCGACGCCAACGCCGCCGACCTGCTGACCAGCGACTGCGACCCGTACGACCAGCCGTTCGTAATCGGCGAGCGTACCCGTGAAGGCTTCTACAAGGTACGCGCCGGCCTCGACCAGGCCATTGCCCGTGGCCTGGCCTACGCCCCGTACGCCGACCTGATCTGGTGCGAAACCGCCAAGCCGGACCTGGAAGAAGCCCGCCGCTTCGCCGAGGCGATCAAGAAGGAATACCCGGACCAGATCCTGTCGTACAACTGCTCGCCTTCGTTCAACTGGAAGAAGAACCTGGACGACGCCACCATCGCCAAGTTCCAGCGCGAGCTGTCGGCCATGGGCTACAAGCACCAGTTCATCACCCTGGCCGGCATCCACAACATGTGGCACGGCATGTTCAACCTGGCGCACGACTACGCCCGCAACGACATGACCGCCTACGTCAAGCTGCAGGAGCAGGAATTCGCCGACGCCAGCAAAGGCTACACCTTCGTCGCGCACCAGCAGGAAGTCGGTACCGGCTACTTCGACGACATGACCACCGTGATCCAGGGTGGCGCCTCGTCGGTGACCGCACTGACCGGCTCGACCGAGGAAGAGCAGTTCCACTGAGTGCAGTGAGCTGTTGAGCAAGGCCCGGGATTCGCGAGGATCCCGGGCCTTCTT
>NZ_JAOCDM010000158.1 GCF_029840925.1 Pseudomonas sp. GD03858
TTCAAGGTAACTAGCCACACTCACTCCCCCGACTTGTTCAACGAATAATCGCGTAACTTGTTGGCAATGGTCGTATGGGAAACACCCAATCTTTTCCCCAGCGCCCGGCTACTTGGAAACTCACTCATCAAACTTTCCAATACCGCCCTTTCAAAGCGTCCGACAATCTGCGAAAGATCGCCATCCAGTGAGAACTCACCCAGCGGCTGGCGCACGCCATAATCCGGCAGGCGAATATGTTCGCCTTTCACCACTCCGCCGTCGCACAGCGATACGGCCTGGAACAACACGTTCTCCAACTGGCGCACATTGCCCGGCCAGTGATACTGGCCAAGCTTGTCCATCGCCGCCGACGCGAGTCGCGGCATCGGGCAGCCTATCTGCCGACTGGCCTGGTCGAGAAAATGCTGCACCAGCCCCTCCAGGCCATCCATGCATTCGCGCAGCGGCGGGATATGCAGCGACAGCACGTTGAGGCGATGGTAGAGATCCTGGCGGAACTCGCCACGGGCACACAGCTCGGACAGATCGACCTGGGTGGCGCAGATCACCCGCACATCCAGGTAAACCTCCTCGTCGCTGCCGACCCGGCGGAAGCAGCCGTCCTGCAGGAAGCGCAGCAGCTTGACCTGCAGACGCGGGCTCATCTCTGCGACACCATCGAGAAACAGCGTCCCGCCGGCCGTGAGTTCCAGCAGCCCGAGCTTGCCCTCGGCCCGCGCCCCCTCGAACGCGCCCGGGCCATAGCCGAACAACTCGGTCTCGGCCATCGACTCCGGCAGACCGGCGCAATTGAGCGCCATCAATGGCGCCTGGCCACGCGGGCTGGCCAGGTGGCAGGCGCGCGCCAGCAATTCCTTGCCAGTACCGGTCTCGCCCTCGATCAGCAGCGGCGCATCCAGCGGCGCCATGCGCCGCGCCTCGCGCACCACGGCCGCCATCACTTTCGAGCTCTGGAAGATGCTGTCGAAACCACGCAGCTCCTGCTTGCGCACGTTATAGATGCGCTCCCCGATGCGGTCGGCCCGGTGCAAGGTGATGACCGCGCCGGCCAAGGCCTCGCTGTCGTCATGCTCGGACTGCAACGGTGCGATATCGGCCAGGAACACATCACCCTTGACCTTGATGCGCAGGCCGTTGATCCGCGACTTGTTGGCGCGTATCAACTCCGGCAGGTCGAACTCCTCGACATAACGCGACAGCGCAATGCCCGGCACCTCGTCCACACGCACCCCGAGCAGCTGCGCCGCGCCACGGTTGGCGGCGACGATACTGCCGCCCATGTCGATCGACAGCACCGGAAAGTCCAACGCCCCCAGCAGCGCGTTCAGCTCCATATGCCGACGTTCGCTGGGCATCAGCCCGACGCGCTTGACCCCGAACACCCCGGCGATGGACTCGAACTTCGGCCGCAGCGCCTGGAACTGCAAGTTGATCAGGTTCGGGCAGTGCAGGTAGATGGCATTGCCATGATCCCCCCCCACCTCGCCCCGCAACACGTTGATGCCATACTCCACCAGCAGGTTGAGGATGTCTCGCAGGATGCCGATACGGTTCTGGCAATGCACTTTGATACGCATGGGAGCTCTCGAAGCAGACGAAAATTTCGTTGGGTCACGGAAAAGTCGTAAAGATAAGCTGACAAAATCACACACAAGGTCAGCCAGATAAGCGCCATTTTCCGGGATCAAGCCATTTTTGTAAAATTATCGTTACAAAAACCCTGCAAACGGATGTCACGAAGAGCGCTGGACACCCGTGCAAAGCGTCAAGGACGGGGTTATCTCTAGGGCATGTCCTGAACATAACAAGAACGTCCTCCCAGGAGAGCCACATGAAACAGACGCAATACGTGGCGCGCGAGCCCGATGCGCAGGGTTTTATCGACTACCCGCAGCAAGAGCACGCGGTGTGGAACACCCTGATCACCCGCCAGCTGAAAGTGATCGAAGGCCGGGCGTGCCAGGAATACCTCGACGGCATCGACCAGCTCAAGCTGCCTCATGACCGCATCCCGCAGCTCGGCGAGATCAACAAGGTCCTGGGCGCCACCACCGGCTGGCAAGTCGCCCGCGTGCCGGCGCTGATCCCCTTCCAGACTTTCTTCGAACTGCTGGCCAGCAAGCGCTTCCCGGTCGCCACCTTCATCCGCACCCCGGAAGAGCTGGACTACCTGCAGGAGCCCGACATCTTCCACGAGATCTTCGGCCACTGCCCGCTGCTGACCAACCCGTGGTTCGCCGAATTCACCCACACCTACGGCAAGCTCGGCCTGGCAGCGACCAAGGAACAACGCGTCTACCTGGCGCGCCTGTACTGGATGACCATCGAGTTTGGCCTGATGGAAACCTCGCAGGGCCGCAAGATCTACGGCGGCGGCATCCTCTCTTCGCCGAAAGAGACCGTCTACAGCCTGTCCGGCGAACCCGAGCACCAGGCTTTCGATCCGATCGAAGCCATGCGCACGCCATACCGCATCGATATCCTGCAGCCCCTGTATTTCGTCCTGCCGAACATGAAGCGCCTGTTCGACCTGGCCCACGAAGACATCATGGCCATGGTCCACAACGCCATGCAGCTGGGCCTGCACGCACCGAAGTTTCCACCCAAGGCAGCCGCCTGAGCCGCCCTGTCGATAACAACTCAAACCGGAAAACACTCATGAACGCCTTGAACCAAGCCCACTGCGAAGCCTGCCGCGCCGATGCGCCGAAAGTCACCGACGAAGAACTGGCGGTACTGATCCGCGAGATCCCGGACTGGAACATCGAAGTCCGTGACGGCCACATGGAGCTCGAGCGCGTGTTCCTGTTCAAGAACTTCAAGCACGCCCTGGCCTTCACCAATGCCATCGGCGAGATCGCCGAGGCCGAAGGCCACCACCCGGGCCTGCTGACCGAGTGGGGCAAGGTCACCGTGACCTGGTGGAGCCACTCGATCAAGGGCCTGCACCGCAACGACTTCATCATGTGCGCGCGCACCGACAAGGTCGCCGAGACCGCCGAAGGACGCAAGTGATGCACTTCGCGGCGATCGCACGGGTCCCCGGCGACCCGATCCTCGGGCTGATGGACGCCTACGCACGCGACGCCAATCCGGCCAAGTTCGACCTGGGTGTCGGCGTGTTCAAGGACGCCCAGGGCCTCACGCCGATTCCCGCGGCGGTCAAGCAGGCCGAGCAGCGTCTGGTCGAGCGCCAGGCCACCAAGAGCTACATCGGTGGCCACGGTGACCCGGCCTTCGGCCGCCTGATCAGCGAACTGGTGCTGGGCGGCGACTCGCCATTGCTGGCCGCCCAGCGTGCCGGCGCCACCCAGACCCCGGGCGGCACCGGCGCCCTGCGCCTGGCGGCGGAGTTCATCGCCCACTGCCTGCCCGGTCGCGGCATCTGGCTGAGCGATCCAACCTGGCCGATCCACGAGACGATCTTCGCTGGCGCCGGGCTCAAGGTGTCCCACTACCCCTACGTGGGCAAGGACAATCGCCTGGACGTCGCCGGCCTGCTCGCCACGCTGGAGCAGGCACCGCAAGGCGACGTGGTGCTGCTGCACGCGTGCTGCCACAACCCCACCGGTTTCGACCTGGGCCAGGATGACTGGCGCGCAGTGCTCGATATCGTCAAGCGACGCAACCTGCTGCCGCTGATCGACTTCGCCTACCAGGGCTTCGGTGACGGCCTGGAACAGGATGCCTGGGCGGTACGCCTGTTCGCCGCCGAGCTGCCGGAACTGCTGATTACCAGCTCGTGCTCGAAGAACTTCGGCCTGTACCGTGATCGCACCGGCGCCCTGCTGGTGTGCAGCCACGATGCCGAAAAACTGCAGGATGTGCGCAGCCAGCTGGCATTCATCGCGCGCAACCTGTGGTCGACGCCACCGGATCATGGCGCGGCGGTGGTCGCCGAGATTCTCGCCGACCCGGCGCTCAAGGCGCTGTGGGTCGAGGAAGTGAACGCCATGCGCCAGCGCATCGCCGAACTGCGCGAAGGCCTGGTGCGGGCGCTGGCCCCACATGGCCTGGCCGAGCGCTTCGCGCACATTGCCGAGCAACGCGGGATGTTCTCCTACACCGGACTGAACCCGGAGCAGGTACGCCTGCTGCGCGAAAAACACAGCGTGTACATGGTCGGGACTGGCAGGGCGAACATCGCCGGGGCCGATGCACAGCGCCTGGAGCAACTGGCGGCGGCCATCGCCGACGTCTGCCGCTGAAATCTGGCCGACGCTGCGTGGGAGCGGGCTTGCCCCGCGATAAGTGCTATCGCGGGGCAAGCCCGCTCCCACGCCCTCTCCTGGCACGCCCCTGTCCGATATCCGCCCGCTAAACCGACCGGTGTCCGGCAAAAATCTGAAACTGTCATCCAGACTGCTGTATCCTGCCCCAGCTTTTCGAAGCCACATATGCGCCCTGGCGCCGCCTTTTCACTCACACTTGCGAGGAACGACGAGATGCATGAAATCCCGAATCTTCCCTTCCCAAGCCTGAACCCCGAAGAGCAATCCGTTGCCGCCCACGCCGAGCCGACGCCCGCCGTCGACCAGGACGGTGACGATCAATCCAGCGCCGACCAGGAATAATCGCGCACCCCTCCCGACTGTGTGAAAACGGCTGACCTGCGGGATATCCCCGTCATCGCGTTTTCACACCGTCCAGAACTTCTAAGCCGAAGGCCCTCATGCCCGACTCACCGCGCCCCCTTGCGGTCACCCTGCAAGTCGTTTCCATCGTCCTGTTTACCTTCATCGGCTACCTGAACATCGGCATCCCCCTGGCCGTGCTGCCCGGCTACGTGCACAACGACCTGGGTTTCAGCGCCGTGGTCGCGGGCCTGGTGATCAGCGTGCAGTACCTGGCCACGCTGCTCAGCCGCCCCACCGCCAGCCGCATCATCGACAATCTCGGCAGCAAGACGGCGGTGATGTACGGCCTGCTGGGCTGCGGCCTGAGCGGCGTGTTCATGCTCGCCTGCAGCTTCCTCACCCACCTGCCCTGGCTGAGCCTGGCCTGCCTGCTGGTCGGACGCCTGGTGCTGGGCAGCGCCGAAAGCCTGGTGGGCTCGGGGTCGATCGGCTGGGGGATCGGCCGGGTCGGCTCGGAAAATACCGCCAAGGTGATCTCCTGGAATGGCATCGCCAGCTATGGCGCCCTGGCCATCGGCGCGCCGCTGGGCGTGCTGATGGTCAAGAGCCTCGGCCTGTGGAGCATGGGCGCGAGCATCATCCTGCTGGGCGTGCTCGGCCTGCTGCTGGCCTGGCCCAAGCGTGCCGCCCCCGTGGTCACCGGTGTGCGCCTGCCGTTCCTGCGGGTGCTGGGCAAGGTGTTCCCACACGGCTCCGGGCTGGCCCTGGGCTCGATCGGCTTCGGCACCATCGCCACCTTCATCACGCTGTACTACGCCAGCCGCGACTGGCCGAACGCGGCGCTGACCCTGAGCCTGTTCGGCGCCAGCTTCATCTGCGCGCGCCTGCTGTTCGGCAACCTGATCAACCGCATCGGCGGCTTTCGCGTGGCGATCGCCTGCCTGTCGGTGGAAACCATCGGGCTGCTGATGCTATGGCTGGCACCTAATGCCGGAATGGCCCTGGCGGGCGCGGCGCTAAGCGGGTTCGGCTTCTCGCTGGTGTTCCCGGCGCTGGGGGTGGAGGCGGTAAACCAGGTGTCGGCGGCCAATCGCGGCGCGGCGGTCGGTGCCTATTCGCTGTTCATCGACCTGTCGCTGGGCATCACCGGGCCGCTGGTGGGCGCGGTGGCGGCGGGGTTCGGGTTTGCCTCGATGTTTCTGTTCGCCGCAGCGGCGGCGGCTTGCGGGCTGGTGTTGAGCCTGTATCTGCATCGCCAGGCGCGGCGCCTGCGGCAAAACCTCTGAAAACCTGAAACTCGCCACAGGCTTCTTCGCGGGTAAACCCGCTCCCACAGGTACAGCGTCGCCATCAAAGGCAGCGACCATCCTGTGGGAGCGGGTTCACCCGCGAAGGGCCTGCACCGAATGATGCGCCTCAGCGCTGCGCGTACTGCAGCACCACCTCCAACGGATGGCGCAACTGCTTCTCGGTCATGCGCTTGACCTGGCTACGGCACGAATACCCAGTGGCCAGCGCCTCTCCTTGCTTGTCCAGCTTGGTCGCCCAGGACTGCTCGAAGATGGTCTTCGAGGTTTCCTGGTTGCGCGCCTCGTGTCCATAGGTGCCGGACATGCCGCAGCAGCCGGTGGCCTCGGTGACCAGCTTCAGCCCCAGGCGGGCGAACACCTGCTCCCACTGCTTGGTACTGGCCGGCACATTGGTCTTCTCGGTGCAGTGAGCCATCAGGCGGAAGCTGTCGGCCTTGGCCGGCGCCTGCTCGGGCAACACGTCCATCAGCCATTCCTGGGGCAGCAGCACCGACGGGCACTCTACGCCATCGACCTTCTGGTACTCCTGGCGGTAGACCAAGGTCATCGCCGGGTCCAGCCCTACCAGCGGCACGCCGCAGTCGGCCAGGGCCTTGAGCTGGGTGGCGTTGCGGATCGCCGCCTTGGCGAAGGCACCGAGGAACCCCTGCACATGCAGCGGCTTGCCGTTGGCGCTGTACGGCGCGAGGAACACCCTGTGCCCCAGACGATGGGCCAGTTCGATGAACGAGGCCAACAGCGGCGTCTCGAAATAGCGGGTGAAGGCATCCTGCACCAGCACGATGCTGCGCTCGCGCTGGGCTGGGGTGAGCTCGCGCAGGGCCGGCACGCTCGCCACTTGGACCCGGCAACGGGTCAGGGTGGACTGGAAGTTGAAGCGGCTGATCAGCGGGCTGTCGACCATGCCGACCTTGTCCGCCAGCAGCCTGCTCACCCACTTCGAGCCCATCACCGCGTTGTACAGGCCCGGCGCATGCGCCAGGTACGGGATGGTGAACTCCAGCGACCCGATCAGATAGTCGCGCAACGGGCGCTGGTAGCGGCCGTGATACAGCTCGAGGAAACGCGAGCGGAAGTCCGGCACGTTGACCTTGATCGGGCACTGCCCGGCGCAGGACTTGCACGCCAGACAGCCGGCCATGGCGTCGTACACCTCATGGGAGAAGTCCTCCTGCCCCTGCTGGCGCGCACGGCTGTTGCGCAGGCGAGCCGGCAGCCCCTTGAACCAGGATGCCTTGCGTTGGGCGGCGGCGAGCACATCGATATTCGCCTCGCCCTGCAGGCGCAGCCATTCGCGAATCAGCGAGGCGCGCCCCTTGGGCGAATGCTGGCGTTCGCGGGTGGCCTTCCATGACGGGCACATGGCGTCGTTAGGGTCGTAGTTGTAGCAAGCGCCGTTGCCGTTGCAGTGCACGGCGCTGCCGAAGTCCTGCCACACGCGCTCGTCGATGGCACGGTCCAGATCACCGCGCAGGGTCACGCCATCGACCGGGGTCAAGCCTTCGGCGCTGCCAGGCGGGGTACAGATCTTGCCGGGATTGAGCTGGTTGTGCGGATCGAACGCGCCCTTGAGCCGCTGCAACGCCGGGTACAGCTCGCCGAAGTACTCCGGCACGTATTCCGAGCGCAGGCCCTTGCCATGCTCACCCCACAGCAGGCCGCCGTAGCTTTTGGTCAACGCCGCCACCGCATCGGAGATCGGCTTGACCAGCGCGGCCTGGGCCGGGTCTTTCATGTCCAGCGCCGGGCGCACATGCAGCACGCCGGCATCGACATGACCGAACATGCCGTAGGCCAGGCCGTAGCCATCGAGCAGCGCACGGAAGTCGGCGATGTAGTCCGCCAGTTGCTCCGGCGGCACCGCAGTGTCCTCGACGAATGGCTGCGGGCGCACTTCACCTTCGACGTTGCCCAGCAGGCCCACCGAGCGCTTGCGCATCACGTATACACGGGTCACGGCCTCGGAACCTTCGGCCAGGGTGTGACCCAGGCGCTCGACGCTGGCGTCGGCCTGCAGGTGCTCGACGAAGGCCTGTACCCGGGCGTTGACCTCGGCCGGCTCATCGCCGCAGAACTCCACCAGGTTGATGCCCAGGGTCGGCCGCTCAGGGTCGGCGGGGAAGTATTCGGCAACGCTGTGCCAGACGATGTCTTTCATCGCCAGCATCAGCACCTTGGAGTCGACGGTCTCGATCGACAGCGGCTTGTGCGCCATCAGCGCATTGGCGTCGCGCAGGGCGTCCATGAAGCTGGTGTAACGCACATTGACCAGCACCGCGTACTTCGGGATCGGCAGCACGTTGAGCTTGGCCTCGACCACGTAGCCCAGCGAGCCTTCGGCGCCGCACAGCACGCTGTTGAGGTTGAAACGGCCCTGCTCGTCGCGCAGGTGCGCCAGGTCGTATCCGGTCAGGCAACGGTTGAGCTTGGGGAAAGTGCTTTCGATCAGCTCGGCCTGGGTTTGCTGGATCTCGCGGGCCATGCGGTATACCTCGCCGACCCGGCCGGGCGCGGCGCAGACCTGCTCCAGCGTGGCATCGTCGATCGGCAGGCTGTGCAGGCGCTCGCCGCCCAGCAGCACGCTGTGCAGCTCCAGCACATGGTCGCGGGTCTTGCCGTAGGTGCAGCTGCCCTGGCCACTGGCGTCGGTGTTGATCATGCCGCCGACGGTGGCGCGATTGGAGGTGGACAGCTCCGGCGCGAAGAACAGCCCGTGGGGTTTCAACGCAGCGTTGAGCTGGTCCTTGACCACGCCTGCCTGGACCCGCACCCAGCGTTGCTCGACGTTGATTTCGAGAATGCCGTTCATGTGCCGCGACAGATCGACGACGATGCCGTCAGTCAGCGACTGGCCATTGGTGCCGGTGCCACCGCCACGCGGGGTCAGCTTGATATCGCGAAAGCGTGGCTCGGCCATGAGCGTGGCGATCCGCGCCACATCGTCGGCATCCTGCGGGAACACCGCCGCCTGGGGCAGGCGTTGGTAGATGGAGTTGTCGGTGGCCAGCACGGTGCGGGTGCCGTAATCGGCGCTGATCTGGCCACGGAAGCCGCTGTTCTTCAGGGCTTCGAGGAATTCAGGGTAGTGGGCGGCAGGCGCACGGGGCGGCAGCTGGGCGATCATCGAAGGATGGCCTCTATTCGATATTGGCT
>NZ_JAOCDM010000159.1 GCF_029840925.1 Pseudomonas sp. GD03858
CCTTTCGCGACACAAGGCCGCTCCTACAGGGTCCGCATAAAACAGAAAGGGCACCCGAAGGTGCCCTTTCTTTCATCCCGCCGAAGTCAGTTCAGCGCAGGCTTGTCGCCATTGATCGGGATGCGCTTGGCCTTGGCTTCTTCCGGCACGATGCGCAGCAGTTCGATGCTGAGCAGGCCGTTGGCCAGGCCCGCGCCCTTGACCTCGATATGGTCGGCCAGGCGGAACGAGAGCTTGAAGGCGCGCTGGGCGATGCCCTGGTGCAGGAAGGTGACGCCTTCGCTGCCATTGTCGCGCTTGCCGCCGGTCACAGTCAGGACGCCTTTTTCGACCTGCAGGTCGAGGTCCTGCTCCTGGAAGCCGGCTGCGGCAACCACGATGCGATAGTGGTCATCGCCATGTTTTTCCACGTTGTAGGGCGGGTAGCTGCTACCGGCCTCGTTGCGCGCGGCGGCTTCGAACAGGTCGTTGAATCGGTCGAAACCGACGGAGTTGCGCAAAAGCGGTGCGAGAGAGAAAGCGGTGGTCATGGTCATTAACTCCTGAGATTCAGCAAGTAAAGTCACTACGCGACCCGACTTCGGCATCGCGTACTCAAGAGATATGTCCGGGCAAAAAGCTTTCAAGGGCTGGCGTGAAAAAATGTGCGGGGAGGTGAGGCTTGCCCCGCGACAGCGCCAGCTCAGGCCACGCGATCCTCGATCACCTGCATCTCATAGCCAAGCAACCCACTGATGCGCTGGCAATCATCTTCGCGGCGCAATTCGGCGAACAGCGCCACCGCTTCGGGATACCCACGCGTCAACATCGCCAGCCACTGCTTCATTCGCCCCGGCGCATAGCGCGGCGACAGCTTGGCCTGGGCCTGGCGCCAGAACTCGCGCAACAGCGGCAGCAGTTCATCCCAGCTCATCGGCCGGTACTCGACGCCATCGCGGGCCGCGGCGATCTGCAAGGCCAGGTCCGGGCGCGACACCAGACCACGACCGAGCATGATGTGCTCGGCGCCGCTGACTTCGCGGCAACGCCGCCAGTCCTCGACCGTCCAGATCTCGCCATTGGCGAACACCGGCACCTTGACCACATCCTGCACCCGCGCCACCCACTCCCAGTGCGCGGGCGGCTTGTAGCCCTCGACCTTGGTCCGGGCATGCACCACCAGGTGCGCCGAGCCGCCCTCGGCCAGCGCGGTGGCACAGTCGAGGGCGCCATCGGGGCTGTCGTAGCCCAGGCGCATCTTCGACGTCACCGGAATGTGCGCCGGCACCGCGCGCCGCACCTCGCGCACGATGGCGTGCAGCAGTTCAGGCTCCTTGAGCAGCACCGCGCCACCACGCGACTTGTTGACGGTCTTGGCTGGGCACCCGAAGTTCAGGTCGATCACCGGCGCCCCCAGCTCACAGGCCAGCGCCGCGTTCTCGGCCAGGCACACTGGATCGGAGCCAAGCAGTTGCACGCGCATCGGCACGCCGGCGGCGGTACGCGCGCCTTGACGCAGCTCCGGCGCCAGCTTGTCGAACGAAGACGCCGGCAGCAGGCGGTCGCAGACGCGAATGAACTCGGTGACGCACCAATCGATGCCGCCCACCCGGGTCAGGACGTCGCGCAGGATGTTGTCGACCAGCCCCTCCATGGGGGCCAGGGCAATTTGCATTTCAGGGTCTCGCCAGGAAAAAGGCGGCAGTCTAGCAAAAAACCGCCACCGCTCAGCTGCCGATCAGCGCCGGGCCGTAACCGTCGAGGAATTCCGCTGGCATGCGCCGGGGCTTGCCGCTGGACAGCTCGATACAAGCGAAAGTGGTCTGTGCGCGCAGCAAGGTGACGCCATCGCTTGGGCGCTTGAGCTGGAAACGACGGGTCATGCGCAGGCGCTGGTCCCAGTCGATGATCCAGGTGGCCAGCTGCAGTTCGTCATCCTCGTAGGCGGCGGCCAGGTAGTCGATCTCGTGACGAACCACGGCCATGGCCCGGTCCAGCCGGCGATATTCGGCCAGGTCCAGTCCCAGGCGCTGGGAATGGCGCCAGGCGCAACGCTCCAGCCAGGTGACATAGACGGCGTTGTTGGCGTGGCCAAGGCCGTCGATGTCTTCGCTGCCGACGCGAAGATCGATGATGAATGGTGCTGCCAGATCCCAGCTCATGCCCGCTCCTGGTTTTAGTGAACGGGCAGAGTGTAACGGATGCTCAGGCGCTTTGCCGCGCAGGCTGGGCGGCACGCGCCAGCAACTCCAGCACGGCCCCGCCCAGGCGCGGATCGGCCAGCACGCGCAGGTGACCGCCCTCCTCCAGCAGCAGCAGGCGACTGTCGAACCAGGCCTGGTGAATGAGCGGCGCCTCGCTGGCCGCCACCAGGGCGTCATCGCAGGCATGCACCACCAACCCAGGAATATCCAACTGATAGCCGCTGACGTCGAGGCGCGCCACCTGCACGCCCAGGTCGCGCTCGACCTGGCGAATGAAGGCCGCCCTGGCGCGCGCCGGCATGCCCAGGTGCCGGGCGAAGCCGCGCAACACGCCGAGCAGCCGGGCCGGCGCGGCGATGCTGACCGCCGCATCGGCCCGCAGCCCCCACTGCAGGGCCAGCAGCAGGCTGGCACCGCCCATGGAATGACCAATCACCGCGCGCAGGGGCGGCAACTCGGCGGCGGCCTCGAGCAGAGCCCGAGCGAACAGCACCACATTCGCCTGATCGCCGGGCGAACGACCATGCGCCGGCCCATCCAGCGCAACCACGGTATGACCATGGTCGACCAGTGTCTCGATCAGGGCGGCGAACTGGGTCGGCCGCCCTTCCCAACCATGCATCATCAGCACGGTCGGCCCCTGCCCCCAGCGCAACGCCGACAGTCCGAAGCGCAGGGTGATGCGCTCGGCCCTCTCCAGCAGCGGCAGTTCCCACTGCCGGGGCGGCAAGGTGCGTGGCGCCATGAAAGCCCGGCGCATCCTGCCGGCAATATGTTCTGGGGCCAGGTGGCCCAGGGTGCCGTTGACGCCACGAATCCAACTCAAGGTACTCATCGCCTAGCTCCAGGGTCAGGTTTGCTCAGATCACCGCCGACTTGGCGGCACGCAGGATTCGATCGGACAGTTCGCTGTCGCCCAGAGCACGCGCCACGGCCAGCCCACCCACCATCAGGGCGAAGTCGGCGAGTGCCTTGTCGATATCTTCGGGACGGTCGACCATCTGCGCGATCATCAGCTCGATGTGCTCGCTCAGCACATCACGGAACGCGGCTGGCAAGCGTTGCATTTCGCCAAGCGCATTGGGGATCGGACACGCCTGCACGTCGGCATCGCGATGCTTGCGCGACAGGTAGAAAGCCGCCATCAGGGCACGGCGCTCGACGCCATCGAGCCCGGGGTCCAGCTGGTCCACCAGGGCCCGACGCTCCGCCAGCAATTGGCTGAAGGCTTCGAGCATGAGGTCGTCCTTGCTCTCGAAATGGGCATAGAACCCACCCACCGTCAGCCCGGCGGCGCCCATCACCTGGCTGACGCTCGGCTCGGCGGGGCCATGCTGGATCAATGCGCAACGTGCGGCATCGAGGATGCGCTCGCGGGTTCTGCTCTTCTTGTCGCTCATGGCTCGCCCCGAAAATATTATGATCACAATATTATTCTCATAATATTTTCTGGCAAGCAGAAAATGCACCCACTGATCGGACGTGATGATTTTTCAGGGAGCCAGAAAAACAAAAGGCTCATTCAATAAGCGAATGAGCCTTATAAATCCCGCAAAACGCAGGTAAGAAAATTGGCGTCCCCTAGGGGACTCGAACCCCTGTTACCGCCGTGAAAGGGCGGTGTCCTAGGCCACTAGACGAAGGGGACATAACCTTCGTGCCGGCTCGCTTTCACGAACCGCGGCGAATTGGTGGAGCTAAGCGGGATCGAACCGCTGACCTCCTGCATGCCATGCAGGCGCTCTCCCAGCTGAGCTATAGCCCCGAGTAAAGCAAAAGGCCCATCCATCTGGTTGATGAGCCTTTCAGTACCCGCTAACGCGGGAAAAGTGGCGTCCCCTAGGGGACTCGAACCCCTGTTACCGCCGTGAAAGGGCGGTGTCCTAGGCCACTAGACGAAGGGGACGTAACCTTCGTGCCGATCCGTTTTCACGAACCGCGGCAAAATTGGTGGAGCTAAGCGGGATCGAACCGCTGACCTCCTGCATGCCATGCAGGCGCTCTCCCAGCTGAGCTATAGCCCCGGATTTATAGCCTCTCGGCCCAGCGACTGCGACATCGCTTGTGCAAAACTGGCGTCCCCTAGGGGACTCGAACCCCTGTTACCGCCGTGAAAGGGCGGTGTCCTAGGCCACTAGACGAAGGGGACGAACCTTCTTACCTTCAAGACCCGTTTGCTGGAACCGGCCTTGCCTGACAGCCTTGGCTATCAGTCGGAATTTGGTGGAGCTAAGCGGGATCGAACCGCTGACCTCCTGCATGCCATGCAGGCGCTCTCCCAGCTGAGCTATAGCCCCACTATGTCGCTCTGAACCGAATCGCTGGCTGGGTGCCTGGCGTTTCGTTTTCGTTCATCGCTGTGGACGGGGCGCATATTAAGAGCGGATTGCAGGGCTGTCAAACGAATTTTTGAAAATATTCAAAAGTTTTTTCACAGATAACAATCACTTACCGCCCTGCCCCGGTAAAAACCTGAGCACTGAGCCCTGTGGGAGCGGGTTTACCCGCGAATGCGGCGGTGCATGCGCCAACGTATTCGCGGGCAAACCCGCTCCCACAGGTTCAGCTATCGCTTCAAGGTCGCTGTCAGGCGATATTCGCCAGCAGCTTCTCCCACTCCTTGTTTTCCTTCTTCGACACACCGCCGAGCAGGTCGATGGCCTGGCGCAGACGGTAGCGGGTCAGGTCGGGGCCGAGGATCTCCATGGCGTCGAGCACCGACACCGAGCTGGCCTGGCCAGTGATGGCGGCGAACATCAGCGGCATGGCATCACGCAGCTTGAGCTCCAGCGACTCGACCACGGCCTGGATACAGGCGGTGATGCGCTCCTTCTCCCATTGACGCAGGCTTTCCAGCTTCCACAGGATCAACTGCATCACCTGGCGCACCTGGTCGGCCGACAGCTTCTTGCTCTCGAACAGCTTGGCGTCGAGCTTGAGCGCGCCCTCGAAGAAGAAGCCACCCAGCGGGGCGATCTGGCTGAACGTTTCGACCCGGCCCTGCACATGGGGGGCGATCTTCATCATGTAGTCGCTGTTGAGCGCCCATTTCTGCACGCGCGCAGCAAACTCTTCCACCGGCAGCTCGCGCAGCCACTGGCCATTGAGCCACGACAGCTTCTCGATGTCGAAGATCGGACCGCCCAGGGAGATGCGCGACAGGTCGAAGTGCTCGACCATCTCGTCCAGGGAAAACTTCTCGCGCTCGTCCGGCATCGACCAGCCCATGCGTCCGAGGTAGTTGAGCATCGCCTCGGGCATGAAGCCCATGCGCTCGTAGAAAGTTACCGACGTCGGGTTCTTGCGCTTGGACAGCTTGCTCTTGTCGGGGTTGCGCAGCAGCGGCATGTAGCAGAGCTTGGGCTGCTCCCAGCCGAAGTACTCGTACAGCTTGATCAGCTTGGGCGCCGAGGGCAGCCACTCTTCGCCGCGCAGCACGTGGGTGATGCCCATCAGGTGGTCGTCGACCACGTTGGCCAGGAAGTACGTCGGCAGGCCGTCGTTCTTCATCAACACCTGCATGTCCATGCGGTCCCATGGGATCTCGACATCGCCACGCAGCATGTCCGGCACCACGCAGACGCCTTCGCTCGGCACTTTCATGCGGATCACATGGGGCTCGCCGGCTGCCAGGCGGCGCTGCACTTCCTCGTCGCTCAGCAGCAGGGCGCGGCCGTCATAGCGCGGGGTTTCGCCACGGGCCATCTGCTCGGCACGCATCTGCTCCAGCTCCTCGGCGGTGCAGAAGCAGTAGAAGGCGTGGCCGGCATCGACCAACTGCTTGGCGTACTGGGCGTAGATCTCGCCGCGCTCGCTCTGCCGGTACGGGCCGTGCGGGCCGCCGACGTCGGGGCCTTCGTTCCATTCGATGCCGAGCCAGCGCAAGGCGTCGAAGATCTGCTGCTCCGACTCACGGGTCGAGCGCAGCTGGTCGGTGTCTTCGATACGCAGGATGAACTCGCCGCCATGCTGCTTGGCGAAGCAGTAGTTGAACAGGGCGATGTAGGCGGTGCCGACATGGGGGTCGCCGGTGGGCGACGGCGCGATACGCGTGCGAACGGTGGTCATGGTGAGTCTCGAACGAAGAATGAAACAAAGCCGGGATGTTAGCAGGGAGCGGGCATCGGGCTCCAGCAATGGCGCTATCGTCACTTGTGACGCTGCCCTCGACCGCTGTTAAATTTGCTTACACTTCTACTGCGACTCCCCTCATGCCCACGCCACTCAAACGTCGCCTGCTGACCTTCGTCGCCCTGATCGCACTGATCGGCCTCGCTTTTCTCGCCCACTGGTACTTCAAGGGACGCTTCTACGAAAGCACCGACAATGCCTATGTGCAGGGCGAGATCACACGCGTTTCCAGCCAGCTGGGCGCGCGAATCGATGAAGTGCCGGTGCAGGACAACCAGCACGTGAACAAGGGCGATCTGCTGGTGCGTCTGGAGGCCGCCGACTTCGAACTGGCCGTCGAGCGCGCCCGCGCCGCCCTGGCCACGCGCGAGGCCGAGCGCATGCAGGCGCAGAGCCGGCTCACCCAGCAAGGCAGCCTGATCGCCGCCGGCCAGGCCCAGGTCGCCGCCAACCAGGCCACCCTCGACCGCTCGCAGCTCGACCTGAACCGCGCCCAGGCCCTGCGCAAACCCGGCTTCGTCTCCGAGGAACGGGTCACCACCCTGTCGGCGGAAAGCCATGTCGCCCGCTCCCAGGTCGACAAGGCCCAGGCCGACCTCAAGGGCCAGCGCCAGCAAGTCGACGCCCTCAGCGCCGAGCTCAAGCGCCTCGATGCGCAGATCAGCAACGCCCGTGCCGACCTGGCCCAGGCCGAGCTGAACCTGACCCGCTGCGCGATCCATGCACCGATCAGCGGCACCATCGGCCAGCGTAGCGCGCGCAACGGCCAGGTGGTGCAGGCCGGCGCGTACCTGCTGTCGATCGTTCCCGACGAGGACATCTGGGTACAGGCCAACTTCAAGGAAACCCAGATCGGCAGGATGCACCCCGGCCAACGTGCCGAACTGCTGTTCGACAGCTACCCCGACACGCCTGTCGAGGGCCGTGTCGACAGCCTGTTCGCCGCCTCCGGCGCGCAGTTCAGCCTGCTGCCACCGGACAACGCCACCGGCAATTTCACCAAGGTGGTACAGCGCATCCCGGTCAAGCTGACCTTCGCCGCCGACAACCCGCTGCATGGTCGCATCCGCCCCGGCATGTCGGTCACCGCCACCATCGACCTGCGCGACGAGGACGCAGGCCACGATGGCCGGTGACACGCTGCTGCGCCCCACCGCCGAGCCGACCCGGCGCGACTGGATCGCGGTAATGAGCGTGATGCTCGGCGCCTTCATGGCGGTGCTGGACATCCAGATCACCAACTCGTCGCTCAAGGACATCCAGGGCGCGCTGTCGGCGACCCTGGAGGAAGGCTCGTGGATCTCCACCTCTTATCTTGTGGCGGAGATCATCATGATCCCGCTGACCGCCTGGCTGGTACAGCTGCTCTCGGCGCGGCGCCTGGCGGTGTGGGTGTCGCTCGGCTTCCTGGCGTCGTCGCTGCTGTGCTCCATGGCCTGGAACCTGGAAAGCATGATCGTGTTCCGCGCCCTGCAAGGCTTCACGGGGGGCGCGCTGATCCCGCTGGCCTTCACCCTGACGCTCATCAAGCTGCCGGAGCATCACCGTGCCAAGGGCATGGCCATGTTCGCCATGACCGCCACCTTCGCCCCCTCCATCGGCCCGACCCTGGGCGGCTGGCTGACCGAGAACTGGGGCTGGGAGTACATCTTCTACATCAACATCCCGCCCGGGTTGGTGATGATCGCCGGCCTGCTCTACGGCCTGGAAAAGAAAGACGCGCACTGGGAGCTGCTGAAAAGCACCGACTATGCGGGCATCGTCACCCTTGGCCTTGGCCTGGGCTGCCTGCAAGTGTTTCTCGAGGAGGGACATCGCAAGGACTGGCTGGAGTCGAACCTGATCGTCAGCCTCGGCACGATCGCCCTGCTCAGCCTGATCCTGTTCGTGATCCTGCAGTTTTCCCGTCCGCATCCGCTGATCAACCTGCGCATTCTCGGCAACCGCAACTTCGGTCTGTCGAGCATCGCCAGCCTGGGCATGGGGGTCGGGCTGTACGGGTCGATCTACCTGCTGCCGCTGTATCTTGCGCAGATCCAGGGCTACAACGCCTTGCAGATCGGCGAGGTGATCATGTGGATGGGCGTGCCGCAGCTGTTCTTGATCCCGCTGGTGCCGCAGTTGATGAAGGTGATCCCGCCCAAGGTGCTGTGCGCCCTGGGTTTCTGCCTGTTCGGGGCAGCCAGCTTTGGCTCCGGCGTGCTCAACCCGGACTTCGCCGGCCCCCAGTTCAATCAGATCCAGGTGATCCGCGCCCTTGGTCAGCCAATGATCATGGTGACCATCTCGCTGATCGCCACTGCATACATCCAGCCGCAGGACGCGGGGTCGGCGTCGAGCCTGTTCAACATCCTGCGCAACCTGGGCGGTGCCATCGGCATCGCCTTGCTGGCGACGTTGCTGGATGCGCGGACCAAGGTGTACTTCGACTACCTGCGCGAGGCGCTGGTGCCGGGTAATCCGCAAGTGGCCGAGCGCCTGGCGCAGCTGGCGGAGCGGCTGGGCAGCGATAACGCGGCGCTGGGCAAGCTGTCCGAGATTACCCACCAGCAGGCCTTGATCATGGCCTACAACGATGCCTTCCATTTTGTCGGGATCGGGCTGGCGGTGAGCATGCTGGCGGTGTTGCTGACGCGCACGTTGCCGCAGGGGTTGAAGGCGGGCGAGGCGCATTGAACGATTTACGCTTGACCTG
>NZ_JAOCDM010000016.1 GCF_029840925.1 Pseudomonas sp. GD03858
GGTCCCGGCATTCTTCAGGCCAGGCGCGCCAGCCAATCCGCCGCCGCATTTCCCGCCCGCAACCCACTGGCGAAACACGCCGTCAGCAAGTACCCGCCAGTCGGTGCCTCCCAATCCAGCATCTCCCCCGCGCAGAACACCCCGGGCAGGTTGCGCACCATCAGCCCTTCATCCAACCCTTCGAAGCGCACGCCACCGGCACTGCTGATCGCTTCATCCAGCGGCCGCGCACGCACCAGTTCGATCGGCAGGGCCTTGATGGCGGCAGCCAGTCGCACAGGGTCGGCAAAGGTCGCCTGGTCGGTCAGCTCGCGCAACAAGGCCGCCTTTACTCCGTCGATCCCGAGCTGGCCGTGCAGGTGCTTGGCCATCGAGCGCGAGCCGCGGGGCTTGGCCAGGGCCTGGGCGATCTTGTCCACAGGCCGGTCGGGCAGCAGGTCGAGCAGCAGGGTGCCACGTCCGTCGCGGTGGATCGCTTCACGCACCGCCGCCGACCAGGCATACACCAGGCTGCCTTCCACGCCTTGGGCGGTGAGGATGAATTCGCCCTTGCGCGGTGCGGCGCCGGGCACGCTCAAGGCGATGTTCTTCAGCGGCGCGCCAGCGAACTTGTCCTTGAGCAGCTCGCTCCAGCCCTGCACCTCGAAGCCGCAGTTGCTGGCCTGCAACGGCGAGATATCCACACCCCGCTCGGCCAGCAGTGGCACCCAGGCCCCGTCCGAGCCCAGGCGTGCCCAACTGCCGCCGCCCAGCGCCAGGACCACGGCGTCGGCTCGAACCTGTAATTCGCCCTGTGGATAACCTATCCGCAAGGCGCCGTCGGCATGCCACCCCAGCCAGCGATGGCGGGTGTGGATAACCACGCCCGCCTCGCGCAGGCGCTTGAGCCAGGCGCGCAGCAGCGGCGCGGCCTTCATGTCGCGGGGGAACACCCGGCCCGAGGTGCCGACGAAGGTTTCGATGCCCAGGCCGTGAATCCACTGGCGCAGGGCCTCGGCATCGAAGCCGCGCAACAGCGCGTCGAGCTCGCCCTGGCGCTCGGCGTAGCGGCCGACGAAGGCCGGGTAGGGCTCGGAATGGGTGATGTTCATGCCGCCGACGCCGGCCAGCAGGAACTTGCGCCCCACCGAGGGCATGGCGTCGAACACCTCGACCGCCACCCCGCGCCGGGCCAGGGCCTCGGCGGCCATCAGGCCGGCAGGGCCGCCGCCGATCACGGCGACGAGGGGACGGGAAGTGGGGCGAGGATCGTTCATGGCGGGCGACAGGCTGTGGAAAAGACCGCGCATTCTACCTTAGCGGGCTATCCGGAAACACTGCTCAATAAATGATCAGTTCCTTGCAGCTCAGGTAGTTAAAGGGCTGGAGCCGCTTTCTCGCAGGTTATCCACAGGCGGTTCCACAGTCATTGTGAACAACCGATGACCCGTGCCGCGCTGTGATGGAGGATGCCGTGCCGTCGGGCCAGCGCCTCACGGTCCTTGCTGTAGCCGCCGCCGATCACGCCCATCACCGGAATGTCCCGGCCCAGGCACTGGCGCAGCACGTGCTCGTCGCGGGCGGCGAGGCCGGCATCGGTCAGCTGCAGGTAGCCCAGGGCATCATCCTTGTGCACATCCACCCCGGCGTCGTACAGCACCAGGTCGGGCTGGTACAACGGCAGCAGGTAGTTCAGTGCGTCTTCGACCACCTTGAGGTAGGCGGCGTCGTTCATCCCGCGCGGCAGGGGGATGTCCCAGTCGCTGCGGGCCTTGCGTGCCGGGAAGTTCTGCTCGCAGTGCAGCGACACGGTGATTGCTTCCGGGGTGTCGTGGAGGATGCGCGCGGTGCCGTCGCCCTGGTGCACGTCGCAGTCGAAGATCAGCACCCGGTGCACGCGACCGGCCTCAAGCAGGTAGCGGCTGATTACCGCCAGGTCGTTGAAGATGCAGAAGCCGGCGGGGTGGTCGTAATGGGCGTGGTGGGTGCCGCCGGCCAGGTGGCAGGCGATGCCGTGCTGCAAGGCCTGCTCGGCGGTCAGCAGCGAGCCGCCGACGGCGCGCACCGTGCGCCGGGCCAGGGCTTCGCTCCAGGGCAGGCCGAGGCGGCGCTGGTCCTCGCGGGACAGTTCGCCCTGCATGTAGCGCGCGATGTAGTCGCGGTCGTGGGCCAGGGCGAGGATCTCGCTGGGGCAGATTTCCGGGCGCAGCAGCGCGGCGTCGGTGGTCAGGCCACTGTCGACCAGGTGATCGCGCAGCAGGCGGAACTTGTCCATCGGAAAGCGATGGTCCGGCGGGAACTCAGGGCTGTAGTCGTCGTGGTAGATCAGCGGCAGGGGCATGGTGTCGGCGCGGTAGGGGCGAGAGCCGATCTTGCCAGGATTGGTGACTTCTGTGGGATGTTCAGACGCCTCGGCCTGGCGCGATCCCTGCGGGAGCGGGCTTGTCGGGGCGCCGAACCGCTGCGAACACGGGCGAAGCCCGTGCCATCCATCGCGTTGTCTGCTTCGCGGGTAAACCCGCTCCCACAGGTACTACGCCGCTCCTACACAGATCACGTCAGTTAAGAAATCTCAGCAAGACAGTTGCTCCCACAGGGCTGAGCAAAGACCGACAGCCGATCACCGGTTGGCCGAGGCCAGCACCCTTTGCCAGTCCGGCTCGTTCATGCGCCCGAGGATGCGTGCCTTGCCGCTGCCATCCACCGACACGAACAGCGCGCTGGCGTAGCCACTTTCACGCTCGCCACCGGGCACATGCTGCTGGCGGGCGAAGTGGTCGATGCAGCCGTTGTGGGTCACCAGCACAAGATTGTGCCCTGGGCGCTTGCGGGCCATGGCTTCGGCGGGGAACTGCTGATCGCAGCTTTCCAGCCAGTCTTCGCTGGCCACGGCCTGGCCGAGAAGGAAATGCGCGGTCTGGCGCGTGCGCAGCTTGGGGCTGCTGAGCAGGTCGGCATCGGCCAGTCCCAGTTGCCGCATGCCCAGGCCGACCCGCTGCGCCGCCTGGCTGCCAGCGACGGTGATGCCGGTCGAGTCGTCCAGGCACGGGCCTGGCGCGCTGTCGCAGCGCTCGGCGTGGCGGATCATGACGATCACCGCGCCCTCTTTCCAGTCCTGCAGCAAGCCGCTGTCGCTCAACTGTTGTTCATTGCCAAGGTTCACGATGTGCGTCCTCGTCACGAGCCATGTGCCGGCGCCGGCCAATGCCAGCAACAGGCCGATCGCGGCGCCGATCGTCGTGCGCGAGCGGCGCCGTTTGGGGCTGGCCAGCAGGGCTGGGTTGTGCAAGGTGGTGCTGGACAGCATGCGTCACTCCGATGGCAGTGCGGCGTCGACGATGGCCGCGGTGGTTGCCGGCATTCTCTGGAGTGGCCTGTTGGAGGGCGGTGAAGGCGATGTGAAAAAAGCATCGTGCAGCGAATGCGACGATGAAAGTTTCTACATCGTCCTACGCTGTAGACTGCCAGACCGCGATTTCGGAGCCGCACCGATGACCCCCATTCTTGAATTGGAAAGCCCACGCCTGGTGCTGCGCCAATGGCAGGACGACGACCTGCGCGAGTTCGCCGCCCTGTGCGCCGATCCCCAGGTGATGCGTTACTTCCCGGCGCCGATGAGCCGCGTGGAGACAGCCGCGTTGATCGGGCGGATCCGTGGCCATTTCAACGAGTACGGCTTTGGCCTGTGGGCCCTGGAGCGCAAGGACAGTGGTGCCTTCATCGGCATGACCGGCCTGCTCAACGTCAACTTCGACGCGCCGTTCGGCCCGGCGGTGGAGATCGGCTGGCGCCTGGCCCGCCGGCACTGGGGGCTGGGCTTCGCCAGCGAGGCGGCCTGGGCTTGCCTGCGCTGTGCCTTCGCGCAGTTGCACCTGGACGAAGTGGTGTCGTTTACCACCCAGAGCAACCTGCCATCGCAGAAAGTGATGCAGGCCATCGGCATGGTCCAGGACCTTGAAGGCAGTTTCGAGCACCCCCGCCTGCCCGTTGGCGATCCGCTGCGCCCACACGTGCTGTACCGCATCGACCGCGACCGCTGGCAACAGAATCTGCGCGGCTGAATAGGTCGCCATTCGTGCGACGGGACGAGTGGCAAAACCCTGTATCATTCGCCGGTATAACCGCGCCGAATTGCCTTGCCAGGAGAACCGCATGAGCCACGTACTCGACGATCTGGTCGACTTGCTGAGCCTCGAATCCATCGAAGAGAACCTGTTCCGTGGCCGCAGCCAGGACCTGGGCTTTCGCCAGCTGTACGGCGGCCAGGTGCTCGGCCAGTCGCTGTCGGCGGCCAGCCAGACGGTCGAGGATGCCCGCCATGTGCATTCGCTGCATGGCTACTTCCTGCGCCCGGGCGATGCCAGCATGCCGGTGGTCTATTCGGTGGACCGCGTGCGCGATGGCGGCAGTTTCAGCACCCGGCGCGTGACGGCGATCCAGAAGGGCCAGCCGATCTTCACCTGCAGCGCATCGTTCCAGTACGACGAAGACGGTTTCGAGCATCAGGCGCAGATGCCCGACGTGGTCGGCCCGGAAAACCTGCCGAGCGAAGTCGAGCTGGCCAGTGTCATGGCCGACAAGCTGCCCGAGCGCATTCGCGACAAGGTGCTGTGCGCCAAGCCGATCGAGATCCGTCCGGTCACCGAGCGCGACCCGTTCGACCCCAAGCCGGGCGATCCGGTCAAGTACGCCTGGTTTCGCGCCGATGGCACGCTCCCGGACATTCCGGCGCTGCACAAGTACCTGCTGGCCTACGCCTCGGACTTCGGCCTGCTGACCACCGCGCTGCTGCCCCATGGCAAGTCGGTGTGGCAGAAGGACATGCAGATCGCCAGCCTCGACCACGCCTTGTGGTTCCACCGCGACCTGCGCGCCGACGACTGGCTGCTGTACGCCACCGACAGCCCGTGGGCCGGCAACGCCCGTGGCTTCACCCGTGGCAGCATCTTCAACCGCGCCGGGCAACTGGTGGCCTCGTCCACCCAGGAAGGCCTGATTCGCCACCGCAAGGACTGGGCATGAACCTGCGTGACATCCGCCACTGGGTGTTCGACATGGACGGCACGCTGACCGTCGCCGTGCATGACTTCGCGGCCATTCGCGAGGCGCTCGGCATCCCGCCCGACCATGACATCCTCACTCACCTGGCCGCCTTGCCGGCGGCGCAGGCCGCGGCCAAGCATGCCTGGTTGCTGGAGCACGAACGTGACCTGGCGATCGCCTCGCAGGCCGCGGACGGCGCGGTGGCGCTGGTACGGGAACTGGCCGCGCGCGATTGCCGGCTGGCCATTCTTACCCGCAATGCCCGTGAGCTGGCCCATGTCACCCTGGAGGCCATCGGCCTGGCCGACTGCTTCCCGGTCGAGCATATCCTCGGCCGTGACGAGGCGGCGCCCAAACCCAGCCCGGACGGGCTGTTGCAGATCGCCCAGGCGTGGGGCGTGAGCCCTGGTGAGATGGTGATGGTCGGTGATTATCGCTTCGACCTCGATTGTGGCCGGGCCGCCGGCACCCGCACCGTGCTGGTCAACCTGCCGGACAACCCATGGCCGCAGTTGGCCGACTGGCATGCGGTCGATTGCCGGGCGCTGAGGGCGTTGCTCGGCTGACGGCGCTATCGTGGGGCAAGCCCGCTCCCACGCATCCATTGGACTGCCCCGAGAAGCTGGACATCGATCCAACCCTTGGGGGCAGTCCACATCGAGGGAGCGGGCTGGCCCCGCGATCGCCCAGACCTGTCTAAGCTGACTGCACCTTTTCCCACGATGGAGACGTCATCCATGAGTACCAAGGCCATCTACGTGCTGCCCGGCGGCGGTTACGACAAGGTCCAGGTCGGCACCTGCGAAACCGCCGCGCCCAAGGCGGGCGAGATCACCGTACGGCTGCACGCCAGCTCCCTCAACTACCACGACTTCGCCGTGGTCAGCGGCATGTGGGGGCCGAGCGAGCGGCGTATCCCGATGGCCGATGGCGCCGGCGAAGTGATCGCGGTGGGCTCAGGGGTCAGCGAGTTCAAGGTCGGCGACACGGTGGTCAGCACCTTCTTTCCCGACTGGCTCGACGGCCAGGCCGAAGTCGAAGGCTTCGCCAGCGTGCCCGGCGATGGCATCGACGGTTACGCGCGTGAACAGGTGACCGCGCGCGCCACTTCGTTCACCCTCGCGCCCAAAGGCTACAGCCACGCCGAGGCGGCGACCCTGACCACCGCGGGCCTCACCGCCTGGCGCGCGCTGATGAGCGACGACCATCTCAAGCCCGGCGACAGCGTGCTGGTGCAGGGCACCGGTGGCGTGTCGATCTTCGCCCTGCAGTTCGCCAAGCTGGCCGGCGCCACGGTGATCGCCACCTCGTCCAGCGATGCCAAGCTCGAACGACTCAAGGCCCTCGGCGCCGATCATCTGATCAACTACAAGAGCACCCCGGCCTGGGGCGAGCAGGTGCGCCGGCTGACCGACAACCGTGGCGTCGATCATGTGATCGAAGTCGGTGGCCCGGCGACGCTGGAGCAATCGATGATCGCCGCGCGCATTGGTGGCCAGGTGTCGCTGATCGGCATCCTCACCGGGGTGGCCGGGCAGTTGCCGCTGGTGCAGGCACTGGTGCGGCAGATCCGCCTGCAGGGCGTGCTGGTGGGCAGCCGCGCCCAGCAGCAGGCGATGGTGCGCGCCATCGATGCCAACGGCATGCGGCCGGTGGTGGACAAGCATTTCGAACTGGAGCAGATCGTCGAGGCGTTCAAGTACCAGGAGAGCAACCGGCATTTCGGCAAGATCTGCCTGACCTGGTGAGCCGAGCCTTGCAGGTTCACCCGTTGAGTCAGCTTGACCCTGTGGGAGCGGCTTTAGCCGCGAAGCAAGCGATGCGGTGGATGGCACCGGCTGCGCCGGTGTTCGCGGCTAAAGCCGCTCCCACAGGTCCCTGCATCAGGTATGTGACAGTAACGGGAACATCAGCGGCTGGGCCTCGAGGCCTGTCTGTGTCGTACCCCAGACGAACAGCGCATCATCGTTATCCACAACCCGCGTGGCGAACCCGTCGCCGTGCAGCGGTGCGAACCCCAGCACCACCTCTTGCGTGCGATCCGTGACCAGCTCGGCCAGCACGTCGTGCAGCGCCAGCGCGCGCGGGCAGAACACCTCGACCAGCACCATCCGTTCACCGTCGTGTTCCACGACCACATAGGCTTCGTGCCGTGCCGAGTGGAACAGGGCCTCCCGGTAAGGCCCGTCACAATAGAACATGGTCAACGGCACATTCGGCATGAGGCTCAATCGCGCCTGTGGACAACTCTTTTTCACCGCGTCGATGAAGCGTTGGCGTTGTTCGCCATCGTCCAGGTTCACCGGGTGGAAGGTGTTGGTCTTTGGTTGTGCCGACCAGGGCTGGTAGTACTCATGTTCGATCACTCGATGGAAGCCGAACTTTGGATAGAGATCGAGCACGGTGCTGTTGGCGAACAGGTACAGCAGGTCGCATTGGCCTGCCCAGCGCTGCACCAGCACTTCCATCAGGTAGCGGCTGTAGCCACGGCCTTGAGCCTCTGGAGCGGTCATCACCGTACCGATCTGCACACCGCGCAAGCGCCTGCCATCGAGGGTGAAGTCCAGCAGGTTGGCCGACGCATTGGCCAGCATCTTCCCGGCTCGTACCAGCGAGCAAGGCTGGTTGCCGTCCTGCCAGAACCCCGCCTGGTACCAGGTTTCGAAGTCGAAGCCGTAGGTCTGGCGGGTGAGGGCGTTGAGTTCGCCGCGCAGGTGCGAATCGTCGCGGTAGCGCTCGACCAGTGCGAGCGTGGGGTCGTCGAGGATGATGGCCATGGCATCCATGCCTGTCGCTGAAGTGATGGTGAAGGTTAGTCGTTGCAGCGCTGAAAAGTTGTAAGGGTTTGTGCCACCTCGATCATGACCGCCTTCAGTCCGGTACCAGACGATCCCGGCTGTTGGACAGGTGCAGGCACATGGCCGCTCGTGCCGCGTCCGGGTCCTGGCGGCGAATGGCATTGAGGATCGCCTCGTGTTCCAGGTTCGCCAGGTACGCGTGCCGGGCCAGGCGGGCACCGGCGCGCTCGGCCTGGGCGATGCGATTGCGCGGGATCAGCGCCGTGCCCAGGTGCGCCATCATCTCGCCGAAATACAGGTTGCCGGTGGCCTCGGCTATAAGCAGGTGAAAGCGTCGGTCGGCTTCGATGCAGCTGTCGCCGGCGGCTGCCAGGTCCTGGTAGTCGTCCAGCGCCTGGCGCATCTGCGCCAGCTGGCGCTCGTCGCGGCGCAGGGCGGCGAGGGCGGCGGCCTGGCCTTCCAGGCCGAGGCGCAACTCCAGCAGGTCGCGCACGCTGGCCGCGCTTTCCGGGCCAACCCGCAGCCCGGGCTGGGCCTGGCGCTCGATGACGAAGGTGCCGATGCCATGACGGGTTTCCACCAGGCCGGATGCCTGCAGTTTCGACAGCGCCTCGCGCACCACGGTGCGGCTGATGGCGTGATCGCGCACCAGCGCGTTTTCCGAGGGCAGTCGGTCGCCCGGTGCGTAGGTGCCGAGGAGGATCTGCTGGGTGAGGCGTGAGACCAGGTCGTGGGCGCGGGACATCGGAGGCTCTCTGGTGAGGGGATGGCGGGTGCGGCCCGATCGCGGGGCAAGCCCGCTCCCACAGATGGCGTGGGCCAGCCTTTCGATAGCCAATCTACTTGTATGACAAGTTCTGCACAAAGAATTTTTTGATCTGGAAATTGGCAACCGATTGCCAGCTTCAACTTTCTCGTTTGTGGATTTTTTGCCGATTTTATACAGGTATTCGCTTGTATTTTCGGATTTACCTGAAAAATTGTCGTTGTCGTACAACCTCCTCGGGAATATGCTCTTGCTCACCTGGAGGTCAGACAACTCTGTCCAGCACCAGCCCCCCAATAAAAACAATGAGTGGGAGCCCCCATGAACGACACCCTAGATCCGTCTGCGCACACGCTTGCCAGTGCCGTGGCCAAGGTCAAGCGCCATGTCCTGCCGCTGTTCGTCATCATGTTCATCGTCAACTACCTGGACCGCGTCAACATCGGCTTCGTCCGCCCGCACCTGGAGAGCGACCTGGGCATCAGCGCGGCGGCCTATGGCTTCGGCGCCGGCCTGTTCTTCATCGGCTACGCCCTGTTCGAAGTGCCCTCGAACATGCTCCTGCAGCGGGTCGGCGCGCGCCTGTGGCTGACCCGCATCATGTTCACCTGGGGCCTGGTGGCCACGGCCATGGCCTTCGTGCAGACCGAGACCCAGTTCTACGTGCTGCGCTTTCTGCTCGGGGTGGCCGAAGCCGGGTTCTTCCCCGGTGTGATCTACTACTTCACCCGCTGGCTGCCGGCAGCCGAACGCGGCAAGGCCATCGCCATCTTCCTCAGCGGTTCGGCCGTGGCTTCGCTGATCTCCGGCCCCCTGGCCGGTGCGTTGATGCAGATCCAGGGCATGGGCCTGCACGGCTGGCAGTGGATGCTGTTCATCGAAGGCATGGCTTCGGTGGTGCTGTGTTTCTTCGTGTTCTTCTGGCTCGATTCCAAGCCCCACGACGCCAAGTGGCTGAGCCGTGCCGAGCAGGATGCGCTGGTGGCGGCGATCGACCAGGAGCAGCGCGAGCGCGAGACCGGCGGCGCGACCAAGGTATCGGCCTGGCGCCTGCTCAAGGACCGTCAGATCGTGCTGTTCTGCCTGATCTACTTCTGCATCCAGCTGACCATCTACGCCGCCACCTTCTGGCTGCCGAGCATCATCAAGCGCATGGGCGAGCTGAGCGACCTGCAGGTCGGCTTCTTCAACTCGATCCCCTGGCTGATCTCGATCATCGCCATGTACGCCTTCGCCGCCTGCGCCAGGCGCTGGAGGTTCCAGCAGGCCTGGGTGGCTGCGGCCCTGCTGGTCGCGGCATGCGGCATGTTCATGTCCACCACTGGCGGCCCGGTGTTCGCCTTCGTCGCGGTGTGCTTCGCCGCCATCGGCTTCAAGGCTGCCTCGTCGCTGTTCTGGCCGATTCCCCAGGGCTACCTGGATGCGCGTATCGCGGCGGCGGTGATCGCCTTGGTCAACTCGGTGGGCAACCTCGGCGGCTTCGTCGCGCCCACCACCTTCGGCCTGCTGGAGCAGCAGACCGGCTCGATCCAGGGCGGCCTGTACGGCCTGGCGGTGACTTCGGTGCTGGCCGCCATCGCCGTGTTCTTCGTGCGCATGCGCCCCAAAGGCGCGGCGTCCCCTGACTTCAAGGCCGCTTCGGCCAACTGACCCCGCGAGAGACTCCATGAACATGCAGACAACCCCACAGGCTCACCTCGGCACCCCGGTGGTCACGGATTTGCGCGTGATCCCGGTGGCCGGGCACGACAGCATGCTGCTCAACCTCAGCGGCGCCCACGGCCCGTTCTTCACCCGCAATGTCGTGGTGCTGCTCGACAGCGCCGGCAACACCGGGCTGGGCGAAGTGCCCGGGGGCGAGAAGATCCGCCAGACCCTGGAGGATGCCCGGGCGCTGGTGGTCGGCCAGCCCATCGGCCACTACCAGCGGGTGCTCAACGCCATGCGCGAGACCTTCGCCAACCGTGATGCGGGCGGGCGAGGGCTGCAGACCTTCGATCTGCGCATCACCGTGCACGCGGTCACCGCCATGGAGTCCGCCCTGCTTGATCTGCTCGGCCAGCACCTGGGCGTGCCGATGGCCGCGCTGCTGGGCGAGGGCCAGCAGCGTGAGGCGGTGAAGATGCTCTGTTACCTGTTCTACATCGGCGATCGCCAGCGCACCGACCTGGCCTATCGCAACGAGGCCAATGCCGACGACGCTTGGCTCCGGCTGCGCCATGAACAGGCCCTGACGCCGGAAGCGGTGGTGCGCCTGGCCGAAGCCGCCAAGGCCCGTTATGGCTTCAACGACTTCAAGCTCAAGGGTGGTGTACTGCGCGGTGAAGAGGAGATGGAGGCGGTCGTCGCCCTGGCCGAGCGCTTCCCTGATGCGCGTATCACCCTTGACCCGAATGGCGCCTGGTCGCTGAAGCAAGCCATCGCCCTGTGCCGCGACAAGCACCAGGTGCTGGCCTACGCCGAAGACCCTTGCGGTGCCGAGAACGGTTACTCCGGGCGTGAAGTGATGGCCGAGTTCCGCCGCGCCACCGGGCTGCGCACCGCCACCAACATGATCGCCACCGACTGGCGACAGATGGGCCACGCGATCCAGTCCCAGGCGGTGGACATCCCGCTGGCCGACCCGCATTTCTGGACCTTGCAGGGCTCGGTGCGGGTGGCGCAGATGTGCCATGACTGGGGCCTGACCTGGGGTTCGCATTCGAACAACCACTTCGATATCTCCCTGGCCATGTTCACCCAGGTGGCCGCCGCCGCGCCGGGCGAGATCACCGCCATCGACACGCATTGGATCTGGCAGGACGGCCAGCGCCTGACCCGCGAGCCGCTGCGCATCGTCGAGGGGCATGTGCGCGTGCCCGAGCGGCCGGGGCTGGGCGTCGAACTGGATGAAGACCAGCTGGCCAAGGCCCATGAGTGCTATCGCAACATGGGGCTTGGGGCGCGCGATGACAGCGTGGCCATGCAGTATCTGATGCCGGGGTGGACCTTCGACAACAAGCGGCCTTGCCTGGTGCGCTGAGGCAGAGCTGCGCCGGCCTCTTCGCGGGCAAGCCCGCTCCCACAGAGAACAGGGGCTGGTTCCAGCACCTGTGGGAACGGGCTTGCCCGCGAAAGGGCCGGTACAGTCCCGGCAACTTTTCCCGCTGCCACTGGCCTATGGCCTGGCGTAGGCAGACGCCCGTGCAGCATCGCCCCGGTTCGCCGGGGCTTTTTCGTTTACGCCGCCATTGCGTCCCGCGCATGCACCACCACCGCCGCCCGCAGCTTGCGACCACCGAACAGGCTCATGCGCTGGAACTCCTGGTGGCTGACCGGCAGGTGCTGGCAGTCCAGGGCCTGGCGATGGCGACCGTGGTCGATGTCAGGATCGTGCAGATACACGAAGTCGTCATCACAGGCGGTGACCAGTACCCAGTGCGGCGCCTTGCTCCCGGTCAGCCGGTAGTTGCTGATCAGTACCAGCGCCAGGCCGCCTTCGGCCAGTACCCGAGGCAGGTCGGGCGCCGGCCGGGCGATCGTCACGTCACTGCCGTGCAGCTCGGCGCAGAAGTCCTCGTGGACCAGGCGCATCACCTCCTTCTTCGCCGGCTGGCGCACGCCATCGAGAAACAGCGGCCCTTCGGTGTTGACCTGCAGGCGTACACGAAAACCCCGGCGCCAGGCGGCCAGTGCCAGCCCGTGCGGGCTGCAGCCGCCGTGGCCGGAGGTCATGAACACCGTGGTCGCCTCGCGCCACAGGCGCAGTTCCTCGTGGCGCGTGGGCTGGCGCTGCGGTTGCAGGGCCGCCATGGCCATCAACAGACAGGCCGGGCCGCAGGTGAAATCGGTGGTCTGGGCGTAGTAGGGGACCGGGCGCGACTCGACGGTCGGGCGCTGGAGGATGCGCTTCTCGTAGCGCAGGGCGCTGGCGTGGTCTTCGTAGTAGTCGTCCACCAGCGCGAAGCGCCGGTAGCCGTGGCGTTCGTACAGGGCGATGGCTGATGGGTTGTCGATGCGCACTTCCAGGCGCAGGTAGGCGCGCTCGTGCTCCAGCGCGCAACGTTCGGCCTGTTCGAGCAGGCGGGCGCCCAGCCCCTGGCCGCGCGCGGCTTCGGCAATGGCAATGGAATACAGCCGTGCCAGCGAGGTGCCGCGATGAAACAGCAACAGCGCGTAGCCCATCAGCTGGCCATCGCGCTGGGCCACCAGCAGGCTGGCATTGGCATGGGACAGCATCCAGCGGAAGCTGCGTGGGGTGAGCCGGTCCAGGGCGAAGCACTGGTTCTCCAGCGCCAGCAGGTCCGGCAGGTCATCAACGGTTGCCAGGCGAAATTCGATATGCATAGAGCCGCCGTAAAAGTTGCGTAATGAAACGGGACATTCGAAAAACTTCGTGCTTAATAGAAGCAGTGTGTACCCAACACAGGGCTTCAAAAATGTCTTCGTTTCAGGAACCCTTGCCTGGTTGGACCAGGGAAAGTTCAAACCAATCCGCAACTGGTGTTATTTATCCACTGCCGCTGGACAGCAAGTCAAGCCAGTTGGTGATTATCGTGGAACGCCGTGATGACTGGGCTTCGTACCTCCCGAGCGAGGATGTCGTGACGGCTCAGGAATATCTGGAACAGCCGCGCGAAGCGGAAAGTGGCAAACGCGTTCAAGTCATAAACTTATGTCGTAATTATAAGTACCTAGGCCATGGTTATTATTGTTCGCTGTTGGCCGAGGCGCGCGGGCATAAAGTTATTCCGTCGGTAAGAAGTATCAGTGAGTTGACCCGCAAGTCGCTGTATGGATTGGCCCTCGACGACATGACCAGTCGCCTGGAGAGTGCCCTGGCCAATCACCCCTATGGCGAAACCGAAGGCTTCACCCTGACCCTGTATTTCGGCCGTACCGACCTGGAACCGCTGCAGGATATCGCCCGCCAGCTGTTCGAAAGTTTCCCGTGTCCGATCCTGCTGGTGGAGTTTCGCAAGAGCAGCACCTGGCATATCGCCGGGGTCAAGGCCGGCGCGCTGCACAAGCTGCGCGAAGACCAGCAGGACCAGTTCGCCAATGCGCTCGACGGTTTCAGCCGCAGAATCTGGCGCCAGCCGCGTTCACGTCGCGTGGCGCGCTATGACCTGGCGATCCTCCACGACCCCGACGAAGCATTGCCGCCGTCCAACCCCGAGGCGCTCGAGCGCTTCGTGCGTGCCGGGCATCAGCTGGGCATCGACGTCGAGCTGATCGGCAAGAAGGACTACGCGCGCCTGGCCGAGTACGACGCACTGTTGATCCGCGAGACCACCAGCGTCGACAACCACACCTACCGCTTCGCCAAGAAGGCCGAGAGCGAAGGGCTGGTGGTGATGGACGACCCGGCGTCGATCCTGCGTTGCACCAACAAGGTCTACCTGACCGACCTGCTGCGCAGCCATCGCCTGGCCATGCCGGCCAGCGAGATCCTCTACCGCGACAACCCCCAGGCCCTGGAAGGGATCGGCGAGCGCCTGGGCTTCCCGCTGGTGCTGAAGATTCCCGACGGCTGCTTCTCCCGCGGCGTGATCAAGGTCAAGGACCCCGCCGAACTCCAGGCCGCCACCGCCGAACTGTTCGAGCATTCGGTGCTGCTGCTGGCCCAGGAATACCTCTACACCGAGTACGACTGGCGCATCGGCGTGCTCAACCGCAAGCCGATCTTCGCCTGCCAGTACTTCATGTCCAAAGGGCACTGGCAGATCTTCAACCACCAGGCCCAGCGTGACGAGGTCAACGGCGAATGCCGCACCCTGGCCGTGCACGAGGCACCGCGCGCGGTGGTGGAGCTGGCGGTAAAGGCCGCCAACCTGATTGGCGACGGGCTGTATGGCGTGGACCTCAAGCAGGTGGGCGACCGGGTGGTGGTGATCGAGGTCAACGACAACCCCAACCTCGACGCCGGCATCGAGGATGCCTATCTGCACGACGACCTCTACACCCTGGTGCTGGAGGAATTCATCCGCCGCCTGGAGCAGAAGCGCCGGGGGCAAGCCTGGTAACGAGGTGCTGGCATGATCGAAAGCTACAGCCTGGCCCATGGCCAGTTGCGCAAGCGCGAAGGGCTCGATTGCGAGGTGCTGCTGTTCGTCGAACCGGACAGTGCCGAGCGTGAACTGCTGCAGGCCTGGTTCCATCTGGACGCCCATGCCTTGGCGTCGGCGCTGGACCCGGACGAGGTGTCGCGGATCGAGCTGCACCGCGACGGTCTGTTCCTGATCTGGAAGCGCCCGGAGAGCTATACCGGAGGCGACAGCTTCGCCTTCCAGGTGTCGTCGTTCGGCATGCTGATGGTCGACGGCCACCTGGTGCTGATCGCCCCGGACGCCTCCCTGCTCGATGGCCTCGGGCAACGCCATGCGCTGCACGACCCGATGGATGTCCTGCTGGCCATCCTGCTGGACAACCTGCACCACTACCTGGGGCACCTGAAGGTGATCAAGATGGTCGCCCGCGAACTGCAGCAGCGCTTCGAGCAGTCGCTGGAAAACCACCACCTGATGCAGATGTTCAACCTCAGCGAGAGCCTGATCCACTACATCAACGCCATCCACAGCAATGGCGCGGTGCTCTCGCGGCTGCGCGCCCATGGCGAGAAGCGCCATTTCAATCCCGAGGTGCTGGCGCTGATCGACGACCTGGTCATCGAGAATACCCAGTGCCACAAGCAGGCCGAGATCTACTCGACGGTGTTCGCCGGACTCATGGACGCCCGTGGCAACCTGGCCAACAACGCGATGAACGAAACCCTGCGCAAGCTCACCCTGATCAACGTGGTGTTCCTGCCGCTGAACCTGATCGCCAGCATTGGCGGCATGTCCGAATTCAGCATGATGACCGCAGGCGTGCCATGGTGGCTGGCTTATGCGCTGCTGGTGCTGGCGATGATGCTGCTGGGCGTATTGATGGTGCTGGCGCTCAAGCGCCTGGCACGATCGGGAAAACATCGCGGTCCTGTGGGAGCGGGTTCACCCGCGAATGCGTTGGAGAATCCACAGGCCCTTTCGCGGGTAAACCCGCTCCCACAGGCACCAGCGTTTCACCCTAACCCGTAGGTGCCAACCATGCTGGCGAAGCCCTGCATAGCCGGCCAGTTTCGATCGTTAATCCGCAGAGCCCATGAGCAACCTGCAGATCGGCCTGATGATCGTCACCGCGATCGTGGTTTTCGCCGTGCTGAACTTCTACCGGGACCACCTGCGTGACCGCGACTGACGCTCTCAGGCATGCCGAGGGGCTTGACTGGCGTGGATAGGCACGCAGTGTCGTGATCGAACACTTACCTGGCGTTCCCGAGCATTTTGCTGGCGCCGCGCCCGGCTTAAAGTGAAGCCCGCATCCCCATGGTGCGTTGCCCCAGGCGCGTGAGAAGGCCGATAACAGAGCGTGCGCAACGTACTCCGCCCTTTGCCGAGGAGACCGTTTTCGCCTACGCCTGCCCGTCCCTTCCTTGTGTCAGCAAAAAGAGAACAACATCAATGAACACCGTGGGAACTGATGGCAACCTTGCTCAAGGTTTCAAGCCTCGTCACGTAACGATGCTGTCCATCGCCGGCATCATCGGCGCGGGACTGTTCGTCGGCTCCGGGCACGCCATCGCGGCGGCCGGGCCGGCCACCATCCTCTCCTATTTCGTGGCCGGTACCCTGGTGGTGCTGGTCATGCGCATGCTCGGCGAAATGGCCGTGGCCCATCCCGACACCGGTTCGTTCTCCACCTACGCCGACCAGGCCATCGGCCGCTGGGCCGGCTACACCATCGGCTGGCTGTACTGGTGGTTCTGGGTGCTGGTGATCCCCATCGAGGCACTGGCCGCGGGCCATGTGCTCAATGCCTGGTTCCCCCAGGTGGACAGCTGGATCTTCGCCCTGGCCTCGGTGCTGCTGCTGGCCTGCACCAACCTGTTCAGCGTGGCCAAGTACGGCGAGTTCGAGTTCTGGTTCGCGATTCTCAAGGTCACCGCCATCCTCGGCTTCATCGGCCTGGGCGTTGCCGCGTTGCTGGGCTGGCTGCCCGAGCGCGAAGTCAGCGGCCTGAGCAGCTTGATCGACGAGCACGGCGGCTTCGCGCCCAAGGGCTGGTCGGCGGTGGTCGGCGCCTTCATCACCGTGATGTTCAGCTTCATCGGCACCGAGGCGGTGACCATCGCCGCCTCCGAGTCCAGCGACCCGGCGCGCAACATCGCCAAGGCCACCCGCTCGGTGATCTGGCGCATCAGCACCTTTTATATTCTGTCGATCTTCGTGATCATCTCGGTGGTGCCGTGGAACGACCCGCAACTGGCGGTGGTGGGCTCCTACCAGCGCGCCCTGGAGATCATGAACATTCCCAACGCCGCGCTGATGGTCGACTTCGTGGTGCTGATCGCCGTGACCAGCTGCATGAACTCGTCGATCTACATCGCCTCGCGGATGATGTATTCGCTGGCCAAGCGCGGCGATGCCCCGGCCCTGCTGAAGAACACCTCCAAGGTCGGCGTGCCGCGCGCGGCGGTGTTCGGCAGCACCTTGATCGGCGCGGCCATCGCCATCCTCAACTACTTCGCGCCCAAGGGCGTGTTCGAGTTTCTGCTGGCCAGCTCCGGCGCCATCGCGCTGCTGGTGTACCTGGTGATCGCCATATCGCAGCTGCGCATGCGCGCCCGCCTGGAGCGCGAGAACGCCAACTTGAAGTTCCGCATGTGGCTGTTCCCCTGGCTGACCTGGGCGGTGATCCTGTTCATCTCCGGCGCCCTGGGCGTGATGATGTTCACCGAGGAACACCGCGCCGAAGTGACCGCGACACTGAGCCTGGCGATCGTGATTTCGTTCCTGGGCATCGTCACCACGCGCGGGCATGGGCGGGTGGTGGGAGCAAGGTCGATGGGCTGATGGCTTTGCCGGGGACGAGAGGGCGCCACAGGGCGCCCTCTTTGCGTTTTGCAACAGTTACGTTGTCAGCCAATGTGATGAATGCCCATAGACTCTTGCGCTCATCGATCATCGCCAGGGAGTCGTCGCATGAACACCGAGTCTCGAGGTGCAACCGCGTCCGTAACGGCCAGCACGCGCTTCGCTGAAGTGATTGCACTGATCCAGACGGCTCGCCAGCGCGCGGTCCAGGCCGTGAACACCCAACTGATCGAGTTGCATTGGCAGGTTGGGGCATACATCAGTCGCAAACTGGAGGCAGCCGAGTGGGGTGACGGTGTGATCAGCCAATTGGCGGATCATCTGGCACTGACCCAGCCGGGGCTGAGAGGTTTTACCCGACGGAACCTGTTCCGCATGCGTCAGTTTTATGAGGTATATCGTGGGCATGAGGAGAAAGTGTCAGCACTGCTGACACAAATTCCATGGACCCAAAACCTGATCATCCTCAGCCAGTGCAAACGCCCCGAAGAGCGTGAGTTCTACTTGCGTATGGCGGCGCAGGAGAAGTGGTCGAGCCGTGAGCTTGAGCGTCAACTCAAGGCCGCGCTATTCGAGCGCAGCATGACGCAACCGGCCAAGGCATCGGCCGCGCTCACCCTGGCTCATCCGTCGGCCCTGGAAGTGTTCCGCGATGCCTACATGATCGAGTTCCTCGGCCTACCGGGCGGGCACGCCGAGGCCGACCTGCACCAGGGGTTGCTCGGCCGCCTCAAGGACTTCCTGGTCGAACTGGGCCGCGACTTCTGCTTCGTCGGCTCGCACTACCCCTTGCAAGTGGGCGGCCGTGACTTCGCCCTCGACCTGTTGTTCTTCCACCGTGGCCTCAACTGCCTGGTGGCCATTGAACTGAAGGTGGGGCGCTTCGAACCCGAATACCTGGGCAAGCTGGATTTCTATCTCGAAGCCCTCGACCGCAACGAACGCAAAGCCCACGAAAACCCCGCCATCGGCGTGCTGCTGTGTGCCAGCAAGGACGATGAAGTGGTCGAGTACGCCCTCAACCGCAGCCTGTCGCCGGCGCTGATCGCCGAGTACCAGACCCGCCTGCCGGACAAGGCGCTGTTGCAGGCCAAGCTGCAGGAGTTCTATGCCCTCGATGCACAGCGCTAGGGTTTGCGCGCAAACAGCACCTCGGCCACGCTCGGGCTGGCGAACAGATGGCCGGCATCGTGCCCTGCCTCGGGAATGACGAACTGGCGATGCGCAACGGCGACACCCCAGGTGCGTGACAGGAAACCTTCGTAACGCAGGTAGTCGAGCTGGCGCTCGAGTCGATTCCGCCCCTGAGCCTCGGCGCCGCAACTGTGGTCCATGACCTTGCTGTCGGCGTGAGTGTCGCGCTCGCCCACCAGGTAGGTCACATCGCGCGAGGCATAGCGGCGAAACAGCTGTCGGGCATCCAGGCCTTGACGGGTGAAGTAGGGCGGCGCTTGTTCGAGGCCGTAGCGATAGTGGTTGTAGTCCGGGCATTGGCCGAGGGGCAATGGCGCGAAGCCGCCCTGCCGTGGTCGGTTGCTGTCCAGGTACAGGTAGGTGGACGGGCTGGAAACCACGTAGCGGATAGCGATGCCCGGCGTTTGCGGTGTGCTGTCAGTCAGTACCGCATAGCGCTGCATGAGTTGCGCCCCGGCGGAGTGGCCGATCAGCACGATCTCTCGCAGATGCGGGTAGCGCTGGCGGTCAGTCAGGTAGGCCAGCAGGTCATCGAGCACGCTGAAGGCCGCGATGCCGCGCTGGCCATCTGTCGAAGGGCTGCCATGCATCCAGCGGTCTTTTGGCCATAGCGGCATGTCGCGGGTGGCAGTGCTGTCGCGTGGGGTGAGGAAGTTGGGGGCCAGCAGCAAGGTGTCTTGCCCGTTCAGGCCGGCGTTGGCCAGCAGTTGCAGGCCGCTGCGGTAGTAGTCCTCGGCGTTGCGGCGCACGCCATGGAGGATGACGATTGCGCGGGTTGCTGGTTGGGGTTGTGTCAGGTCGGTGTTGCTGTAGGCGAGGAAGTTGTAAGGGTGGGTTTGGCCCAGGTGCAATAGCTGGGGGGCGGCGATGGTGGTGGTGCTGAACAGGGCCAGGCAGGTGATTAGGCAGAGCCATGGGGTGCGGTTGGGGGGCATGCTGGTGTGCTCCGTCAATGTAGCGCGCTACTGCTGGCGCTTTTTCGACGCGGCTGTGCCAGGAGTGAGCCTGGCAGTCGTCGATGGAGTGGTGACTGACCTATGGCGGGTTGATCTGCCACGCGGTTGGCTCGTAGACCATCGTTTCGTCCTGGCACTGCGACACCAGCTGATCACTATCACCTGGCTGCCGGGTTGTGGCCCTCAGTGTGTCAGAAACTTTCTCGGGCAAGATGAAGGTCTTGTGCTACAGGCGGTTGGTTGCTTCAGTTCGTTCAACCATGCGCGGGGTGAGGCTCCATCAGGGGCCGCTACATGGCTGGAAAGCCGCCATGACTAACTGTGACCGAACACCTGGCAAACGATACCGTCAAGGATTGCTGTGTTGGCTAAGCCGACTTTCGAAGTATTGCGCAGTCTCTTTGTCGGTGCAGTACAGGTAGCAACCCTTCATCCCGCGCGTCATCAGGGTTCGGTAAGTATTTTTGATGATCAGGTCTGTTTCATTCTTCGCGAGGGTAGGTTGCTCTTTCATCATTTTTTTCCAGCCGCGAATCGATTTATCGTGCTTGTCACGCTCATCCGGGGATGTCACTACCTGACCGTCACGTACGACTAGGTCTGGCCCGATGATCACCCCGATGTAGTCGACTTCCAAACCTTGGCAGGTATGAATGCAGCCAACCTGCTCGATGGAGTTCTCAGCGATGATCCATAGGCTGCCATCCTGGTCCAGGTTCCATTGGCGTTTGTAGCCACCAATGACGATGTCAGCAGCGGAAGGGTCTTTCTTGCTCAACCAAGGCCAGCAATAGCCCGCGACCACACGAGCTTTGTTTCCGTGGTTTTTCTCGTTGATTGCTTCATGCATCGCTTGAGGTGAGTCGAACACCTTAAACTCGTACTCTTGAGCCTCAAGCGTTGGATTTGCCGTCGAGCGAATGCCTAGCGTGTCGTCCAGCCATGCCAGGTAACCGTCAGAACCACTGCAGCGAAACTGTGAAGACAGCACGTGTTCTTCAACCACAGCACCCTTGGCTTTTGCAAAGGCGCGTATCGCCTGCTTGCTGCCGATATCGCTCAACGTTACACGCTGGTCTTCATCAATGAAGAAAATTGAGCATTTCGCTGAGTCAACCAGTTCTTTGATCTGGTTCTCCCCAAGGTTTCCGTAAAGCCCGCTTTTCTCATTCAGCCGGTGAGCTTCGTCCACGATTAGCGCATCGAATGTGTTGGACTCAGTGTCGATGAATGCCCCAGAGCCTGAAAAGAAATTCGAGAAATGGCTGCGCTTGATGGTGCCAACCAGTTTGCTTTCGTAGACCTTGCGTGGGGCAGCATTCTTGGAGACGTATTTGCTCATCAGCTTCAATTCGGTGAGCTTCACCAGCAGATTAATAGCCAGAACAGTTTTCCCGGTACCCGGCCCACCTTCGATGATCATCACCTTGGGTGCTTGGTCCGAGGCCTCGCTTGCTGCCGCCAGCGCCGACTCGAAAATTGCTTTCTGATCGTCAATCAATACGAACTCGGGTTTGCCTTTCATCAACCCACCGAGGGCTTCGGCTAGCGCCTTGGACGGACGAATTTTTCCTTCGGACAGTTCGTAAAGAACCTCTTTGTTGTCGCCATGAGTTATATGCTTTTTCAGAAAACTTCGGAGTTTACTGAGCTCTTCCGGGCCTTTCAGAAATAGCGGAGCCTTGCTGATGTGGGGCTCGTAGTGCGCTGAATCTATGACGCCGTCGCTGACGTAGTTATGGAGGTAGGCACACGGACGGATTTCGATGCTTTTGTCATACACCGCCTCGTTGAAACCCTCCAACAGCGCTGCATATGACCACACCTGATAGGACGGGTGGATGGTCTCAACGAGGCCGCCACCCAATGCCGTTTTGACGATGGCATCCTTGGTTGTGGCGTTGGCCTTGCTCCATTGCTTCAGCTCGATCAGTACGGCTTTTTTTGCCTGGTTTTCGTCGCGACCGGTGAGTAGAAAGTCGATTCGCTTCGACGACTGCGGAATGTGCAACTCAATGGCCAGGCCTGCATCGCTCGGGAGGGCCTCATCTCTAAGGACCTTGGCCATGTACGTCAGGGACCCTTGCCACGACCTGATTTCCGAGGAGCCAACGTTCTTGCCGGTAGCTTCCTTGTAATGCCTGAGGATCACCTCCTCAATGTCATCGTTATCGTTGTCTTTAAGAAATTGCTGTTTGGTCGCAGCGTAAACGATCACGGGTTGTCCTTAGATCCGGGTTGATCAGAGTCGGTCGTACTTCTTGCTGCTGCTTTTGGCTTTATCCACAGGGTATTTCTGGCCGTTCGAGGCGAGTTTCCGTGTTACTGCTTCGTTGAGATCCACGCCGAGTACGCTGCTCAGGCGCACCAGGTACATCAGTACGTCCGCCAGTTCATCCATGACGGCTTGGCCGATTTCGGGATCTGTTGCGGCGGAGATAGAATCGGCATCACTCATCCATTGGAAAATCTCGCACAGCTCTCCTACCTCGCCAGTGAGAGCCAGGATGAGATTTTTTGGGGAGTGGAACTGCTGCCAATCGCGATCGTCCGCGAATCGCTGCAGGGATGCGGCAAGCTTCACGACGTCAACCAGCGGCGCGGATGAGCAGTCTGAGTCACTCACGGGGTTTTCTCTTGGGCATCGATGGAGAAGGCGTGTAGGAAATCCGGCCTGTGATTGTAAGAGTTTTTGCTGCGCCCGCAGGTTTTTTTGTGCTTTCCCTCTGCTGTTGACTGCCGGCCGGATTGCTTCCCTTAGCCTTGCGCGGCTATGCGCTCTGCTTGCTTGCACTACCCGCAGCTGAGCTTTCGCAACACGGCGGGGATTCACCAGGCGATCCGGATCATCAGCCGGTTGGCCAGTGAGCAGTTCAGCAAACTGGAGGCGATGAAGGAGTAGAGGGAAAAGTGACGGTGTGGTGTCGGTGCCCTTGCGGCACTGAATCCCAGGCACAAAAAAGACGCCCGAGGGCGTCTTCTTATTTGGATTTGGTGGAGCCGGGGGGATTTGAACCCCCGTCCGCCAGTACTCCGCTGTCGGTACTACATGCTTAGCCGTGTCTACTGAGTTAATCCGCAGCCGCCCGACGGGCAGGGTGCTTTGGACGAGTTGGGTAAGTTTTAGTCGCTTCGCCCCCAACGTGCTGCACGACGATCCTGTTCTGTATGACAATCATTTCGGGTTTACAGGCATCCCCTGATGATTGCTGGAGCCGAAGCTACCAGGAGAGCGGGCTCAGCTGCTTACGCAGCGAGAGCGTAGCCCTCGTAGTTTTCGTCATTGGCAACTATAGAAAGTTGCAACAGTGGATTTACGAGTTCTGTTACCAACTCGGCATGCACCTAGAGTTTCGCTACCGGCGTCGAATCCTAATCGGCCCCACACTCAGCTCTAGCTGGCGTCCCTTTTACGGGATGCGAGGTGGAGTATACGCCTTTGCGCGGGCGGCGTCGACAGGCGGGCCGCCCGTGCGAGGTCAGGCGCCGCTGCCGCCTGCAGAACCGCTGCCTTTCTCGGTCTTTTCCAGGCGCTCGAGCACTTTGCTGGTGATGGCGATGCACTCTTTGTTGTTGCCCGCGGCTTGCGCGGCCTTGGCTTTGTCGACGTGCTCGGTGATGGCCTTGTCCAGGCCTTCGGAGGTGGCGCCGGCGGTGGCCATGGCATCGTCGATCTTCTGCAGGTTGATGGCGCACAGGTCATCGGCGGCGAACACAGGCGAGGCCAGCAGGGTTGCGGCCGCGAACAGGGCGGATAGCGCAGTGCCTTTCATGGGAGTCTCCTTGTGCAGGCCTCTGGAGGGTGGGCCTGAACGGTGGACGGTCGACGGTGGGCGAGGGTTCAATCGATGTGATGGCAGGGGCGAGGAGGGGGACGTTGGTGTGGGAGCGATGCAGGGAACCCTATCGCGGGGCACTCTCTTAGTCATCATCGTTGCGAGAGTAGCGCGACCGTTTGAAAAGCAGCCGTTGGCCTATGAGCAGGCACAGGCTTGCCCACTGTCCGCCATCCAGGCGCAGCACTTGCTCTTGGCCAAGCTGCGTACAGGCGGTGATACCTGTGGCCGTGAGCACGAAGCAGAGCACGCATCTGATGGTGCTCGATTTGAAGGCCCAGTCGAGAAAGACGCCCGCGATCATCAAGCACGCTAGGAAATAGAGGTCCGCCATGGAGTGTCCAGTCAGATCATGAGGAGTACTGAGGACGTTTGTGGGCCTATGCCACCGGTCACCTGGGCAAAGAGGGAGACCAGTACATCGCCCGCGTGAAACGTAGGTAGTCGGCTTCTGGCCAGCTGGTTTGTCGCGCTTTTGGTCACGCCGCCGGTAAGCAAACCGGCGGTGAACCCCATAGGCCCCGCTACGAGTGTGCTCACCGCTTGTCCTGTTGCTGTACTGAACAGATCCGAGAAGTCGTGACGTTGGGCGGGGTGATACCTATGGGAGTGAGCTGGCCTGCAAATCAGACGTTGTGATTGATGGCACCGGCTTGGCCGGTGTTCGCGGGGCAAGCCCGCTCCCACGAGTGGGGCAGGTACTCTCTTAGTCATCGTCGTTGCGAGAGTAGCGCGACCGTTTGAAAAGCAGCCGGTAGCCTACGAGCACCAACAGTATTCCCCAGTCCCCACCATCGAGATGCCACACTTGCTGTTCGCGCAGCTGGGTACAGGTGGTGATACCTGTGGCGGTGAGCACAACGTAAAGCACGCATCTGATGGTTCTTGATTTGAAGGCCCAGTCGAGCAAGACGCCCGTGATCATCAAGCAAGTGAGGAAGTAGAGTGTCGTCATGGCGTGCCTGGTTGAATTATGAGGAGCATGGAGGATGTTTGTGGGCCTATGCCGCCATTAACCTGGGCATAAAGGGAAACCAGTACATCACCGGCATGAAACGTGGGGAGCCTGCTTTTGGCCAACTGGCTGGCCGTGGTACCGGCTGCGCCTCCGGCAAGCAATCCGGCGGCAAAACCTGCAGGGCCACCGACGAGTGTCGTTGCCGCCTGGCCTACTGATGCACCCAGCAGATTCAAGATGTCGTGGCGTTGCTCATTCAACAGATCGCCCTGCAAGCGACTGAGCGGACGCGACACGGCGACCCGCATATGGCACGGCAGTTTGCCGGGCAGCATCCTGTCGTAGAGCTCAGCCACTTTTTCGACGACCTGATAGTGCCCTTTGTGCACGAACGGCAAGCTCAGGGCGCGCAGGTGACAGCATTGCTCGGGTGCAATCACGAACGTGTGCACGTCGAACGCAATGCCGTATGAGGCAATGACGTGATAGGTCTTGTCGACTTGCATGGGTGCGTCCCTTCGGCCGCCTTTGGGGCCTTGATCCATGGGCATCGAACGATGTCACTGGAGTGGATGTGCGGCTATTCAGCTCGGGCTGAATGATCGGTACGAAACGTCTGGAGGTGGTTCGCCGGTAAGACGGCGCCTACATGGGATGGACGGGGTGATGCTTGTGGGGGTGGTTTTTTGCCGAGAAAGAGGCGCGTAGCGGTCCCCCTGGGTTTCAGTGTTGAGTAAAGATCGTCGGGGCCGCTTTGCGGCCCTTTCGCGGCACGAGGCCGCTCCTACAGGGGGAGGGGTTAGTGGGTGAGCTTTTCCAGGGCTAGCTCCATGTCGTCGATCAGTGCCTTGGCCATGGCGCTGAGGATGCGCGCCGAGCTGCCGGCGAGCAGGTCGCTTTCCATCTCGGCTTCACAGGTCAGGTGGCGGATGCAGCCGAGCAGTATCGACAACTCGCTGAAGGCATCGGCGAACGGGATGCCGGGCTGCACGCAGAACATGTCCATGCAGGTGGTCTTTCCTGGGGTGACGGTCATGGCTGCGCTCCTGGCTTGTGTTCGAGCAGCGCGCAGGCGAGCTGGCCGAGGTAGTCGCTGGCGGTGAACAGGCGGTCGCGGTAGTCGCCAGGCTCGGTCTTGAAGTAGACATCCAGTACATCGGAAATGGCAGTGGCTACCTCGACGGCGGCGGCCATGGCGTCTTCGCGGGTGAGGGTGGGAGAGATGGTGAGGTAGGACGCGATGTGGGGTGGGTCAGGGACAACCTTCTTCATGGTGAGCGCTCCGGCGCATTGAATGAATGCTGCCAGCCGTGCCTTTCTCACGGGACGAAGGGTGGCAGCCTTGCATGGGGTGAGAAACCGAGGCGCAGGAGAAACTCGGCCAGACCGAAGTCTGCCCATGCACGGCTGCCATAACAGGATTGCCGAACTCCTAACACCTCGGGTTCTCACGCCCGGTCACCAAATGTGGCGACGGAGTGACGTTATCCCTGGGGTATTTCCCCGGCAACGCGGCGGCTTCCGACAGGTGCGTAGGATAGGTCCCAAGCCTTTTGGGCTGAAGCATTTGGTTGCAGGTTCGGAAATGTCTTACGCCGTTGCGGGGTGCCTGATCAGGATCTGGTAATGGCCACCAGGTGCATGTCGAAAGATTGGGTCAGGGCCACCAGGTGCCTGCCGATGTTCTTGCAGCGCCCTTGAGATCGAGCGCCGCCCGCGCGGCGCATCGCGACGCAAGGCCGCTCCTACATCTGTTTCGGGCCAATGAGTCCTGTGAAAGTACCGCTGCCCGCCTTGGCGCATGCCTTGAGCCATGTGGGGCGGCAGCAACGCCCACGCTGAAATTGTGTCGAGCCAACAAGGCGGACCAGGTAATGGCACAGGATTGACTGGCCCGAAACAGATGTAGGAGCGGCCTTGCGTCGCGATGCGCCGCGCGGGCGGCGCTCGATCTCAAGGGCGCTGCAAAAACATCGGCGAACACCTGGTGGCCCTCACCGAATACCCCGGCATGCACCTGGCTGCCCTCACGCGATCTCAGCCAACAATCAAATCGCCCGCGCCCGCGTAACCCGATCCACCAGATACACCAACCCGTGATAGTCGATCCCACTATGGCTCGACAACCCAATCTCACAGGTACGACTGGTAGAAATCCCTTCACTGCAATACTGCACCGCATCCTTGAGCGTGCGCAGCGAGTGGGCATTGAGCTCGGGCGTGGTGAACCCCTTGTCGCCAGCAAACCCACAGCAATGGATACCTTCAGGAATCACCACATTCTTGCTGCAACGCCGCGCCAAATCGATCAGCGCCTGGCTCTCGCCCAGATGCTGGGTGCTGCAGGTCACATGCACCGCCACCGGCTCTTCCTGGGGCGTGAACTCGAGCCTGTCGACCAGGTGGGTGCGGATGAAGCGCACTGGGTCGTACAGGTCCAGCCGTGTCTCGGCCAGGTCCTGCACCAGGCGCAGGGTGCAGGGGCTGGTGTCGCAGTAGATCGGGTCGAGGCCGCCGCGGCTGGCGTGCAGCAATGCGGCGATCAGTTCCTGGCGCTTGTGCTCGGCCTGTTCGGGATAGCCCTTGGAGGCAAACGGCTGGCCGCAGCACAGGCTATCGGCGTTGTCGGGGAACACCACCTGGTAGCCGGCTTTCTCCAGCAGGGCGCGGGTCTTGTCGAGCAGCGAGCTCTGCTCGCGGTCGGCGTAGGCCGGGCCCATCACCCGCGAGACGCAGGCGGCCAGGTAGACCACGCGTGGGCGGGCGTCGTGGCTGGGCAGCGGCAATGTGACGGCGCGCAGCGGCTGGGGCATGGCCGGGGTCCATTGCGGCAGGCGGCCGTGGCTGGCCTTGCGCAGGCCGGCGCTCAGGCGGGCCAGGCGTGGGGCGCCGAGCAGCTGGCGCGCGCCGTTGGCGGCGGCCAGGGTCAGGCGGGCGCCGCGCAGGGTGGTGTGGAAATGCTCGGCCAGCCAGTCGGCGGCCTTGGTGTGGTCGGCGGCCTGGCTGCGCAGTTTCTTCACCAGCTCGCCGGTGTTGATGCCCACCGGGCAACGCTGGGCGCACAGGCCGGTGGCGGCGCAGGTGTCGATGCCCTGGTACTGGTAGGTCCGCAGCAGTTCGCGGGTATCGAGGCCGGCGCGCTGCTTGGCCTGGATATCGCGCCACATGACGATGCGCTGGCGTGGGCTGAGGGTGAGCCCTTTCGACGGGCACACCGGCTCGCAGAAACCGCACTCGATGCACTTGTCGACGATCTCGTCGGCGGCCGGCAGCGGCTTGAGGTTTTTCAGGTGGATATCCGGGTCGCTGCTCAGCACCACGTCGGGGTTGAGGATGCCGTTGGGGTCGAGCAGGTGCTTGAGCTGCCACATCAATTGGTAAGCGTCCTTGCCCCATTCCAGCTCGACGAAAGGCGCCATGTTGCGCCCGGTGCCGTGCTCGGCCTTGAGCGAGCCGCCGAACTCCACGGCCACCAGTTGTGCCACGTCGTCCATGAAGGCCTGGTAGCGGGCCACTTCTTCGGCGCTGTTGAAGCCCTGGGTGAAGACGAAGTGCAGGTTGCCTTCCAGCGCGTGGCCGAAAATGATCGCCTCGTCGTAGCGGTGCTTGTCGAACAGCTGGATCAGGCGGTTGACGCCCTCGGCCAGTTGCTCGATGGGGAAGGTGACGTCTTCGATGATCACCGTGGTGCCGGTCTGGCGCACGGCGCCGACGGCGGGGAAGGTGTCCTTGCGGATTTTCCACAGCTGGTTGTACACCGCTGGGTCTTCGCTGAAGGCGACCTTCTGCTCCAGCGGGTAGTCGGCGATGGAGTCCATCACCTGGTCGAGCTGTTCGTGCAGCAGGCTCTGGCTGGCGGCGCGGCATTCGATCAGCAGAGCGCAGGCGTTGGCCGACAGGTCCTTGACCCAGGCCGGCATGCCTGGCATGGCCTGCACCGAGCGCAGGCTGCGGCGGTCGAGCAGCTCCACGGCGGACACGGGCTGGCGCTTGAGCACAGTGACGGCGCGGCAGCAGCTTTCGACGCTGGGGAACACCAGCAGGGCGCTGGCCTTGTGCGGGTGGTCGGGCACGGTGTCGTAGGTGACGGCGCTGATGAAGCCGAGGGTGCCTTCGGAACCGACCAGCAGGTGCTGCAGGATATCGAGCGGCTGGTCGTAGTCCACCAGGGCGTTGAGCGACAGGCCGGTGGTATTTTTCAGTCGGTACTTGTGGCGGATGCGATCGGCCAGTTCGGTGTTGGCGCGGGTCTCGCGGCCCAGGCGGGCGAGTTCGTCGAGCAGCGTGGCGTGGCTCTGTTCGAAGGCGGCGACGCTGGCCGGGTCTTCGCTGTCCAGGCGGGTGCCGTCGGCCAGCACCAGGCGCAGGCCGGCCAGGGTATGGTAGGTGTTCTGCGCGGTGCCGCAGCACATGCCGCTGGCGTTGTTGGCGACGATGCCGCCGATCTTGCAGGCGTTGATCGAGGCCGGGTCGGGGCCGATCTTGCGTCCGTACGGGGCCAGCCAGGCGTTGGCCTGGGCGCCGATCACGCCGGGTTGCAGGCGGATCTGCTCACCTTGGCCGCGAATTTCCCGGCCGTTCCAGTTGTCGCCGAGCACGATCAGCACCGAGTCGCTGATGGCCTGGCCAGACAGGCTGGTGCCGGCGGCACGGAAGGTCACCGGCACGCGGTCGCGCTGGGCCAGCTGGATCAGCGCGACCACTTCGTCCTCGGATTCCACGCGCACCACCAGCTTGGGGATCAGCCGGTAGAAGCTGGCGTCGGTGCCGAAGGCCAGGGTCGAGGTGGGGTCGTCGAAACGGCGTTCGGCGGGGATCAGGCGCTCGGCATCACGCAGGAACGCAGCGGGCAGGCTCATGCAGTCTCCTCGCGGGGCCGCGGCGTCTGGCGCGCGGCGTGCCCCGGGCAATCAGGCGGTGGCGGGCGCGTTCAGGCGCCCAGTTCGCGGACCAGCGAGTCGCGGGTGATCTCGCTGATGGACTTGGCGCCGGTCAGCACCATGGCCACGCGCATTTCTTTCTCGAACAGCTCCAGCAGGTTCTTCACGCCGGCTTCGCCGTGGGTGGCCAGGGCGTAGAGGAAGGCGCGACCGATCAGCACGGTGTCGGCGCCCAGGGCGATCATGCGCACCACATCGAGGCCGCTGCGGATGCCGGAGTCGGCGAGGATCTTGATGTCGCCCTTGACCGCGTCGGCGATGGCCGGCAGGGCGCGGGCGCTGGACAGCACGCCGTCGAGCTGGCGGCCGCCGTGGTTGGAGACGACGATACCGTCGGCGCCGAACTTGACCGCGTCGCGTGCGTCGTCGGCATCGAGAATGCCCTTGATGATCATCGGGCCGTCCCAGAATTCGCGGATCCACTCCAGGTCTTTCCAGGAGATGGACGGGTCGAAGTTGGCGCCGAGCCAGCCGATGTAGTCGGCAAGGCCCGTGGGGTTGCCACGGTATTTGGAAATGTTGCCCAGGTCGTGGGGGCGGCCGAGCAGGCCGACGTCCAGCGCCCACTGTGGGTGGGTCATGGCTTGCCATACGCGGCGCAGCGGCGCGTTCGGACCGCTCATGCCGGCGTGGGCGTCGCGGTAGCGGGCGCCGGGCACGGGCATGTCGACGGTGAACACCAGGGTCTTCACGCCAGCGGCCTTGGCGCGCTCCAGGGCGTTGCGCATGAAGCCGCGGTCTTTCAGTACGTAGAGCTGGAACCACATCGGCCGGTCGATGGCCGGGGCCACTTCCTCGATCGGGCACACCGACACGGTGGACATGGTGAAGGGGATGCCATGGGCCGCCGCCGCGCGCGCCGCCTGCACTTCGCCACGGCGGGCGTACATACCGGTGAGGCCGACCGGGGCCAGGGCCACGGGCATGCTCAGGGTCTCGTCGAACAGCCGGGTCTCGAGGCTCAGTTCGGACATGTTCTTCAGCACGCGCTGGCGCAGGGCGATGCTGGCCAGGTCCGAGACGTTGTGGCGCAGGGTGTGCTCGGCGTAGGCGCCGCCGTCGGCGTAGTGGAAGAGGAACGGGGGCAGCTTGCGTTGGGCCGCGGCGCGATAGTCGGTGGAGGCGGAAATGATCATGGATTCTCGCAGCGTGGGTTGAAGGTGATGCCGGGCGCGCCACGGCGCCCGGCCCCTTTCACTTTAGTGATGAACCAGCATGCCGGTGAGCCAGTAGGCCTGGACCAGGGTGATCAGGCCGACGATGGTGGCGAAGAACAGGCTGTGCTTGACGGTGAAGCGGAACAGATCGGATTCCTTGCCGACCAGGCCGGTGGCGGCGCAGGCCACGGCGATCGATTGCGGCGAGATCATCTTGCCGGTGACGCCGCCGCTGGTGTTGGCGGCCACCAGCAGGGTGTCGCTGACGCCGATCTGGTGCGCGGTGGTGGCCTGCAGCGAGCTGAACAGGGCGTTGGACGAGGTGTCGGAGCCGGTCAGGAACACGCCCAGCCAGCCAAGGAACGGCGAGAAGAACGGGAACGCGGCGCCGGTGCCGGCCAGTACCAGGGCCATGGTCGAGGACATGCCCGAGTAGTTGGTGACGAAGGCGAAGGCCAGCACCATGCCGATCGACAGGATCGGCCAGCGCAGCTCCCAGAAGGTCTCTTTGAAAGTGGTAAGACCAGTTTTGAAGTTGATCTTCAGCACCCACATTGAGATCAGCGCCGAGAGGAAGATCGCGGTGCCGGTGGCGGAGATCGGGTCGAGCTTGAACACCGCTGGCATGGCGGTCGGCGCGGTGACGATCGGCGCGGTCTTGATCACCAGCTGGTCGAGGTGCGGGATGGCGAAGTTGAACACGAAGTTGTACATCGCGCCGCCCGGGGCGAACGCGGCCTTGAACGGCTTGAGGGTCCAGATGGTCACCAGCACGGTGAGGATCAGGAACGGCGACCAGGCCTTGAAGATCTCGCCGAAGCTGTACGGGCTAGGCTGGCTGCCACCCGATTGCACCACGGCGGCGCCGACGCTGCCCTTGGCTTCGGTGAACGCGCGCTTGGGCTGCCAGACTTTCAGGAACAGGGTCAGGGCGATCAGGCTGGCCAGGGCCGAGGTGATGTCCGGCAGCTCCGGGCCGATGAAGTTGGAGGTGAAGTACTGGGTGACGGCGAAGCTTGCGCCTGCGACCAGGGCTGCTGGCCAGGTCTCCTTCACGCCGCGCATGCCGTCCATCATGAATACCAGCCAGAACGGCACGAACAGCGACAGCAGCGGCAGCTGGCGGCCGGTCATGGCGCCGATATGGAAGGCGTCGATGCCGGTCACCTGGCCGGCGACGATGATCGGGATGCCGAGGGCGCCGAAGGCCACTGGCGCGGTGTTGGCGATCAGGCACAAGCCGGCGGCGTACAGCGGGTTGAAGCCCAGGCCCACCAGCAGCGCGGCGGTGATGGCCACCGGGGCGCCAAAGCCGGCCGCGCCTTCGAGGAAGGCGCCGAAGCAGAAGCCGATCAGCAGCACTTGCAGGCGCTGGTCGTCGGTGATCGACAGCACCGAGCTGCGGATCACTTCGAACTGGCCGCTCTTGACCGTGAGTTTGTAGAGGAACACCGCGGCGACGATGATCCAGGCAATCGGCCACAGGCCGTAGAGGAAGCCATAACCCGCGGCGGCCAGGGCCATGTCGACGGGCATCTGGAAGGCGAAGATCGCCACCAGGATCGACAGCGCGAGGGTGATGCTGCCGGCGACGTGGCCCTTGAGGCGGAACACGGCGAGGGCGAGGAAGAAGAACACGATGGGAATGACCGCCGCCAGCGCGGACAGGCCGAGGCTACCAAGCGGGGTATAGAGTTGTTGCCAGGTTTGCATATGGGGTGGCCCCTAATTGTTGTTGGTCAAGGCACTGGCATTGGATAATTGGTAAGACCAATTTACAATGGCTGGTCGCTAGGTTAAAAGCGCCGTTGCGGGTGTGTCAATTTGTCCTGTGGAAAAGTTTGCGCGGATGCCGATGAACGGGCGGCTGGTGGGTGGCGAAAAACGCCATCTGATAGGTGTCGGGGCGGGCCTGTTAGGCGCAGAATAGGCGCCCCCGGATCCGCATCCCGGGGTTCGTGGAGAGCATGTGATGGTTTTTGATCAGGTCCGCCAGCGGCGCCTGTCCGACGACATCGTCGATCGGTTGGAAGGGATGATTCTCGAAGGCACGCTCACGTCGGGGCAGCGCCTGCCGGCCGAGCGGGCATTGGCCGAGCAGTTCGGTGTGTCTCGGCCTTCGCTGCGCGAGGCGATCCAGAAGCTGGTGGCCAAGGGGCTGCTGGTCAGTCGCCAGGGTGGCGGCAACTATGTGGCCGAGTCGCTGGGTTCGACCTTCAGCGATCCGTTGCTCAAGCTGCTCGAGGGCAGTCCCGAGGCGCAGCGCGACCTGCTGGAGTTTCGCCATACGCTGGAGGCATCCTGCGCCTATTACGCGGCCCAGCGGGCCACCGGGCCGGATCGTGAGCGGCTGAAGGTGGCGTTCGATGCGCTCCAGGATTGCTATAACCGGGTCGGAGAAGTCGATCGGGCAGAGGAGGGCGCGGCCGATGCGCGTTTCCACCTGGCGATTGCCGAGGCCAGCCACAACGCCGTGCTGCTGCATACCATTCGCGGGCTGTTCGACCTGCTCAAGCGCAATGTGGTGACCAACATCGGCGGCATGTACCAGCAGCGCAGCGAGACGCGTGACATGCTGATCAGCCAGCATCGTGAGCTGTACGAGGCAATTGTCGAGGGGCGTGCCGAAGAGGCGCGGGAGGTGTCCAGCCGGCACATTCTGTATGTGCAGGAAGTGCTGGAAGAGGCCCAGGAAGAAGCCCAGCGGCTGGCGCGGGCGGAGCGGCGCAGCGGGCGCTGAGAACAGCTTCATTCGTGGGAGCGGGCTTGCCCCGCGATGGCGATTGCAGGGCCAATCGTGTTGGTCCGCCTGACGCTATCGCGGGGCAAGCCCGCTCCCACGGGCTGCAAAGGGCAGGGTTTTACTCTTCCTTGCCCTTGTTGCGCATGGTGCGCTGCAGCTCGCGGTTGGAGTCGCGTTCGCGCACGGTGTCGCGCTTGTCGAACTCCTTCTTGCCCTTGCCGAGCGCGATTTCGCACTTGATCAGGTGCTTGCTCCAGTACAGCGACATCGCCACGCAGGTATAACCCTTCTGTGCCACGGCCGCTTCCAGGCGCTCGAGCTCGCGCTTGTTCAGCAGCAGCTTGCGCGTGCGGATCGGGTCGGCGATGACGTGGGTGCTGGCGGTGGTCAGCGGGGTGATGTGGCTGCCGAACAGCCAGGCTTCGCCATCCTTGAGCAGCACGTAGCTGTCGGTCAGGTGCGCCTTGCCGGCCCGCAGGCTCTTTACTTCCCAGCCGGACAGGACCAGCCCGGCCTCGAACTTGTGTTCGATGAAGTAATCGTGTCGCGCTTTCTTGTTCTGCGCGATGGTCCCGGTCGGATGTTTCTTTTGCTTAGCCATAGGGGCCGCATTATAGGGAGAGTCCGCGTCCTCGGCTATGGGGTTTAGGTGCGCTTGAGCCTGTTGGGTGAATCCCGGACAATGCAACCCTCGTTCTGCCCCGCGGAACCGTTTCCGAGGCGCTGAAAAGCGCTGCCGCCCCGTTTGGAAGTGACGCCTGGATGACTACCCATATTCAACGCTCCGCTCTGCTGCCGTACCCCGCCCAGGCGCTCTACGATCTGGTCAACGATGTGGCCGGCTACCCGGAGTTCCTGCCCTGGTGCTCGGCGTCCACGGTGCTCGAGGCCAGCGACACGCATATGCGCGCCCGGCTGGAGGTGGCCAAGGGCGGCATGAGCCAGCAGTTCGTCACGCGCAATGTGCTGGTGCCGGGGCAGTCGATCGAGATGAATCTGGAGGAGGGGCCGTTCACCCAGCTGCATGGGTTGTGGATCTTCAAGCCATTGGGCGAAAAGGCCTGCAAGATCAGCCTTGACCTGTCCTTCGACTATGCGGGGGCGCTGGTGCGGGCCACCTTGGGGCCGCTGTTCAACCAAGCGGCCAACACCATGGTCGATGCATTCTGCCAGCGCGCCAAGCAGCTCTACAGCTGACAGAGCCGTCAAGCAGGCGCCCATAGAAAAGCCCGGACATGTCCGGGCTTTTTCGTGGTCGCCTGTGCTTACTGTGGCGAGGTTTCGAGCGGGGCCGGGGTGGGTACCGGAGTAGTCTCGATGTTGTCGATTTCTTTTTGCAGGGTGTCTTCCAGCGAGCCTGGCTTGGCCGGCTTTTCAGGCTGGCTCGGCTGTTTGTCCGGGCTGACGGTGGTATCGCCGCTGCCGCCGAGGATCTCCTGGTCGCGGCTGACGCCCGGCATGAAGTCGCCGGAAAGGCTGACCAGTTGGTCGCTTTCGTTGAAGAAGATGCTCATGCGCTCTTGCTGGCGCTGGCCGCCACCGGGCTGCAGGCTGTACAGGTAATCCCAGCGATTGGTGTGGAAGGTGTCCTGGATCAGCGGGTTGCCCATGATAAACCTTACTTGCCGGCGGGTCATTCCCGGGCGCAATTGGTCTATCATGTCCTGCGTAACGACATTGCCCTGCTGGATGTCGATTTTGTAAACCCCGGGAAACGAGCAACCGGCGAGTGCGAGCAGTCCCACGAGAGTGAAACTGGTTAGCAAGAGCTTGGTGTTGTTTTGCATCGGTGGGCGACTTCCACTATCTTGGCTGGACAACGTAAACCCCGATCATACCCGTATTAAGAGAAGCTGCGAAGCAGCATCGGCGAGAAAGCTGACCATGGTTGAAAATAGCGAATTGCGCAAAGCGGGCCTGAAGGTAACCCTGCCTCGGGTCAAGATTCTTCAGATGCTCGACTCCACCGAACAGCGGCACATGAGTGCCGAGGATGTCTACAAGGCGCTGATGGAAGCTGGCGAGGACGTCGGTCTGGCGACCGTGTATCGCGTGCTGACCCAGTTCGAAGCGGCGGGTCTGGTGGTTCGCCACAACTTCGACGGCGGCCACGCGGTGTTCGAGCTGGCGGATGGCGGTCACCACGACCATATGGTCAACGTGGATACCAGCGAAGTCATCGAGTTCATGGATGCCGAGATCGAACGGCGCCAGAAGGAAATCGTGGCAGAGCATGGTTTCGAGCTGGTGGACCACAATCTGGTCCTGTATGTGCGTAAGAAGAAGTAACGATTTCGGTCGTTGCTCATGACAAAGGCGGCCCTAGGGTCGCCTTTGTGCTTTCTGGCCTTGGCTCACTGATGTGGGTGGGGCTTGCCCGCGAAAGGGCGTTGTCTTGGTATCAGGCCTTGCTGCTCACTACCATCTTGCGCGCGTGGGCCAGGGACTCCTTGGTCAGGTCGATCCCGCCCAGCATGCGTGCCACCTCCTCGACCCGTTCGCGCTTGCCCAGGCTGGCGACGGCGGTGTGGGTCGTGTCGCTGTTGCGCACCTTGTGCACGAACAGGTGGTGATGCCCCTGCGCCGCCACCTGCGGCAGGTGGGTCACGGTCAGCACCTGGCCGCGTTCGCCCAGGCGGCGCAGCAGCTGGCCGACGATCTCCGCGGTAGGGCCGCCGATGCCCACGTCCACTTCATCGAATACCAGGGTGGGAATGCGCGAGGTTTGCGCGGTGATCACCTGGATCGCCAGGCTGATGCGTGACAGCTCGCCACCCGAGGCGACCTTGGCCAGGCCCTTGAGCGGCTGGCCGGGGTTGGCGCTGACCAGCAGTTCGATCTGCTCCAGGCCGTGGGGTGACAGGTCGCCCTGCTCGAAAGGCGTGAGTTCGATGCAGAAGCGCCCGCCAGGCATGCCCAGGCGCTGGATTTCCTGCTCAACGGCTGTGGCCAGCTGTTTGGCGGCGTGCTGGCGCAGGGCGCTGAGCTCGCCGGCCTTCTCTTTATAGTGGTGGGCATAGGCGGTCAGCTCTTCGCCCAGGCGCTCGATGGATTCATCGCTGGCATTCAGCCCCTCCAGCTCTTCCATCAGGCGCTGTTGCAGGTGGGGAAGTTCGGTGGGGTGCACGCGGTGCTTGCGGGCGAGGGTGTAGATAGTGTCGAGACGCTCCTCGAGCGCCTGCAGGCGCAGCGGGTCGGCGTCGAAGTGGTCGAGGAAGCGGTTCAGCTCGCCGACGGCTTCCTCGATCTGGATTTGTGCGCTGGCAATCAGGTTGACCGCCTCGCCCAGCGCCTTGGGGGTGTTGGCGACGGCGGTCAGGCGGTTGAGGCTGACGGTCAGGGCGCTCAACACATTGCCCGAGTCGCTTTCGCTGCATTGGTCGATGACCTGGCGGCAGATGCCGAACAGCGCTTCGGCATTGGTCAGGTTCTTGTGTTCCTGTTCCAGGTGCTCCAGCTCGTTCTCGCCCAGGCCCAGGTTGTCCAGCTCTTCCAGCTGGTAGCTGAGCAGTTGGTGGCGCGCGCGCTGCTCGTCGCCGGAATTGCTCAGGCGCTCCAGTTCCAGGCGCGTCTGGTTCCAGCGCTTGGCTGCCAGCTGCACCTGGCGGGCCAGGTCGCTGGCGCCGGCGTACTCGTCCACCAGGCGGCGGTGGGTATCGAGCTTGAGCAGCGACTGGTGCTCATGCTGGCTGTGGATGTCGATCAGCAGTTCGCCCAGCGCCTTGAGGTCGCCAAGCGGGCAGGGCGTGCCGTTGATATAGCCCCGGCTGCGGCCTTCGGCGGTGATCACTCGGCGCAGGATGCACGGGCCGTCGCTTTCCAGGTCGCGCTCGGCGAGCCAGGTGTGCGCCTCGGGGATGTCGACCAGGTCGAAGGTGGCGAGGATATCGGCCTTGTCGGTGCCCGGGCGCACCACGCCGCTATCGGCGCGATCGCCCAGGGCCAGGCCCAGGGCGTCGAGCATGATCGACTTGCCGGCCCCGGTCTCGCCGGTGATGACGGACATGCCGCGGGCGATCTCGAGGTCGAGGTGTTCGACGATGGCGTAGTTGTGAATGGACAGGTGCACCAGCATGGGTCGGCTCCCGAAGGGTCTTGTCTGGATATTTATACAGTGCTTTTCCCCGGGCTGACAATGCCCGCCCGATGAATGTGGAAAACGGGCCTGCCCCTTGAACCTGGATTTTCCGGCCCCATATAGCCGGCAAGACATGGCGAGCCTGGCTCGCACGACAGAAATTGTGGAGGAGAAACCTAATGGCTGACGAACAGCTGGATGAGAAGAACCTGAATTCCGAAGAAGTTGGTGCAGCGAATGTCGATGCCCGCGTCCTGGAGCTCGAGGAGCAGCTGGCCGCGGCCAAGGATCAGTCCCTGCGCGCCGCCGCCGACCTGCAGAACATTCGCCGTCGCGCCGAGCAGGATGTCGAGAAGGCCCACAAGTTCGCCCTGGAGAAGTTCGCCGGCGACCTGCTGCCGATCATCGACAGCCTGGAGCGTGGCCTGGAGCTGTCCAGCGCCGACGACGAGACCATCAAGCCGATGCGCGAAGGCATCGAGCTGACCCTGAAGATGTTCCACGACACCCTCAAGCGCTACAACCTCGAGGCCCTGGAGCCGCACGGCGAGCCGTTCAACGCCGAGCACCACCAGGCCATGGCCATGCAGGAAAGCGCCGATGTCGAGCCCAATAGCGTGCTCAAGGTGTTCCAGAAGGGCTACCTGCTCAACGGCCGTCTGCTGCGCCCCGCCATGGTGGTGGTCAGCAAGGCGCCATCGGCCGCTCAGCCTTCTATTGATGAAAAGGCTTGAAATCCTTCCGGGCATCCCCATCTAGGTGTCAAGCATTCAAATATTACCGCAGTTGGCCAATGTAGCCGCTGCCACCCAATTCAAGTTTCGGGAGAGTTAACATGGGCAAAATCATCGGTATCGACCTGGGGACCACCAACTCCTGCGTCTCCGTGCTGGAAAACGGCACCGCCAAGGTCATCGAGAACGCCGAAGGCGCGCGCACCACTCCGTCGATCGTGGCCTACGCCAACGACGGCGAAATCCTGGTCGGCCAGTCGGCCAAGCGCCAGGCCGTCACCAACCCGCACAACACCCTGTTCGCGGTGAAGCGCCTGATCGGTCGCCGCTTCGAAGAAGACGTCGTGCAGAAAGACATCAAGCTGGTGCCTTACAAGATCGTCAAGGCCGGCAACGGTGACGCTTGGGTCGAGGCTTCCGGCAAGGAAATGGCGCCGCCGCAGATCAGCGCCGAAGTCCTGAAGAAAATGAAGAAGACCGCCGAAGACTACCTCGGCGAGCCAGTCACCGAGGCGGTCATCACCGTTCCGGCCTACTTCAACGACAGCCAGCGCCAGGCCACCAAGGATGCCGGTCGCATCGCCGGCCTGGACGTCAAGCGCATCATCAACGAGCCGACCGCCGCCGCGCTGGCCTATGGCATGGACAAGGCCAAGGGCGACCACACCGTCATCGTCTATGACCTCGGTGGTGGTACCTTCGACGTCTCGGTCATCGAAATCGCCGAAGTCGACGGTGAGCACCAGTTCGAAGTACTGGCCACCAACGGCGACACCTTCCTGGGTGGCGAAGACTTCGACATGCGCCTGATCGACTACCTCGTCGACGAGTTCAAGAAAGAGTCCGGCATGGACCTGAAGAACGATCCTCTGGCCCTGCAGCGTCTGAAAGAAGCCGCTGAAAAAGCCAAGATCGAGCTGTCCTCCGCTCAGTCGACCGACGTCAACCTGCCGTACATCACTGCAGATGCGACCGGTCCGAAGCACCTGAACGTGAAGATTTCCCGCGCCAAGCTGGAATCGCTGGTCGAAGACCTGGTGACCCGTACCATCGAGCCATGCCGCATCGCCCTGAAGGACGCCGGTATCGACGCCAGCAAGATCGACGACGTGATCCTGGTCGGTGGCCAGACCCGTATGCCGATGGTGCAGAAGGCCGTTGCCGATTTCTTCGGCAAGGAAGCGCGCAAGGACGTCAACCCGGACGAAGCCGTCGCCATGGGCGCCGCCATCCAGGGCGCCGTTCTGGCCGGTGACGTGAAGGACGTGCTGCTGCTGGACGTCAGCCCGCTGACCCTGGGTATCGAAACCATGGGTGGCGTGATGACCGCGCTGATCGAGAAGAACACCACCATCCCGACCAAAAAGTCGCAGGTGTTCTCGACCGCCGACGACAACCAGGGCGCCGTGACCATCCACGTGCTGCAGGGCGAGCGCAAGCAAGCTTCGCAGAACAAGTCGCTGGGCAAGTTCGACCTGGCCGACATTCCGCCGGCACCGCGCGGCGTACCGCAGATCGAAGTGACCTTCGACATCGACGCCAACGGCATCCTGCACGTCGGCGCGAAGGACAAGGCCACCGGCAAGGCTCAGTCGATCGTGATCAAGGCCAACTCCGGCCTGTCCGACGAAGAGATCGAGAAGATGGTGCGTGACGCCGAGGCCAATGCCGAGGAAGACCGCAAGTTCGAAGAGCTGGCCGCTGCCCGCAACCAGGGTGACGCGCTGGTCCACTCGACCCGCAAGATGGTCAGCGAAGCGGGTGACAAGGTCACCGCTGAAGAGAAGACCGCCATCGAGGCCGCCGTGGTCGCCCTGGAAGCCGCCGTCAAAGGTGACGACAAGGCCGCCATCGACGCCAAGGTCGAGGAGCTGTCCAAGGTCTCGGCGCCTGTCGCTCAGAAGATGTACGCCGAGCAGGCCGAGCAACCGCAGGGCGGTGCCCAGCAGGCCGAGCCGGAAGCCAAGCACGATGACGTGGTTGACGCCGAGTTCGAAGAAGTCAAAGGCGACGACAAGAAGTAATTGCTGCATGTTGTCGGTCAGTTCACCGCCGTTTGGCGGTGAACTGCTAGGATGTCGCCGCGCGGGAGCTTGCTCCCGCGTTGGCGTGTCTGGAACACGAGAATTATTTACAGCATCTGTCAGGGCGCGTTCGCGTAAGTCGACAGGTGCTGACGGCATGGCGCACTGAGGCGCCGAGGTATGCCGAACGCCCCCAAGAGTGCAAATGACCTATGGCAAAGCGTGATTTTTATGAGGTCCTGGGTGTCGAGCGTGGCGCCAGCGAGGGTGACCTCAAGAAGGCCTACCGCCGCCTGGCGATGAAGTACCACCCGGACCGCAACCCGGGCGACAAAGAGTCGGAAGACCTGTTCAAGGAGGCCAACGAGGCCTACGAGGTGCTGTCCGACGCCAGCAAGCGCGCCGCGTACGACCAGTACGGTCATGCCGGTGTCGACCCGAGCATGGGCGGCGGCGGTGCTGGCTTCGGCGGCGCCAACTTCTCCGACATCTTCGGCGACGTGTTCAGCGACTTCTTCGGTGGCGGGCGTGGCGGTGGTCGTGGTGGTGCCCAGCGTGGCAGCGACCTGCGCTACACCCTCGAGCTCAACCTCGAAGAGGCAGTGCGTGGCACCACGGTCAACATCCGTGTCCCGACGCTGGTCAACTGCAAGCCCTGCGATGGCTCCGGCGCCAAGAAAGGCTCGACGCCGTCGACCTGCCCGACTTGCGGCGGTATCGGCCAGGTGCGCATGCAACAGGGCTTCTTCGCGGTACAGCAGACCTGCCCGCGCTGCCATGGCCAAGGCAAGATCATCACCGACCCCTGCACCTCGTGCCATGGCGAAGGCCGTGTCGAGGAGTACAAGACCCTGTCGGTCAAGGTGCCGGCGGGCGTCGATACCGGTGATCGCATTCGCCTGTCGGGCGAAGGCGAGGCGGGCGCCCATGGCGGTCCGACCGGTGACCTGTACGTGGTCGTCAATGTGCGCGAGCACGAGATCTTCCAGCGTGATGGCAAGCATCTCTATTGCGAAGTGCCGATCAGCTACACCGATGCGGCGCTGGGCGGCGAGCTGGAAGTGCCGACCCTCGATGGCCGGGTCAAGTTGAAGATTCCCGAAGGGACCCAGACCGGCAAGCAGTTCCGTCTGCGCGGCAAGGGCGTGGCGCCGGTGCGCGGCGGCGCGGCCGGCGACCTGCTGTGCCGCGTGGCGGTGGAAACGCCGGTCAACCTTAGCCGTCGCCAGCGTGAGCTGCTCGAAGAGCTGCGCGATTCGCTCGAGGGTGACAATTCCCATTCGCCCAAGGCCACCGGTTGGTTCGACGGCATGAAGCGCTTCTTCGGCGATCTCTGACAAGGAACAGGCTATGCGACGTATTGCGGTAATGGGTGCGGCGGGGCGGATGGGCAAGACCCTCATCGAGGCCGTGCAGCAGCAGGCCCCTCAGGCTGGCCTGACGGCGGCGATCGATCGCCCGGACAGTTCGCTGGTCGGGGCCGATGCCGGCGAGCTGGCGGCCCTGGGGCGTATCGGCGTGACCATCTGCGACGACTTGGTCAAGGTCGTCGACGAGTTCGATGTGCTGATCGACTTCACCCATCCGTCGGTCACCCTGAAGAACCTGGCGTTCTGCCGCAAGGCGGGCAAGGCCATGGTCATCGGCACCACCGGTTTCAGTGTCGAAGAGAAGCAGTTGCTGGTCGAGGCGGGCAAGGAGATCCCGATCGTCTTCGCCGCGAACTTCAGCGTCGGTGTGAACCTCAGTCTCAAGCTGCTGGACATGGCGGCACGGGTGCTGGGCGACGATGTGGATATCGAGATCATCGAGGCTCACCATCGGCACAAGGTCGATGCGCCGTCGGGGACCGCGCTGCGCATGGGCGAAGTGGTCGCCAATGCGCTGGGGCGTGACCTGCAGGAAGTGGCGGTCTATGGTCGTGAAGGCCAGACGGGCGCCCGTGATCGCAAGACCATCGGCTTCGCCACCGTGCGTGCCGGTGACGTGGTCGGCGACCACACGGTGTTGTTCGCCGCCGAGGGCGAGCGCCTGGAGATCACCCACAAGGCGTCGAGCCGCATGACTTTCGCCAAGGGCGCGGTGCGTGCGGCGCTGTGGCTGGATGGGCGCGAGCCGGGGCTGTACGACATGCAGGATGTGCTCGAGCTGCGTTGATCAGTTCGATCGGTGTTGGCTTCTTCGCGGGCAAGCCCGCGAAGCAGGCGCCGCCGAAGTCTGCCTGTCGCAATCCTGTGTTTTAGAGACACATACGCGGTAGACCGAAAACCACAATTCCTGTAAGCTACAGCTTTAGTGTGTCCACTAAAAGCGCGCAGACTAATTCAGCATAAAAGCGGGGTGACGTGTCCATACGTCATTCCGCTTTTTTGCAACCTGCGATCGCCCTTTCAGGCTTGATTTACGGGAGGTCTTCTTGACTAAGCCAGCCATACTCGCCCTTGCCGATGGCAGCATTTTTCGCGGTGAAGCCATTGGAGCCGACGGTCAGACCGTTGGTGAGGTCGTGTTCAATACTGCAATGACCGGCTACCAGGAAATCCTCACAGACCCTTCCTACGCCCAGCAAATCGTTACCCTGACTTACCCGCACATCGGCAACACCGGCACCACCGCCGAGGACGCCGAATCGAATCGCGTCTGGTCCGCCGGCCTGGTGATTCGCGATCTGCCGCTGCTGGCCAGCAACTGGCGCAACACCCAGTCCCTGCCCGAATACCTGAAAGCCAACAACGTCGTCGCCATCGCCGGCATCGACACCCGTCGCCTGACCCGCATCCTGCGTGAGAAGGGCGCCCAGAACGGCTGCATCCTGGCCGGCGACGACATCAGCGAAGAAGCCGCCATCGCCGCTGCTCGCGCCTTCCCGGGCCTGAAAGGCATGGACCTGGCCAAGGTCGTCTCCACCAAGGAACGCTACGAATGGCGCTCCAGCGTGTGGGAGCTGAAGACCGACAGCCACCCGACCATCGACGCCGCCGACCTGCCGTACCACGTCGTCGCCTTCGACTACGGCGTGAAGCTGAACATCCTGCGCATGCTGGTCGCCCGTGGCTGCCGCGTCACCGTGGTACCGGCCCAGACCCCGGCCAGCGAAGTCCTGGCGCTCAACCCTGATGGCGTGTTCCTGTCCAACGGTCCTGGCGACCCCGAGCCTTGCGACTACGCGATCCAGGCGATCAAAGAGATCCTCGACACCGAGATCCCGGTGTTCGGCATCTGCCTCGGCCACCAGCTGCTCGCCCTGGCCTCCGGCGCCAAGACCGTGAAGATGGGCCACGGCCACCACGGTGCCAACCACCCGGTCCAGGACCTGGACACCGGCGTGGTCATGATCACCAGCCAGAACCACGGTTTCGCCGTCGACGAAGCCACCCTGCCGGGCAACGTGCGCGCCATCCACAAGTCGCTGTTCGACGGTACCCTGCAGGGCATCGAGCGCACCGACAAGAGCGCGTTCAGCTTCCAGGGCCACCCTGAAGCGAGCCCAGGCCCGACCGACGTCGCGCCACTGTTCGATCGTTTCATCGATGCCATGGCCAAGCGCCGCTGAGCATCCTGCATCAAGGCCCCGGGGCGGCTTGTGCCGCGCCCGGAAGCGCCTGACCCAGATTGTTCAAGACGGCTTGCCGACTGACCCGCGGATTTGAGTGACAACCATGCCAAAACGTACAGACATCAAAAGCATCCTGATTCTCGGCGCTGGCCCGATCGTGATCGGCCAGGCCTGCGAGTTCGACTATTCCGGCGCCCAGGCGTGTAAAGCGCTGCGCGAGGAAGGTTTCCGCGTCATCCTGGTGAACTCCAACCCAGCCACCATCATGACCGACCCGGCCATGGCCGATGCCACCTACATCGAGCCGATCAAGTGGCAATCGGTGGCCAAGATCATCGAGAAGGAGCGCCCTGACGCGCTGCTGCCGACCATGGGCGGCCAGACCGCGCTGAACTGCGCCCTGGACCTGGAGCGCCACGGCGTTCTGGAGAAGTTCGGCGTCGAGATGATCGGTGCCAACGCCGACACCATCGACAAGGCCGAAGACCGTTCGCGCTTCGACAAGGCCATGAAAGACATCGGTCTCGAATGCCCGCGTTCCGGTATTGCCCACAGCATGGAAGAAGCCAACGCCGTTCTCGAGCGCCTGGGCTTCCCGTGCATCATCCGTCCGTCGTTCACCATGGGCGGCACCGGTGGCGGCATCGCCTACAACCGTGAAGAGTTCGAGGAAATCTGCGCCCGTGGTCTGGACCTGTCGCCGACCAAGGAACTGCTGATCGACGAATCGCTGATCGGCTGGAAGGAATACGAGATGGAGGTGGTCCGCGACAAGAAGGACAACTGCATCATCGTCTGCTCCATCGAGAACTTCGACCCGATGGGCGTGCACACGGGTGACTCGATCACCGTCGCGCCGGCCCAGACCCTGACCGACAAGGAATACCAGATCATGCGCAACGCCTCGCTGGCGGTGCTGCGTGAAATCGGTGTCGAGACCGGCGGTTCCAACGTGCAGTTCGGCATCTGCCCGAACACCGGTCGCATGGTCGTGATCGAGATGAACCCGCGCGTTTCGCGTTCGTCCGCCTTGGCCTCGAAGGCCACCGGCTTCCCGATTGCCAAGATCGCCGCCAAGCTGGCCGTCGGCTACACCCTGGACGAGCTGCAGAACGACATCACCGGCGGTCGCACTCCGGCCTCCTTCGAGCCGTCGATCGACTACGTCGTCACCAAGCTGCCGCGCTTCGCCTTCGAGAAATTCCCGAAAGCCGACGCCCGCCTGACCACCCAGATGAAGTCCGTGGGCGAAGTCATGGCCATCGGTCGTACCTTCCAGGAGTCCCTGCAGAAAGCCCTGCGCGGCCTGGAAGTCGGCGCCTGCGGCCTCGACCCGAAAGTCGACCTGGCCAGCGCCGATGCCATGAGCACGCTCAAGCGCGAGCTGACCGTGCCGGGCGCCGAGCGCATCTGGTACGTGGCCGACGCCATGCGTGCCGGCATGACCATCGAACAGATCTTCGAGCTGACCGGCATCGACCTGTGGTTCCTGGTGCAGATGGAAGACCTGATCAAGGAAGAAGAGAAGGTCAAGACCCTGGCCCTGTCGGCGATCGACAAGGACTACATGCTGCGCCTCAAGCGCAAGGGCTTCTCGGACCAGCGCCTGGCCAAGCTGCTCGGCATCACCGACAAGAACCTGCGCCGTCACCGCCACAAGCTGGAAGTGTTCCCGGTGTACAAGCGCGTCGACACCTGCGCCGCCGAGTTCGCCACCGACACCGCCTACCTGTACTCGACCTATGAGGAAGAGTGCGAGGCCAACCCGTCGACCCGCGACAAGATCATGATCCTCGGTGGCGGCCCGAACCGTATCGGCCAAGGCATCGAGTTCGACTACTGCTGCGTGCACGCCGCGCTGGCGCTGCGTGAAGACGGTTACGAGACCATCATGGTCAACTGCAACCCGGAAACCGTCTCCACCGACTACGACACCTCCGACCGCCTGTACTTCGAGCCGCTGACCCTGGAAGACGTGCTGGAAGTCTGCCGCGTCGAGAAGCCGAAAGGCGTGATCGTCCACTACGGCGGCCAGACCCCGCTGAAACTGGCTCGCGCCCTGGAAGAAGCCGGTGTACCGATCATCGGTACCAGCCCGGACGCCATCGACCGCGCCGAAGACCGTGAGCGCTTCCAGCAGATGGTTCAGCGCCTGAACCTGCTGCAGCCGCCAAACGCCACCGTGCGCAGCGAGGAAGAAGCCATCAGCGCCGCGGGCGGCATCGGCTACCCGCTGGTGGTGCGTCCGTCCTACGTGCTGGGCGGCCGCGCCATGGAGATCGTCTACGAACTGGACGAGCTCAAGCGCTACCTGCGTGAAGCGGTACAGGTCTCGAACGACAGCCCGGTACTGCTCGACCACTTCCTCAACTGCGCCATCGAGATGGACGTGGATGCGGTCTGCGACGGCACCGACGTGGTGATCGGCGCGATCATGCAGCACATCGAGCAGGCCGGCGTTCACTCCGGTGACTCGGCGTGCTCGCTGCCGCCTTACTCGCTGAGCAAGGAAGTGCAGGACGAAGTCCGCGTACAGGTCAAGAAAATGGCCCTGGAGCTGGGCGTGGTCGGCCTGATGAACGTGCAGCTGGCCCTGCAGGGAGACAAGATCTACGTGATCGAAGTCAACCCGCGCGCCTCGCGTACCGTGCCATTCGTGTCCAAGTGCATCGGCACCTCCCTGGCGATGATCGCGGCTCGCGTAATGGCTGGCAAAACCCTGAAAGAGCTGGGCTTCACCCAGGAAATCATCCCGAACTTCTACAGCGTCAAGGAAGCCGTCTTCCCATTCGCCAAGTTCCCGGGGGTTGACCCGATCCTCGGCCCTGAGATGAAATCCACCGGTGAAGTCATGGGGGTTGGCGACAGCTTCGGCGAAGCCTTCGCCAAGGCCCAGATGGGCGCCAGCGAAGTGCTGCCGACCGGCGGTGCCGCCTTCATCAGCGTGCGTGACGACGACAAGCCGCAAGTGGCTGGCGTTGCCCGCGACCTGATCGCCCTGGGCTTCGAAGTGGTCGCCACTGCCGGCACCGCCAAGGTGATCGAGGCGGCTGGCCTGAAAGTGCGTCGCGTGAACAAGGTGACCGAGGGTCGCCCGCACGTGGTCGACATGATCAAGAACGACGAAGTGTCGCTGATCATCAACACCACCGAAGGCCGCCAGTCGATCGCCGATTCCTACTCGATTCGTCGCAATGCGTTGCAGCACAAGATCTACTGCACCACGACCATTGCGGCTGGTGAAGCCATCTGCGAGGCGCTGAAATTCGGTCCGGAAAAGACCGTTCGTCGCCTGCAGGATCTGCATGCAGGACTCAAAGCATGAGCATTACCAAGTACCCGATGACCGTCCAGGGCGCTCGCGCCCTGGAAGAAGAGCATCTGTTCCTGAGCAAGACCGAGCGCCCGCGCCTGAGCCAGGCGATCGGCGAGGCTCGCGAGCTGGGCGATCTCAAGGAAAACGCCGAGTACCATGCCGCCCGTGAGGAGCAGGGCATGGTCGAGGCGCGTATCCGCGATATCGAAGGCCGTCTGCAGAACTCGGTGGTGATCGACGTCACCACCATCGCCCACACCGGCAAGGTGATCTTCGGCACCACCGTGGTGCTGGCGAACACCGAGACCGATGAAGAGGTGACCTACCAGATCGTCGGCGAGGACGAAGCCGACGTGAAGCAGGGCAAGCTCTCGAGCGGTGCTCCGATCGCCAAGGCCATCATCGGCAAGGAAGAAGGTGATACTGTCGTCGTCAAGACGCCAAGCGGCACGGTCGAGTACGAGATTGTCGAAGTCAAGCACATCTGACCGGCGCCTGCGGGCGCCATCCCTCGAGGGTATCCTCTGGCAGCTGGCCCAGGTGTTCTGGGTCGGCGGCCTGTGGGTGTTCCACGTGGGGCTGGTGCCGGCGCTGAAGGTCAGTGGCCTGGCGCCGTTGCTGGTGCATGATGTGGCCGCGCAGATCGACCGCTGGTTGATCGGCGTGGCGATGCTCGGGCTGTTGACCCAGCTGGCGGTGTTGGCGAGGGTAGATGGCCTGGCGGCCTGGTGGCGGCAATTCCGTGGCCAGATGCTGCTGCTCGGCTTTGGCGCCTGTGTCAGCTACTACACGCTGCGCTACGGAATTTCCGTGGGCGAGCGTTGGCAGATGTTCTGCTTCCTGGTGCTGGGCTTCTCCGGCATCGTGCTGGTGGCCCAGCCGGTCCCGGTCAGGGCGCGGCGGTAAGCAGTCCAGGTTCGCCGGGGCCGCTTTGCGGCCCTTTCGCGACACAAGGCCGCTCCTACAAGAGGCGCGATCTCCTGTAGGAGCGGCCTTGTGCCGCGAAAGGACTGCGCAGCAGTCCCATACGCTCAATTACTTGTAGCGGTGGATATTGGACAGCTGCTTGTTCGGCTGTGGGTTCTTGCGATAGATCAGCGCTTTCTTGCCGATGGTCTGCACCAGCTCTGCGCGGCCGGCCTTGCACAGTTCGGCGATGGCGGCGGCGCGCTCTTCACGGTCTTCCGAGCGGATTTCGACCTTGATCAGCTCGTGATCAGCCAGGGCGCGCTCCAGTTCGGCGATGACACCTTCATTCAAACCATTGCCCGCGACGATCAGAACCGGCTTCAGGTCATGACCAATGGACTTGTATTGCTTCTTCTGCTCGTTGTTGAGCGGCATAATCTGACCCTTTTCGTCTGATTCTGTAAAATTGACGGGCATTTTACCCGAGGGCCTGTGGCTCCGCCCAGTCAATCACGACGCATATCATCGAGGTGCCCCGTGGTACAACGTTCCAAAAGCAGCGCAAACTGGCTGCGAGAGCATTTCAACGACCCCTTCGTCAAGCAGGCGCAGAAGGACGGCTACCGTTCGCGCGCCAGCTACAAGCTGCTGGAGATCCAGGAAAAGGACAAGCTGATCCGTCCCGGCATGAGCGTCATCGACCTCGGCGCGGCGCCCGGAGGCTGGTCCCAGGTGACCAGTCGTCTGATCGGTGGCCAGGGTCGCTTGATCGCCTCGGACATCCTGGAGATGGACGCGATCGCCGACGTGACCTTCATCCAGGGCGATTTCACCAAGGACGAAGTGCTCGCCGACATCCTGCAGGCGGTGGGCGATTCACACGTGGACCTTGTGATTTCCGACATGGCCCCCAATATGAGTGGTACGCCCGCGGTGGACATCCCGCGCGCCATGTTCCTCTGCGAGCTCGCGCTCGATTTGGCAACCCGTGTACTGCGCCCTGGCGGCGACTTCCTGATCAAGATCTTCCAAGGTGAAGGTTTCGATGTGTACCTCAAGGAGGTACGAGGCAAGTTCGACAAGGTGCAGATGCGCAAGCCGTCGTCTTCGCGGGATCGCTCCCGCGAGCAGTACCTGCTGGCCAGGGGCTTCAAGGGGGCATGAGAGGCGTTTTGCGGGGTTGCCGATAGTTATTTCCAATCGGCAGCCCCGTCTGGATCGTCCGAACTTCGTGTAGTCTAGCTTTCACAAAGGGTTACAGACGGTGCCTGCGGATGCGTAGGTAATGTAGTAAGTTAGGGCGATGAATATCATGCGAGGCACGGCTGCGTCGTGCGCCGGCCTCAGAGGGTAGCGAATTGAACGACATGGCAAAGAATCTGATCCTGTGGTTGATCATCGCCGCCGTCCTGGTGACGGTGATGAACAACTTCTCCAGCCCTAACGAGCCGCAGACCCTCAACTATTCCGACTTCATCCAGCAGGTCAAGGATGGCAAGGTCGAGCGCGTGACCGTCGACGGCTACATCATTACCGGCAAGCGCACCGATGGCGACAACTTCAAGACCGTGCGCCCGGCCATCACCGACAACGGCCTGATCGGCGACCTGGTCGACAATCACGTGACCGTCGAAGGCAAGCAGCCGGAGCAGCAGAGCATCTGGACCCAGCTGCTGGTGGCCAGCTTCCCGATCCTGGTGATCATCGCCGTGTTCATGTTCTTCATGCGTCAGATGCAGGGCGGCGCCGGTGGCAAGGGCGGGCCGATGAGCTTCGGCAAGAGCAAGGCGCGCCTGCTGTCCGAAGACCAGGTGAAGACCACCCTGGCCGACGTTGCCGGTTGCGACGAGGCCAAGGAAGAAGTCGGCGAGCTGGTCGAATTCCTGCGCGACCCGGGCAAGTTCCAGCGTCTGGGTGGTCGCATCCCGCGTGGCGTGCTGATGGTCGGCCCGCCCGGTACCGGTAAGACCCTGCTGGCCAAGGCCATTGCCGGTGAAGCCAAGGTACCGTTCTTCACCATTTCCGGTTCCGACTTCGTCGAGATGTTCGTCGGCGTGGGTGCCAGCCGTGTTCGTGACATGTTCGAGCAGGCCAAGAAGCACGCGCCGTGCATCATCTTCATCGACGAAATCGACGCCGTCGGTCGCCACCGTGGCGCCGGCATGGGTGGCGGTCACGACGAGCGCGAGCAGACCCTGAACCAGTTGCTGGTCGAGATGGATGGCTTCGAGATGAACGATGGCATCATCGTCATCGCCGCCACCAACCGTCCGGACGTGCTCGACCCGGCGCTGCTGCGCCCTGGCCGCTTCGACCGCCAGGTCGTGGTCGGCCTGCCGGATATCCGTGGTCGCGAGCAGATCCTGAAAGTCCACATGCGCAAAGTACCGGTCGGCGAGAACGTCAATGCCGCGGTCATCGCCCGTGGTACGCCTGGCTTCTCCGGTGCCGACCTGGCCAACCTGGTCAACGAGGCCTCGCTGTTCGCCGCCCGTGCCAGCAAGCGCCTGGTCGAAATGAAGGAGTTCGAGCTGGCCAAGGACAAGATCATGATGGGCGCCGAGCGCAAGACCATGGTCATGTCCGAGAAAGAGAAGCAGAACACCGCCTACCACGAGGCGGGCCACGCCATCGTCGGTCGCGTCGTTCCCGAGCATGATCCGGTCTACAAGGTGTCGATCATTCCTCGTGGTCGTGCCCTGGGCGTGACCATGTTCCTGCCGGAGGAAGATCGCTACAGCCTGTCCAAGCGCGCGCTGATCAGCCAGATCTGTTCGCTGTACGGCGGCCGTATCGCCGAAGAGATGACCCTGGGCTTCGATGGCGTCACCACCGGTGCTTCCAACGACATCATGCGTGCCAGCCAGATTGCCCGGAACATGGTCACCAAGTGGGGCCTGTCCGAGAAACTCGGCCCGCTGATGTACGCGGAAGAGGAGGGCGAGGTGTTCCTCGGTCGCAGCGCTGGCAGCCAGCACGCCAGCGTCTCGGGCGAGACCGCCAAGATGATCGACTCCGAGGTGCGCAGCATCATCGACCAGTGCTACGCCACGGCCAAGCAGATTCTCACCGACAACCGCGACAAGCTCGACGCCATGGCCGAAGCCTTGATGAAGTACGAAACCATCGATGCCGACCAGATCGACGACATCATGGCGGGTCGTACCCCGCGCGAGCCGCGTGACTGGGATAATGACTCGGGTACCTCCGGTAACCAGGCTTCCCAGGACGATCGTCCGGAGTCGCCGATCGGCGGTCCAGCGGCTCAACACTAAGGGTATCTATGAGCTTGACGCAGTACCCGACCCGGTTGCCTTGCGGCAACCGGGTTCTTGATTTGTCCCGTACCCATGTCATGGGTATCCTCAATGTCACCCCAGACTCGTTCTCCGATGGTGGGCGCTTCAGTCAGCGCGATGCAGCGTTGCGCCATGCCGAGGAGATGGTGGCGGCCGGTGCGACCCTGATCGACGTAGGTGGCGAGTCCACCCGTCCTGGGGCTCGCGCCGTCTCGCCTATCGAGGAATTGGAGCGCGTGGCGCCCATTGTCGAGGCGATCAGCAGTCGGCTCGATGTGATCATCTCGGTCGACACCTCGACACCTTCGGTCATGCGTGAGACGGCCCGCCTTGGTGCAGGGCTGATCAACGACGTGCGTGCCCTGGAGCGTGATGGCGCGCTCGATGCGGCGGCCGATACCGGCCTGCCGGTCTGCCTCATGCACATGCGTGGCGAGCCGGGCAACATGCAGGACAATCCGCAGTACGAGGATGTGACAGCCGATGTAACGCGCTATCTTGAACAGCGTATGGCCGCCTGCGCGGCGGCCGGCATCGGGGCTGAGCGCATCATCCTCGATCCGGGGTTCGGCTTTGCCAAGACTCTTGAGCACAACCTCAGCCTTTTCAAACACATGGAAGCGCTCTACCGCCTGGGGCGGCCACTCCTGGTGGGCGTCTCGCGCAAGAGCATGATCGGCCTCGCGCTGGATCGTCCGGTTGGCGAGCGGCTCTACGGCAGTCTGGCCCTGGCCGCCCTGGCCATGACCAAGGGCGCGAGCATCCTGCGGGTACACGACGTCGCCGAAACCGTCGATGTCGTGCGCATGATCGCCGCCGTGCAGAGCGCCGAATAAGAACATTGGAGTCACTATGAGCAGAAAATACTTTGGTACCGATGGTATCCGTGGTCGTGTTGGCCAGTACCCCATCACCCCCGACTTCATGCTGAAGCTCGGCTGGGCCGCCGGCATGGCGTTCCGCAAGCAAGGCAATTGCCGGGTGCTGGTGGGCAAGGACACACGGATTTCCGGCTACATGTTCGAGTCCGCCCTGGAGGCCGGCCTGTCCGCAGCGGGGGCTGATGTGATGCTGCTCGGGCCGATGCCGACCCCGGCCATCGCCTACCTGACCCGTACCTTTCATGCCGAAGCCGGGATCGTCATCAGTGCTTCGCACAATCCTCATGACGACAACGGCATCAAGTTCTTCTCCGGTGCCGGCACCAAGCTGCCGGACGAAGTCGAGCTGATGATCGAAGAGCTGCTCGATCAGCCGATGAACGTCGTCGACTCCAGCAAGCTGGGCAAGGTCTCGCGCATCAATGATGCCGCCGGGCGCTACATCGAATTCTGCAAGAGCAGCGTGCCTAGCAGCACCAGCTTCGACGGCCTGAAGATCGTCGTGGATTGCGCTCACGGCGCCACCTACAAGGTAGCGCCGAGCGTATTCCGTGAGCTGGGTGCCGATGTCACGGTGCTGCATGCCGCTCCGGATGGTCTGAACATCAACGAAAACTGTGGTTCGACCCACATCGAGTCGCTGCAGGCTGCGGTCTTGGTTGGGCATGCGGACCTCGGCATCGCCTTCGATGGCGATGGTGATCGCGTGCTGATGGTCGACCATACCGGCGCCATCGTCGACGGTGACGAGCTGCTGTTCATCATCGGTCGTGACCTGCAGGAGCGCGGCAAGCTGCAGGGTGGCGTCGTTGGCACGTTGATGAGCAACCTGGGCCTGGAACTGGCGTTCAAGGAGCTGGATATCCCGTTCGTGCGGGCGAAAGTCGGTGATCGTTACGTCATGGCCGAACTGCTCGAGCGCGAATGGCTGCTGGGTGGCGAGAACTCCGGGCACGTCGTGTGCGCCAACCACACCACCACGGGGGATGCGATCATCGCGGCCTTGCAGGTGCTGATGGCGCTCAAGCGCCGGGGCGAGAACCTGTCCCAGGCGCGTCAGGCCGTGCGCAAGTGCCCGCAGGTGCTGATCAATGTGCGTTTCGCGGCGGGCAAGAGCGACCCACTGGAAAACCCACTGGTCAAGGAAGCCAGCGCCAAGGCGACCGAAGCCATGGCGGGGCGTGGGCGCGTGCTGTTGCGCAAGTCCGGTACCGAGCCGCTGGTGCGGGTGATGGTCGAAGGTGACGACGAAGGGCAGGTGCGCGGCCATGCCGAGGCCCTGGCCAAGCTCGTCGAAGAAGTTTGTGCCTGAAAGAGGCTTGCCAGCGCAGATCGTGTTGGGTAAGATCTGCGCCCACTTTGACCGACGAGGTAAAGCATGCGTCGCCCCATGGTAGCTGGTAACTGGAAGATGCACGGTACCCGCGCCAGCGTCGCTGAGCTGACCCAGGGCTTGGGCAATATGCCCCTGCCGAACGGTGTGGAAGTCGCGGTGTTTCCACCGGCCTTGTTCATCAATCAAGTTGTTGATGGGCTCGAGGGCAAGGAAATCGCCGTAGGCGCACAGAATTCTGCTGTACAGCTTGAACAAGGCGCGCTGACCGGGGAAGTTGCACCGAGTCAGTTGGCTGAAGCAGGTTGCAAGTATGTTTTGGTCGGGCACTCCGAGCGTCGCCAGATTATTGGTGAAAGTGACGAAGTGCTGAATCAGAAGTTTGCAGCCGCTCAGAAAAGTGGTTTGACGCCGGTGCTCTGTATAGGGGAAACTCTCGCGGAGCGCGAAGCGGGCGAAACGCTCGAAGTTGTAGAGCGTCAACTAAGCAGTGTTATCGAGATGTTCGGTATCAAGGCTTTCGCCAATGCAGTAATTGCCTATGAGCCTGTATGGGCCATTGGTACTGGTTTGACGGCCTCGCCACAGCAAGCCCAGGATGTGCATGCAGCCATCCGCAAGCAGTTGGCGGCGAAGGACGCCGAAGTTGCAGCGAATGTGCGACTTCTCTACGGCGGCAGCGTGAAGGCGGCCAATGCGGCCGAACTGTTCGGCATGCCGGATATCGATGGGGGGCTCATTGGTGGAGCGTCCCTGAACGCAGACGAATTCGGTGCAATTTGTCGCGCCGCAGGAAACTGAACAAATGCTGGAAACAGTCATCGTTGTTTTTCATCTGTTGGCAGCGTTGGCACTGGTTGTAATGGTGCTGCTGCAACAGGGTAAAGGTGCGGAAGCAGGTGCATCTTTCGGCGCAGGTGCTTCAAATACTGTGTTCGGAAGCCAAGGTTCCGCTACCTTTTTGAGTAAAGTTACTGCTATACTTGCTGCCACTTTCTTTTTGACTGCACTTGGGTTAGGATACTTCGCCAAGCAGCAGGCTCACCAGCTGAATCAAGCTGGCTTGCCAGATCCAGCGGTGCTGGAAGTCAAAGAGCCAAAGCCGGCAGTCAATGATGATGTACCGGTGCTCCAGCAGCAGAAGAGCGAAACCACCAACTCTGGTGACGTACCTCCTCCAGCCAAAGAGCAGCAGTAACGGGTTTCAAGAAGTAGTATTGCCGAGGTGGTGGAATTGGTAGACACGCAACCTTGAGGTGGTTGTGCCCATAGGGTGTAGGGGTTCGAGTCCCCTTCTCGGTACCAATTGAAGCATGAGAGCCCGCTGTAGCGGGCTTTCTTGCAGGTGGAGGTCGGATTGACCCAGCAAAGGGTTCAGTCTTATACTTTCGCCCCAGCTTTGTCGCGGGGTGGAGCAGCTTGGTAGCTCGTCGGGCTCATAACCCGAAGGTCGTTGGTTCAAATCCAGCCCCCGCAACCAGTCTCAGCGGAGCCCCTTTTCAGGGGCTTTTTGCTAGCCGAACAGTTTTAGGTGCCGTTGTCCAACGGCGCTTTCAGGGATGGGCGCTTCGCCCATTTTTTATTTGCACAGCATGCACGAGGGGGTTCAGGTGTCGAGCAAGCTAGAACAGTTGCAGGCCTTGTTGGCCCCGGTTGTCGAGGGTCTGGGCTATCAATGCTGGGGGATCGAATACGTCTCCCAAGGCAAGCATTCGGTACTGCGTATCTACATCGACAAGGAAGACGGGATCCTGGTGGACGACTGCGAAGCGGTCAGCCGTCAGGCCAGCGCCATCCTCGATGTGGAAGATCCGATCAGCTCTGAATATACCCTCGAGGTATCCTCTCCAGGCATGGACCGCCCGCTGTTCACCCTTGAACAGTTTGCTTCGCATGCCGGCGAGCAGGTGAAGATCAAGCTGCGTACGCCCTTCGAGGGTCGTCGTAACTTCCAGGGCCTTCTCCGTGGTGTGGAGGAGCAGGATGTGGTGGTCCAGGTGGACAACAACGAGTTCCTGCTGCCGATCGACTCGATCGACAAGGCCAATATTATTCCCAGTTTTGACTGAGACGTGCCGGGCCCGGCGGACTTTCCGGGCCCAATGGCTTGCGCAAGGCGAGGCGTACGATGAGCAAAGAAGTACTGCTGGTTGTTGAATCGGTATCCAACGAAAAGGGTGTACCGCCCGGCGTCATTTTCGAAGCGCTGGAAGTGGCCCTGGCCACTGCAACCAAAAAACGTTTTGAGGACGAAGTCGACCTGCGTGTGGAAATCAACCGCCACACCGGTAGCTACGAGACCTTCCGCCGCTGGACCGTGGTCGACGAGAACGACCTGGACGATCCGGCGATCGAGACCTGGCTGGAAAAGATCCAGGACACGCACCCGGACGCCAAGATCGGTGACGTGATCGAAGAGAAGATTGAGTCGATCGAATTCGGCCGTATCGCCGCCCAGACCGCCAAGCAGGTCATCGTGCAGAAGGTTCGCGAAGCCGAGCGCGCCCAGGTGGTCGACGCCTATCGCGAGCGCGTCGGCGAGATCATCTCCGGCACCGTGAAGAAGGTCACCCGCGACAACGTCATCGTCGACCTGGGCAACAATGCCGAGGCGCTGCTGGCTCGTGAAGACATCATCCCGCGTGAGACCTTCCGCGTCGGCGTGCGCCTGCGTGCGCTGCTCAAGGAAATCCGCACCGAGAACCGCGGTCCGCAGTTGATCCTGTCGCGCACCGCGCCGCAGATGCTCATCGAGCTGTTCCGCATCGAAGTGCCGGAAATCGCCGAAGGTCTCATCGAAGTCATGGCCGCCTCCCGTGATCCGGGGTCGCGCGCCAAGATCGCCGTCCGCTCCAAGGACAAGCGCATCGACCCGCAAGGTGCCTGTATCGGCATGCGTGGTTCGCGCGTCCAGGCCGTATCCGGCGAGCTGGGTGGCGAGCGTGTGGATATCGTCCTGTGGGACGAGAACCCGGCGCAGTTCGTCATCAACGCCATGTCGCCGGCAGAGGTTGCCGCGATCATCGTTGATGAAGATGCCCATGCCATGGACATCGCCGTGGCCGAGGACAACCTGGCCCAGGCCATCGGCCGTGGCGGTCAGAACGTCCGCCTGGCCAGCCAGCTGACCGCCTGGACCCTGAACGTGATGACCGAGAAGGACATCCAGGCCAAGCAACAGGCGGAAACAGGCGACATCCTGCGTAACTTCATCGAGGAACTGGAAGTCGACGAGGAGCTGGCACAAGTGCTGGTCGACGAAGGCTTCACCAGCCTCGAAGAAATTGCTTACGTACCGTTGGAAGAAATGCTCAACATCGATGGCTTTGACGAGGACATCGTCAACGAGCTCCGCGCTCGTGCCAAGGACCGCTTGTTGACCAAGGCCATCGCTACCGAAGAAAAACTGGCAGACGCCCATCCGGCCGACGACCTGCTCTCCCTCGAGGGCATGGACAAGGACCTGGCGGCGGAACTGGCGGTGCGCGGCGTGGTTAACCGCGAAGACCTGGCCGAGCAGTCGATCGACGATCTGCTCGACATCGACGGCATCGACGAAGAGCGTGCCGGCAAGTTGATCATGGCCGCCCGAGCCCACTGGTTCGAGTAATTAGGCGCGGCCTGAGGAGAGAAGTGCATGACGCAAGTCACGGTGAAAGAACTGGCCCAAGAGGTCGAGGCACCGGTAGAGCGCCTGCTGCAGCAGATGCGTGAGGCAGGTCTGCCGCACACCGACGCCGGTCAGGTAGTGACCGACAATGAGAAGCAGACCCTGCTGACCCATTTGAAGAGCAGCCACAAGAGCAAGGCGGAAGAGCCGCGCAAGATCACCTTGCAGCGCAAGACCACCAGCACTCTGCGTGTCGCCGGTAGCAAGAGCATCAGCGTAGAAGTACGCAAGAAGAAAGTCTTCGTGCAGCGCAGCCCGGAAGAGATCCAGGCCGAGCAGAAGCGCGAGCAGGAAGAGCGCCGCGCGGCGGAAAACGCCGCCCGCGAGAAGGTCGAGGCCGAAGTACGCCAGCGCAACGAAGAGCAAGCCCGTCGTCAGGCGGCCGAAGCACCGGCTGCGGCGCCTGCGCCGAAGGCCGAGCCTGCCCCGGCCCCGGTAGTGGCCGATGCACCGGTTTCGGAAGACGCCGCTGCCCGTGCTGCCGAGCGCAAGAAGGAAGAAGCGCGTCGCAACGAAAGCCGTGCCCGTGACGATGAACGTCGCGGCGGCGGCGGTGGTGCGGCTGGCGAGCGTCGTGGCGAAGCGCCACGCGTTTCCATCAAGGTCAAGGTCAAGGAGAAGGAAAAGGCTCCGACTCCGCGCGCCGCGCCACGCACCACCGACGAAGAGAGCGATGGTTTTCGTCGCGGTCGCGGTGGCAAGGGCAAGCCGAAGAAGCGCAACCAGCATGGCTTCCAGAACCCGACCGGTCCGGTCATCCGCGACGTGACCATCGGCGAGACCATCACCGTCTCGGAACTGGCGCAACAGATGTCGGTCAAGGCCGCCGAAGTCGTCAAGTTCATGTTCAAGCTGGGCACTCCGGTCACCATCAACCAGGTGCTGGACCAGGAGACCGCTCAACTGGTCGCCGAAGAACTGGGCCACAAGGTTACCCTGATCAGCGACACCGCCCTGGAAGACTCCCTGGCCGAATCGCTGAAGTTCGAAGGTGAAGTCGAGTCCCGCGCGCCGGTCGTGACCGTCATGGGCCACGTCGACCACGGTAAAACCTCGCTGCTCGACTATATCCGTCGTGCCAAGGTTGCTGCTGGCGAAGCCGGTGGCATCACCCAGCACATCGGTGCCTACCACGTGGAAACCGACCGCGGCATGGTCACCTTCCTCGATACCCCGGGTCACGCTGCGTTCACCCAGATGCGTGCCCGTGGTGCCAAGGCCACCGACATCGTCATCCTGGTGGTGGCGGCGGACGACGGCGTGATGCCGCAGACCCGCGAAGCCGTTCAGCACGCCAAGGCTGCCGGCGTTCCGCTGGTCGTCGCGGTGAACAAGATCGACAAGCCGGGTGCCGACCTCGATCGCATCCGCAACGAGCTGGCCGTCGAAGGCGTGACCTCCGAGGACTGGGGCGGTGATACGCCGTTCGTCAAGGTCTCGGCGAAGATGGGTACCGGTGTCGACGAGCTGCTCGAAGCGGTTCTGCTGCAGGCCGAGATCCTCGAGCTGACCGCCACGCCGACCGCTCCGGGTCGTGGTGTCGTGGTCGAATCGCGTCTGGACAAGGGCCGTGGCCCGGTTGCCACGATCCTGGTTCAGGACGGTACCCTGCGTCAGGGCGACATGGTCCTGGTCGGCTCCAACTATGGCCGCGTGCGCGCCATGCTCGACGAGAACGGCAAGCCTGTGAAGGAAGCCGGCCCGTCGATCCCGGTCGAGATCCTCGGCCTGGATGGCACGCCGGAAGCCGGTGACGAGCTGTCCGTGGTCGCCGACGAGAAGAAGGCCCGTGAAGTTGCCCTGTTCCGTCAAGGCAAGTACCGCGAGGTCAAGCTGGCCCGTGCTCACGCCGGCAAGCTGGAAAACATCTTCGAGACCATGGGTCAGGAAGAGAAGAAGACCCTCAACATCGTCCTCAAGACCGACGTGCGCGGTTCTCTGGAGGCCCTGCAAGGCTCGCTCGGCGGCCTGGGTAACGACGAAGTTCAGGTGCGCGTCATCGGTGGCGGCGTCGGTGGTATCACCGAGAGCGACGCCAACCTGGCGCTGGCGTCCAACGCGGTGCTGTTCGGCTTCAACGTGCGTGCCGATGCCGGCGCGCGCAAGATCGTCGAGCAGGAAGGTCTGGATATGCGTTACTACAACGTGATCTACGACATCATCGAAGACGTCAAGAAGGCCCTGACCGGCATGCTCGGCAGCGATGTTCGCGAGAACATCCTGGGTGTCGCGGAAGTGCGTGACGTGTTCCGTTCGCCGAAGTTCGGCGCCATCGCCGGCTGTATGGTCATCGAGGGTACCGTGTACCGCAACCGTCCGATCCGCGTACTGCGGGAGGACGTAGTGATCTTCGAAGGCGAGCTGGAGTCGCTGCGTCGCTTCAAGGACGACGCTGCCGAAGTGCGTAACGGCATGGAGTGCGGTATCGGCGTCAAGAGCTACAACGACGTCAAGGTCGGCGACAAGATCGAAGTCTTCGAGAAAGTCCAGGTGGCTCGTACCCTGTAAGGATCGAGCCTGGCGCAGCCCCCGTCGCAAGGCGGCTGGCAGCGCCTCTGCAGGTAGCGCCCGGTCAGGTTTCCGCCTGACCGGGCGTTTGCCGCTTTACGTAACAGGTAGCAAAAATGGCAAAAGAATACAGCCGTACCCAACGCATCGGCGATCAGATGCAGCGTGAGCTGTCGGAACTGATCCGCCGTGAAGTCAAAGACCCGCGCGTCGGCCTGGTGACCATTACCGCCGTCGACGTCAGCCGCGACCTGGGCCATGCCAAGGTCTTCATCACCGTGATGGGCCAGGACGGCGCCGACGCCGTGCCGCAGACCCTCAAAGCCTTGACCAGCGCCGCGAGCTTCCTGCGCCTGCACCTTGGCCGCGTCATGCAGCTGCGCAGCGTGCCGCAGCTGCATTTCCACTTCGATGAAAGCGTCAGTCGCGGTGCCCATCTGTCGGCACTTATCGAGCGTGCGGTGGCCGAAGATCGCCAGCACAAGGATGCCGACGAGCCGGACACCAAGGAGTAAGCGGTGGCCCAGGTCAAACGTATCCGCCGCAATGTCAGCGGCATCATCCTGCTCGACAAGCCGCTGGGGTTCACCTCCAACGCCGCGCTGCAGAAAGTCCGCTGGTTGCTCAACGCGGAAAAGGCCGGCCATACCGGCAGCCTCGACCCGCTGGCCACCGGCGTGCTGCCGCTGTGCTTCGGCGAGGCGACCAAGTTTTCGCAGTACCTGCTCGACTCCGACAAGGGTTACGAAACGGTCATGCAGCTGGGCCAGACCACCAGCACGGCGGACGCCGAGGGCGAAGTCCTGCAGACCCGCGAAGTGACCGTTGGTCGCGCCGATATCGAAGCCGTCATTCCACGTTTTCGTGGCGACATCCTCCAGGTACCGCCGATGTACTCGGCGCTCAAGCGCGATGGCCAGCCGCTGTACAAGCTGGCGCGTGCAGGAGAGGTAGTGGAGCGCGAGGCGCGTTCTGTTACTATTGGCCGCTTGGAGCTGCTCGAGTGCGAAGGCACCCGGGCGCGCCTGTCGGTTGGCTGCAGCAAGGGCACCTATATCCGCACTTTGGTCGAGGATATCGGTGAGGCGCTGGGCTGTGGTGCCTACGTCGCCGAACTGCGCCGTACCCAGGCAGGCCCCTTCGAGCTGGCACAGACGGTGACGCTCGAGGCGCTCGAACAGGCCCACGCCGAAGGCGGCAACGAAGCGCTCGATCGCTTCTTGATGCCATCCGACAGCGGGCTGCAGGACTGGCCACTGGTAGGTCTCTCCGAACATAGCGCGTTCTACTGGCTGCATGGCCAGGCGGTACGCGCGCCGGAGGCGCCGCAGTTCGGCATGGTCCGGGTACAGGATCATAATGGTCGCTTCATCGGTATCGGTGAAGTGAGCGAAGACGGGCGCATCGCGCCGCGTCGACTGATTCGGTCGGAATGACCGAAACCACGGGCAGAGGCTTCGGCTGAAACCGGTGGTATCGAGGGTGGCTGTTATTAGGCACGGTCACACCTCTTCTTATTAATACGGGGATTCGTCCCTGGCCTATTGGAGACCGTTTACGGGATCCGTTTATCAGGAGAAGCCAAATGGCCCTCAGCGTCGAAGAAAAAGCTCAGATCGTTGCAGACTATCAGCAAGCCGCCGGCGACACCGGTAGCCCGGAAGTTCAGGTTGCCCTGCTGACCTTCAACATCAACAAGCTGCAAGGCCACTTCAAGGCCAACGAAAAAGACCACCACTCCCGTCGTGGTCTGATCCGTATGGTCAACCAGCGTCGTAAGCTGCTGGACTACCTGAAGGGCAAGGACACCACTCGTTACAGCGCCCTGATCGGTCGCCTGGGTCTGCGTCGCTAATAGCGGCCTGGCCAGTGGTGTTGCATGGTGTGTCGCATTCTTCGGCAACGCTGCCTGTCAGCGTTGCCGTTGGACACGCCGCGCGATCTGCGAGGTTGGCAGCCTGGTCTGTCGTGCGGTTCTACCGCTCGGCGCCAGGCTCCCAGCCTCGTGTTGTATCTGGACGGTCAATGGGGCCGATTCCCCGTTCTGCCCAAGAATTCGCAAGAACCAGTTCCCCCAAGAGCCACTGAAAAAGGTAGGAAACCGTGAACCCGGTAATCAAGACGTTCCAGTTCGGTCAATCGACCGTTACCCTCGAAACGGGCCGCATTGCCCGTCAGGCCACCGGCGCCGTGCTGGTCACCGTCGACAACGATGTCACCGTGCTGGTGACCGTGGTCGGTGCCAAGCAAGCCGATCCGGGCAAGGGCTTCTTCCCGCTGTCCGTGCACTACCAGGAAAAAACCTACGCTGCCGGCAAGATCCCTGGTGGTTTCTTCAAGCGTGAAGGCCGTCCTTCCGAGAAAGAAACCCTGACCTCGCGCCTGATCGACCGTCCGATCCGCCCGCTGTTCCCTGAAGGCTTCATGAACGAAGTCCAGGTCGTCTGCACCGTGGTTTCCACCAGCAAGAAGACCGATCCGGACATCGCCGCGATGATCGGTACCTCGGCTGCCCTGGCCATTTCCGGCATTCCGTTCGAAGGCCCGATCGGCGCCGCCCGCGTCGCCTTCCACGAAAGCACCGGCTATCTGCTGAACCCGACCTACGAGCAACTGGCTGCCTCGAGCCTGGACATGGTCGTTGCCGGTACCGAGTCCGCCGTGCTGATGGTCGAGTCGGAAGCCCAGGAGCTGACCGAAGACCAGATGCTGGGCGCCGTGCTGTTCGCCCACGATGAATTCCAGGCCGTGATCAAGGCCGTCAAGGAGCTGGCTGCCGAAGCCGCCAAGCCAACCTGGGACTGGAAACCCGCCGTTGCCAACACCGCGCTGTTCGACGCCATCCGCGCCGAGTTCGGCGAGGCTGTTTCCCAGGGCTACACCATCACCGTCAAGGCCGACCGCTATGCGCGCCTGGGCGAACTGCGCGATCAGGCGATCGCCAAGTTCTCCGGTGAAGAAGGCCAGCCATCGGCTGCTGAAGTCAAAGACATCTTCGGCGAGATCGAATACCGCACCGTTCGCGAGAACATCGTCAACGGCAAGCCACGTATCGACGGTCGTGACACCAAGACCGTGCGTCCGCTGAACATCGAAGTCGGTGTTCTGCCGAAGACTCACGGTTCGGCGCTGTTCACCCGTGGCGAAACCCAGGCCCTGGTCGTCGCGACCCTGGGTACTGCCCGTGACGCCCAGCTGCTGGACACCTTGGAAGGCGAGAAGAAAGACCCCTTCATGCTGCACTACAACTTCCCGCCGTTCTCGGTGGGCGAGTGTGGCCGCATGGGCGGTGCCGGTCGTCGCGAAATCGGCCACGGCCGTCTGGCCCGTCGCTCGGTCCAGGCCATGCTGCCGGCCGCCGACGTGTTCCCGTACACCATCCGCGTGGTGTCGGAAATCACCGAGTCCAACGGTTCCAGCTCCATGGCTTCGGTCTGCGGCGCCTCGCTGGCCCTGATGGACGCCGGCGTGCCGATGAAAGCCCCGGTCGCCGGTATCGCCATGGGTCTGGTCAAGGAAGGTGACAAGTTCGCCGTCCTGACCGACATCCTCGGTGACGAAGACCACCTGGGCGACATGGACTTCAAGGTAGCCGGTACCGCCAAGGGTGTTACCGCGCTGCAGATGGACATCAAGATCAACGGCATCACCGAAGAGATCATGGAAATCGCCCTGGGCCAGGCCCTGGAAGCGCGCCTGAACATCCTCGGCCAGATGAACCAGATCATCGGCGAGTCGCGTACCGAGCTGTCGGCCAACGCCCCGACCATGATCGCGATGAAGATCGACACCGACAAGATCCGTGACGTCATCGGCAAGGGCGGCGCCACCATCCGCGCCATCTGCGAAGAGACCAAGGCTTCGATCGATATCGAAGACGACGGCTCGATCAAGATCTTCGGCGAGACCAAGGAAGCCGCGGACGCTGCCAAGCAGCGCATCCTGGGCATCACCGCCGAGGCCGAGATCGGCAAGATCTACGTCGGCAAGGTCGAGCGCATCGTCGACTTCGGCGCCTTCGTCAACATCCTGCCGGGCAAGGACGGCCTGGTGCACATCTCCATGCTGAGCGATGCTCGCGTCGAGAAGGTCACCGACGTGCTCAAGGAAGGCCAGGAAGTCGAAGTGCTGGTACTGGACGTGGACAACCGCGGTCGTATCAAGCTGTCGATCAAGGACGTCGCCGCTGCCAAGGCATCGGGCGTCTAAGCCTTCCAGGCTGAGAAGAAGGACCCTTCGGGGTCCTTTTTTTATGCCTGTGCCTTTCTCTTGTGGACTTGCATCTTGCATGCAGGAATTTGCCAGGACTTGCAAAATGCACGATCACGGCTTTTTGCATTAATAGTTAACTTATTGATTTTTAATGGTTAATTTTAAATCTGAAAACTGGCATACGCTGTGCAACATCACTCCTACCTGACGCCAGGAACCAAGGCGCAGACCTTTCGAAAAACAGGAGTGACCCACATGAAGAAGTTCGCCATTGCTGCCGCTACTGCCACCGCTCTGACCCTGACCATGGCTAACGCGGCGTTCGCTGCCCAGTCCACCCAGGCCCCGATGACGCTGGCGGCCGGTGAGGTGACCAAAGCCAAGGAAGCTACTTCCGACACCTGGATCACCACCAAGGTGAAAGCTGACCTGATGACCGAGAAAGGCGTGCCAGGCAGTGACATCAAGGTCGAAACCAACAAAGGCGTGGTATCGCTGTCCTCGGAGGTGGCCATTACCGACGCCCAGAAGGAAATGGCAGTCGCCATCGCCAAGAAGATCAAAGGCGTGCAGGCCGTCTCGGCTGATGGCCTGAAGTCCGAGTAAGGGATGTCCCGGCGGCCAAAGGGAATTGGCCACCCCTTCAAGCACAAGCCCCGGCATTAGCCGGGGCTTGTGCTTTGTGCTGTCCCTGTAGGAGCGGCCTTGCGCCGCGAAAGGGCCGCGCAGCGGCCCCATCAATTTCTGCCTCGGAGCAGGGATCAGGAGCTGCGTTGCAGCCCTTTCGCGGCACGAGGCCGCTCCTACACAGGGCGCTATAGCGCCGGATTGCGTGCGATCACATCGCTCTCGAAGCACACCTGCTCCACGATCAACGGTTCCACCAGCGGCCGGCTATCCCAGAAGTGCGCGGTCTGGGTATGGGCGTCGTACGCCGCGTCATCCTGGTAGATCTCGTACAGGTAGATCACGTGCGCATCGTCGCGGTCCTGCGACACATCGAACACCAGGCAGCCCGGCTCGGTGGCCACCGATGCGGCGGCATTGGCCTTGATGGCGCTGAGGAAGGTGTCGGCGGTACCGGGTTTCACCCGTGTCTTGATGAACAGGCAGTACACAGGAAGCTCCTTTTGTTTTAAATTCAGATTTGAATTGTATACAAAAAAGGAGCTTCTCTCATGTCCGATCTGCCCGCCCGCCCTGGTCGTCTGAATGGCCTGCGTCACATCGCCCTGCTGGTGCCCAACCTCGAGGAATGCGAGCGCTTCTATGTCGATGTGCTGGGCATGGAGGTGCTCAACCGTGCCAACGAAGACCTGGTGTACCTGACCTGTGGCAATGACAACCTGTCGCTGGGGCGCGGCGCGGGGGCCTCGAACGGTTTCCAGACCCTGGACCACTATGGCTTTGTCGTCGATAGCGTGGAGGAGCTCGAAGCCTGGTACCAGTACTTCAAGGCCCATGGCGTGACGCTGCTGGATCGGCCGTTCAACCATGGCGACGGCGCGCGCAGTTTCCACTTGCTGGACCCGGCGGGGAACAAGGTGCAGCCGCTGTATCACCCGGCAGTGTCGGGGCAGCGGCTGGCCTGATGGGATTGATCGCCTGTGCTGCCTTCATCGCCGGCTTGCCGGCGATGAAGGCGACTTGATCGTGAAGGGCTACTCGGCGTCCAGGTGCATCGGCGTCACCACCCGCCCATCGCTTTCAGCCTGGCCGAGGTTGGTATCGATGAAGTACACCCGGTCATCTTCCAGCTGCCCTTTGTCCACCAGGTAGTCCTTGATGCTGCTGGCCCGTTCCTGGCCCAGGTTGCGTAGCAGGGCGGGGCTTTCGGCCCATGACTTGATCACGGCCTCGCGCAGCTTGGTGGTCCGCTCGTCGCGCCCGAGCTTCTCCCACTCGGCCGGCGGTTGCTGCTTGAGGCGAGCGCGGTAGATGCCTTCGAGCATCGCCGGCTTGTCGCTGTCGTCGACCACCAGCAGCGAGGCGTTGGCCGGAACCTTGTCGCCACGGCGCTGCAGGATCTTGTACCAGGTGGCCTGGTATTCGCGCTCCAGGCGCTGCTGGGCGATCAGTGGGCCGTCGCTGCTCTGGGCGGCGGTGCCTTCGATCTCCAGGCGCAGCTCGGGGCGCTCCTTGAGGGCCGAGGCGAGCTTGTCCAGAGAGGTTTGCACTTCTGGCGTGAGGTCGCTGGAGCCCGCTGCGAACGAGACATTGCCCAGATCCTCCGCACCGCCACCAGAGACCAGCCCGCCGAGCAGCTTGAACGGCGCCTGGGCTGCGCGCAGTACCAGGTTGCGCAGGGTCTGCCAGACGATGGGCATCACGCTGAACTGCGGGTTGTTGAGGTCGCCCGATACCGGCAGCTCGATGGAGATCTTGCCTTCGGTGTCCTTGAGCAGGGCAACGGCCAGGCGGATCGGCAGGTCCACCGCGTCCGGGCTGTCGACTTTCTCGCCCAGTTGCAGCTGCTCGATCACCACCTTGTTCTCGGCCTTGAGCTGGCCATTGGTGATCAGGTAGTGCAGGTCGAGGTTCAGCCGGCCCTTGCGGATCCGCAAGCCCGCGAACTTGCCGGAGTAGGGGGTGAGCGTGGTCAGCTCGACACGCTTGAAGCTGGTGGCGATGTCCAGGCTGGCCAGCGGGCTGAACGGGTTGAGCGCGCCCTTGATGGTCACTGGCGCGTAGCGGTCCACCTTGCCCTTGATATCCACCTTGGCCGGCAACGGCTTGCGGTTGTCGATGGTGCCGATCTGGCCATTGAGCTGCTGCACCGCGGTGGCGAAATTGGGCGTCAGGGTCAGGTCGGCGAAGTTGGCCGAACCATCGTTGATACTGATCTGGCCAATACGGATGCCCAGTTCCTTGCCAGTGCCGGGGGCTGCCGGCTTGCTCGGCGCCGCAGCCGGCTTGTCGGCGGGCTGTGGAATCAGCAGGTCGTCGACGTTGGTGGTGCGGTCTTCGTTGATGATGAAGCGCGCGTAAGGCTGTAGCAGGGTGACCTTGTCGATCGACAGGGCATCACCATGCACATAGGACAGGCCGTCGACGTTGACCTGCTGCCATTTGACGAAGTCGCGATTCTTGATGGTGTCCAGGGTGTGCAGCTGGTTGGCCTGGGCCTTGCCAGTGATGCTGAAGGCCAGTGGCTCGGTGCTCTTGAGGTCGACCTTCAGGTCGCTGGAGAGCATGCCGCTGCGCAGTTCCAGGCGGATGAACGGGCTGATGTAGGCCTGGGCGACGCGCAGGTCGATGTCTCGGGTGGCGACGTCCAGCTTGGCGCTCACCGGCGCCAGATTGACCTGGCCCGCGGCCTGCAGCTTGCCCTGCTTGCCCACGCCGGTGTCCAGCTTCAGGGTGAAGGGCGACTGGTTGAGGCTGTCGAAGTTCTGCAGGTCGAGGTTGAGCGGGCCTACGTCCAGCGCCACGGGCTCCTTCTGGCTGCGGTCGGCCAGGTGGACCATGTAGTTGCGCGCCTGTACGTCCTTGAGCAGCACCTGCCAGGGCTTGCCGGGTTCCTTGGCGGCCTGTTCTTCCGGCGCCGGTTGTGCGGCGGCGGGCTCGGCCTTTTCCTTTGGCGTGGCCTTGGCCGGTTGGCTGGCGAACAGTTTCTGCCAGTCGAGCTGGCCGTCCTTTTCCAGTGCCGCCCAGGTTTCCAGCTTCTCGCTGCGGATCTTGCCGACAGTGACCAGTTGCTTGGCCAGGTCGATAGAGGTTTCGCTCACTTCCAGGCTGGCCAGGCGGGCCAGTGGCCGGCCATCCGGGGCCTTGATGGCGAACGACGCGACTCGCACGGAGGTGTTGTCGAGCAGCAGCTCGGTCTCCTTGGCGAGGTTGAGCTTGTAGTGGGTGTCCAGGCTGAGCAAGCCGTCTTCCAGCACCAGCGGTACGGCGTCGCGCACGTAGGGCCAGAACAGCTTCATCTGGCCATCAGTGACCTTCAGGGTACCTTCGGAGGCGATCGGGGCCAGGCTGAGGGTGCCGCTCCAGTCGATGCGCCCACCGGCCGGGCCGTTGGCCACCAGGGTCATGTCGGCATTGTCGTCAGGCAGGGTGCTGAGGTTCTTCAGCTCCAGGTTCATCGAATCGTAGAGGAACTCGATGGGCTCGCTGGGGCGCAGGTCCTGGAAATGCAGATAACCTTCGCTGAGCTTGATGCTGGCGATGCGCAGCGGGAACGGGTCGCTTGGCGGTTCCTCGGGCTTGGGCTCGCTGGGCGGGATCTTGAACAACTGGGCCAGGTTGAGGCTGCCGTCCTTGGCGAACAGCAGCTCGGTGCGGGGTTTGTCCAGTTCCACCGCGTCCAGGCGCAGGGCCTTGGTCCACAGGCTGTCGAGGGACAAGTTGGCGTACAGGCGTTCGAAGCCGACCTGTTCCTTGCCGGGCTCGCCGATCTGCAGGCCCCAGAGCGTCAGTTCGAGGCTGAACGGGTTGAGTTCGATGCGTTGCAGGTGCGCGGGCACCGTGGCGTACTGCGCCAGTTGCTGGTTGGCGATGCGCAGGGCGACGCCGGGGAGAATGAAAAAGCCGAGCAGGCCGTACAGGGCCACGAGGGCCAGCAGTGCGCCGATGGCGCGGGTCAATCCTTTGGGCATGTGTCGCTTCGTCTGTATCAGGCTGGAGTGCTTGGAGTATGGCACGTTAAATCGGTTCCGATGAACGAACCAAAATACCTCATTCGATGCCCATGCGCCGCCTGGCGCGGTGTGCAGAGCCATTGCGCATGGCCCAGCGCAGCACCGGGGCGGTCCTGCCCAGGCCCAGGCGGATCATGTGCCGGGCCAGTGGCCCCTGGTGCAGCCCGAGCATGTCGCTCGCCCAGTCCGGCAGCAGGTCGATGCCCGCCTTGAGCATCAGCTTGCCCACCGGTTCGGCCAGGCGGCTGGGGGCCGGGGCCTTGAGCAGGATGTCCACCACCTCCAGGCTACGGCTGTCACATTGCAGTTGTGGGCGCATGCGGCGCAGGTAGTCCTCCACTGCGTTGCAGGAACGTGGCACGTCGCGCGCGCCCAGGCGTTCGGCGATCAGGGCGATTTCGGCGTAGTAGGCATCCTGGCTGGCGCGGGGCAGGGCAGGGTTGCGGTAGCGCAGGTGGGCGGCAAGGAAACTGCTGACCTCGGCCACATGCACCCAGGTCAGCAGGTCGGGGTCGCTGGCCGCGTAGGGCCGTCCGTCAGGTGCGGTGCCGACCACCTGAAGATGGATGGTGCGTACCTTGTCGATCAGCCACTCGGCGTCGCGGGTCGAACCGAAGGTGGTGCCGGAGATGAACTGGCTGGTGCGACGCAGGCGACCGAGCAGGTCGTGGCGAAAGTTCGAATGATCCCATACGCCAGCCAGCGCCAGTGGGTGCAGCAGTTGCAGCATCAGCGCGCTGATTCCGCCGACCAGCATGCTGGGAAAGTCGCCATGCACCTGCCAGCTGATGCTCTTTGGCCCGAACAGGCCGGGGTCACCCTTGGGCGATTCCAGGTCGAGCTGGCCGAGGGCCACGCCGGTGAGGCTCATGACCTGGGTTTCGATGCGGCGACGTAGGGCTTCCATGGTGACCTTGGGTTCATGGCGGCCACCCGGCCGCGTGTTATCGATTGAGGCGTTTGTCGATCAGGCCCTGGACCACGCTTGGATCGGCAAGGGTAGAAGTGTCTCCCAGGTTGTCCAGTTCGTTGCAGGCGATCTTGCGCAGTATACGCCGCATGATCTTGCCCGAGCGGGTCTTGGGCAGGGCCGGCGCCCACTGGATCAGTTCGGGCTTGGCGAAGCTGCCGATTTCCTTGCTGACCAGGGCCAGCAGCTCGGCCTTGAGCGCATCGTCCGGCTCGACGCCGTTCATGGGGGTGACGAAGGCATACACGCCCTGACCCTTGAGATCGTGCGGATAACCGACCACGGCCGCTTCGGCGACCTTGTCGTGCAGCACCAGGGCGCTTTCCACCTCGGCGGTGCCGATACGGTGGCCGGAGACGTTGATCACATCGTCGATGCGCCCGGTGATCCAGTAGTCGCCATCGGCATCGCGCCGGGCGCCGTCGCCGGTGAAGTAGTAGCCGGGCATGGGCTTGAAGTAGGTGTCGACCATGCGCTGGTGATCGCCGTAGACGCTGCGGATCTGCCCAGGCCAGCTGGCCTTGATCGCCAGCAGGCCGGCCCCAGGACCTTCGATGAGTTTGCCTTTCTCATCCAGCAACACCGGTTGCACGCCGAACATCGGCTGGGTGGCGCAACCCGGCTTGAGCCGTGGCGTGCCGGGCAGGGGCGTGAGCATGATGCCGCCGGTCTCGGTCTGCCACCAGGTGTCGACGATCGGGCAGCGTTTCTGCCCGACTTCCTCGAAGTACCATTCCCAGGCTTCCGGATTGATCGGCTCGCCGACACTGCCGAGCAGGCGCAGGCTCTTGCGTGAGGTGCTCTGCAGGGGGCCGGCGCCTTCGCGCATCAGTGCGCGCAGCGCGGTAGGCGCGGTGTAGAAGATGTTCACCCGGTGCTTGTCGACGACCTGCCAGAAGCGCGAGCTGTCGGGGTAGTTGGGCACGCCTTCGAACATCAGCGAGATCGCGCCGTTAGCCAACGGGCCATAGACGATATAGCTGTGGCCGGTGACCCAGCCGACGTCGGCGGTGCACCAGAACACCTCGCCGTCACGGTAGTCGAACACGGTCTTGAAGGTCATGGTCGCCTGCAGCAGGTAGCCGGCGGTGCTGTGCAGCACGCCTTTGGGTTTGCCGGTGCTGCCGGAGGTATAGAGGATGAACAATGGGTCTTCGGCCGCCATCGGTTCGGGCGGGCAGTCGTCGCCGGCCTTCTCGGTGACTTCGTGGTACCAGAGGTCACGCCCGTCGCTCCAGGCCACATCGGTGCCCGTGCGCTTCACCACCAGTACGTTATCGACGTTGGGGCAGCTGGCGAGTGCCTTGTCGACATTCTGCTTGAGGGGGATGCGCTTGCCGCCACGCACGCCCTCGTCGGCGGTGATCACGGTGCGGCAGTCGGCATCGAGGATGCGGTCGCGCAGGGCGTCGGGGGAAAAGCCGCCGAACACCACCGAGTGGATGGCGCCGATACGCGTGCAGGCGAGCATGGCGTAGGCGGCTTCGGGGATCATCGGCATGTAGATGCATACCCGGTCGCCTTTCTTCACCCCGCGTGCCTTCAGGGCGTTGGCCAGGCGGCAGACCTGGCGGTGCAGTTCACGGTAGCTGATGGCCTTGCTGTCGTTGGGATCGTCGCCTTCCCACAGCAGGGCCGTCTGTTCACCACGCGTTGCCAGGTGGCGGTCGATGCAGTTGTAGCTGACGTTGAGCTGGGCGCCGTCGAACCAGCGGGCATTGCCGGTCTTCAGGTCGCATTGCTGCACGCTCGACCAGGGCTTGACCCAGTCCAGTCGCTTGGCCTGTTCGGCCCAGAAGGTGTCGGGGTCATCCACCGACTGGCGGTAGAGGCGGCGGTAATCGTCGTCGGAGGGGGTGGCGGACTGGCTCACGGCCAGGGCCTGGGGATAGTCGCGGATATCGAACATGGCGGGTGGTCCTGCTCTTGTTAGGGGCGAGGGACTGCAACGGCTATTCGATGGACAGTGTAGAAGGTGGGGGTGTT
>NZ_JAOCDM010000160.1 GCF_029840925.1 Pseudomonas sp. GD03858
CAACCAACAACCAACAACCAACAACCAACAACCAACAACCAACAACCAACAACCAATCTAACACCAATAAAAAACCCGCATCACTCTCGCAATACGGGTTCTTCAAAAAACCAACTCAAACCACCCAGATCACCGCTCCAGCAAAATCCGCAGCATGCGCCGCAGCGGCTCGGCCGCCCCCCACAGCAGCTGATCGCCAACAGTGAAAGCCCCCAGATACTGCGACCCCATGTTCAGCTTGCGCAAACGCCCAACCGGCACGTTCAGGGTCCCGGTCACGCTGGTGGGACTCAGCTCCTGCATGCTGATCTCCCGCTGGTTCGGCACCAGCTTCACCCAAGGGTTGTGCTGGCTGATCATGCCTTCGATATCCGCCAGCGGCACGTCTTTGTTCAACTTGATGGTCAGCGCCTGGCTGTGGCAGCGCATGGCGCCAATGCGCACGCAGATACCGTCGACCGGGATCGGACTCTTGAAGCGGCCAAGAATCTTGTTGGTCTCGGCCTGAGCCTTCCACTCTTCACGGCTCTGCCCGTTCGGCAGCTCCTTGTCGATCCACGGAATCAGGCTGCCGGCCAGCGGCACGCCAAAGTTCTCGGTGGGGAAGCCCTCGCCACGCATGGTTTCGGCGACCTTGCGGTCGATGTCGAGGATAGCGCTGGCCGGGTTCGCCAGGTCATCGGCGACTGCGGCGTGGATACCACCCATCTGCTTGATCAGCTCGCGCATGTTCTGCGCGCCAGCCCCGGAAGCCGCCTGGTAGGTCATGGCGCTCATCCACTCGACCAGGCCCGCTTCGAACAGGCCACCCAATCCCATCAGCATCAGGCTGACGGTGCAGTTGCCGCCGATGTAGTTCTTGGTGCCCGCGTCCAGCTGCTGGTCGATGACCTTGCGGTTGACCGGGTCGAGAATGATCACCGCGTCGTCCTGCATACGCAGGGACGAGGCCGCGTCGATCCAGTAGCCCTGCCAGCCGGCTTCGCGCAGCTTGGGGAAGACTTCGTTGGTGTAGTCGCCGCCCTGGCAGGTCAGGATCACGTCGAGGGTCTTGAGCTCGTCGATGCTGTAGGCGTCCTTGAGCGGGCCAGTATCCTTGCCCACGCTCGGACCTTGGCCACCGACGTTGGAAGTGGTGAAGAACACCGGCTCGATCAGGTCGAAGTCCTGCTCTTCGAGCATCCGCTGCATGAGCACGGAACCGACCATTCCACGCCAACCGATCAGACCTACACGTTTCATCGCAACTACACCTTTGCTAAAAGTGGGCCGCCACCGGGAGTTTTTGGTGGCGGGCCAGAGAGATTACAGATTCCGCAGCGCTGCGACTACTGCGTCGCCCATTTCCTGCGTACCCACCTTGCGGCAGCCCTCGGAGAAGATATCGCCGGTGCGCAGGCCCTGGTCCAGCACCAGGCTCACCGCCTGCTCGATCGCCTCGGCGGCGGCCGTCTGGTTGAAGCTGTAGCGCAGCATCATCGACACCGAGAGAATGGTCGCCAGCGGGTTGGCGATGCCCTGCCCGGCGATGTCCGGCGCCGAGCCATGGCACGGCTCGTACATGCCCTTGTTATCGGCGTCCAGCGATGCCGATGGCAGCATGCCGATGGAGCCGGTGAGCATGGAAGCCTCATCCGACAGGATGTCGCCGAACATGTTGTCGGTAACCACCACGTCGAACTGCTTCGGCGCGCGGACCAGCTGCATGGCGGCGTTGTCGACGTACATGTGGCTCAGCTCGACGTCCGGGTAGTCCTTGGCCACGTCCTCGACCACTTCGCGCCACAGCTGGCTGGAGGCCAGGACGTTGGCCTTGTCCACCGAGCACAGCTTCTTGCCGCGCACACGGGCCATGTCGAAACCGACACGGGCGATGCGGCGCACTTCGCTCTCGCTGTACGGCAGGGTGTCATAGGCCTGGCGCTCGCCGCCTTGCAGCTCTCGCTGGCCGCGTGGCGCGCCGAAGTAGATACCGCCGGTCAGCTCGCGAACGATGAGGATGTCCAGGCCCGACACGATCTCGGGCTTGAGCGACGAGGCATCGGCCAGTTGCGGGTAGAGGATGGCCGGGCGCAGGTTGGCGAACAGGCCCAGTTGCGAGCGGATCTTCAGCAGGCCGCGCTCCGGACGGATGTCACGCTCGATCTTGTCCCACTTCGGCCCGCCCACGGCGCCCAGCAGCACGGCATCGGCCTGGCGTGCGCGCTCCAGCGTTTCATCGGCCAGCGGCACGCCGTGCTTGTCGATGGCCGCGCCACCGATCACGTCGTGGGTGAGGTTGAAGCCGAGCTGGAACTTGTCGTTGGCCAGCTCCAGCACCTTGACCGCCTCGGCCATGATTTCCGGACCGATGCCATCACCTGGGAGAATCAGAATCTGCTTGCTCATGCTTTCCTCTATCCAATCGAGCGGCGCGCCTCGCAGGCGCGCCGAAGTACTTCAGTGTCCGATGCCCCTCTGCGCGGGGCAAGCAGTCAATCAGGCGTCACGGAACAACCAGGGCTGACTGGCGCGGTGCTTGCCTTCGAACGCCTTGATCGCGTCGCTGTCCTGCAGGGTCAGGCCGATATCGTCCAGGCCGTTGAGCAGGCAGTGCTTGCGGAACGCGTCGATCTCGAACTTCAGCACCTTGCCGTCCGGACGGGTCACGGCCTGGGCCTCGAGGTCGATGGTCAACTGGTAACCCGGGTTGGCCTCGACCTGCTTGAACAGCTCGTCGACCTCGGCAGCGTCGAGAATGATCGGCAACAGGCCATTCTTGAAGCTGTTGTTGAAGAAGATATCGGCGAAGCTCGGCGCGATCACGCTGCGGAAACCGTACTCGTCGAGCGCCCACGGGGCATGCTCGCGGCTCGAGCCGCAACCGAAGTTCTCCCGCGCCAGCAACACGCTGGCTCCCTGGTAACGCGCATGGTTGAGCACGAAGTCCTGGTTCAACGGGCGCTTGCTGTTGTCCTGGTAAGGCTGGCCGACGTCCAGGTAGCGCCACTCGTCGAACAGGTTGGGGCCGAAGCCGGTGCGCTTGATCGACTTCAAGAACTGCTTGGGAATGATCTGGTCGGTGTCGACGTTGGCACGATCCAATGGCGCGACGAGACCTGTGTGCTGGGTAAAGGCTTTCATGCTGCGCTCCCTTGGATCAACTCGCGGACATCGATGAAGTGGCCGGTCACCGCGGCGGCGGCGGCCATGGCCGGGCTGACCAGGTGGGTGCGGCCACCGGCGCCCTGGCGGCCTTCGAAGTTGCGGTTGGAAGTGGATGCGCAGTGCTCGCCGCTCTCCAGGCGGTCCGGGTTCATCGCCAGGCACATCGAGCAGCCCGGTTCACGCCATTCGAAGCCGGCCTCGAGGAAGATCTTGTCCAGCCCTTCGCGCTCGGCCTGGGCCTTGACCAGGCCCGAGCCCGGCACCACCAGCGCCTGCTTGACGTTGGCGGCGACCTTGCGGCCCTTGGCGATCTCGGCGGCGGCGCGCAGGTCTTCGATGCGCGAGTTGGTGCACGAGCCGATGAACACGCGATCGAGCTGGATGTCGGTGATCGCCTGGTTGGCGGCCAGGCCCATGTACTTGAGGGCGCGTTCGATCGAACCGCGTTTGATCAGGTCGGGCTCGGCGGCCGGGTCCGGCACGCGCTGGTCGACGGCCAGGACCATCTCCGGCGAGGTGCCCCAGCTCACTTGCGGCTTGATCTGCGCGGCATCGAGCTCGACCACGGTGTCGAACACCGCGTCGGCGTCCGACACCAGGCCTTTCCAGGCCTGGACAGCGTGCACCCACTGCTCGCCCTTCGGCGCGTAAGGACGGCCCTCGACATAGGCGACGGTAGTGTCGTCGACAGCGACGAGGCCCACGCGAGCACCAGCCTCGATGGACATGTTGCAGATGGTCATGCGGCCTTCCATCGACAGCTCGCGAATGGCGCTGCCGGCGAACTCCATGGCATGACCATTGCCACCGGCGGTGCCGATCTTGCCGATCACGGCCAGGACGATGTCCTTGGCGGTGACGCCGGCCGGCAATTCGCCGTCGACGCGCACCAGCATGTTCTTCATTTTCTTGGCCACCAGGCATTGGGTGGCGAGCACGTGCTCGACCTCGGAGGTGCCGATGCCATGGGCCAGGGCGCCGAACGCGCCATGGGTGGAGGTGTGCGAGTCGCCGCAGACCACGGTCATGCCCGGCAAGGTCGCGCCCTGCTCCGGGCTGATGACATGGACGATGCCCTGACGCTCGTCGTTCATCTTGAATTCGACGATGCCATATTCGTCACAGTTCTCATCGAGGGTCTGCACCTGCAGGCGCGACACCTGGTCGACGATGGCCTCGATACCGCCCTTGCGTTCAGGCGTGGTCGGTACGTTGTGGTCTGGGGTGGCGATGTTGGCGTCGATGCGCCAGGGTTTGCGGCTGGCCAGGCGCAGGCCTTCGAAAGCCTGGGGCGAAGTCACTTCGTGGATGATGTGGCGGTCGATGTAGATCAAGGACGAGCCGTCATCGCGGCGCTTGACCTCATGAGCTTCCCAGAGTTTGTCGTAGAGCGTTTTGCCAGCCATCAGACTGTTCCTCATCAGCGTCTTTCTATGCCAAAGACCCCTTGGCTTGTACGGACGATGCTATGGCGATAGATTGAATAACTCAAATTCATAATTTTCATACTTTGCATAACCATCAGGAATTCGAAAGGATGGACCTGGCCAACCTCAACGCCTTCATCGCCATTGCCGAAACCGGCAGCTTTTCCGGCGCCGGCGAACGCCTGCACCTGACCCAGCCAGCCATCAGCAAGCGCATCGCCGGGCTGGAGCAGCAGCTGGATGTGCGCCTGTTCGACCGCCTGGGCCGCGAGGTCACCCTCACCGAGGCCGGGCGCGCCCTGCTGCCCCGCGCCTACCAGATCCTCAATGTACTGGATGATACCCGCCGCGCCCTGACCAACCTCAGCGGACAGGTGAGCGGTCGCCTGACCCTCGCGACCAGCCACCACATCGGCCTGCATCGCCTGCCACCGCTGCTGCGCGCCTTCACCCGCCAGTACCCGGACGTGGCACTGGACATCGAGTTCCTCGACTCCGAGGCGGCCTACGACGAAGTGCTGCACGGCCGGGCGGAAATCGCCGTGATCACGCTCGCCCCGGAGCCCCATCACCTGGTCCGCGCGGTGCCGGTCTGGGAAGACGCCCTGGACTTCGTCGCCGCGCCCGAGCACCCGCTGGCCAGCAACCACACCGTCAGCCTGGCCGACGTGGCGCGTCACCCGGCGGTGTTCCCCGGTGGCAACACCTTCACCCACCATATCGTCCAGCGCCTGTTCGAAAGCCAAGGGCTGGTACCGAACATCGCCATGAGCACCAACTACCTGGAAACCATCAAGATGATGGTGTCCATCGGCCTGGCGTGGAGTGTGCTGCCGCGTACTATGCTCGATGGGCAGGTTGCGCCCATCGCCCTGCCGGGCATACAGCTGTCGCGCCAGCTAGGCTACATACTGCACACGGAGCGCACGTTATCGAATGCGGCCAGGGCCTTCATGGCGCTGCTCGACAGCCACGCCGGATCCAGCTGACCGGTCGTCGGCAAGGCATTACCCTCCACAAGGACGCGTCATCCGCCAAAGGTCTGGTACCGATGCCCAAATCAGCGAACCGCTTTCCGCGCCTGCCACGCATTCCCGCGGCCGATCCCCAGGAATCGGAACAGGCCTGGCAGAATGCCCCCCAGTTGCTGGCCGCGCTCAACGGCGCGCACCTGGGCGCCTGGCTGTGGGACATCGAAAGCGGCCGGGTCAGCTGGTCGCGGGGCACCCAGGCACTGTTCGGCTTCGACCCGCAGCGCCCGCTGCCCAATGACATCGACTACCTCGACCTGCTGCCCGAGGAAGATCGCGCGCGCACCCGCCAGGCCTTCCAGGCCGTGGTCAATGGAGAACCGATCGAACAGGCCATGCGTCACCGCATCCGCTGGCCCGACGGCAGCGTGCACTGGCTGGAGATCAACGGCAGCCTGACCCACGATCGCCACGGCCGCCCACAGATGATCGGGGTCATCCGCGAGATCACCCGCCAGCGCGAGCGCGAGACTGCGCTGATCAATTCGGAAAAGCGCTTCGCCACCCTCTTCCACCTCAGCCCCAACGCCATCCTCCTGACCCGCCGCCACGACGGCCTGATCATCGAGGTCAACCAGCACTTCGAGCACATGTTCGGCTGGCCGGGCGCGCAAGTGGTCGGCAAGACCAGCCTGGAACTAGGGCTCTGGGTCAATCCCGAGCAGCGCCACCAGGTCATGGACGCCACCCGCGCCGGCAGTGGCCCGCTGATCATGGAGGTGCAGTTCCGCGCCACCAGCGGCAAGGTCCACGACGGCATCCTCTGCACCCAGGGCATCGAGCTCGAAGGCGTCACCTACCTGATCAGCACCTTCGTCGACACCACCGAGCGCAAGCGCGCCGAGCAGGCGCTCAAGGACAGCCAGGAGCGCCTCGACCTGGCCCTGGACTCGGCGCAGCTGGGCACCTGGGACTGGCATATTCCCAGCGGCATGCTTTACGGCTCGGCTCGCGCCGCCCAGCTGCACGGCCTGGACCCGGTGCCGTTCCACGAGTCGTTCGAGGCGTTCTTCGAAGGCGTGCCCGAGCATGAGCGCAGCGTCATGCGCCAGGCCTATCGCAGCCTGCGCGAAGGGCCGGCGGGCAACTACCAGATCACCTACCGCGTGCAATTGGACAACGGCGCCTCGCGCTATATCGAGAGCCGCGCGCGCCTCTACCGCGATGACCAGGGCAACCCGCTGCGCATGGCCGGCACCCTGCTCGACATCACCGACCAGGTCGAGCGCGAACAGCGCCTGACGGCCTCGGAAGAAAAATTCGCCAGCCTGTTCCAGGTCAGCCCCGACCCGATCTGCGTGACCCGCCAGGACAGCGGACAGTTCATCGAGATCAACCCCGCCTTCAGCCAGACCTTTGGCTGGGCCCCCGAGCAGGTGCTTGGCCAGACCGCGCAGGAGCTCGGCCTGTGGGCCGAATCGGCCGAACGCGCCCAGCGCATCGAGCGGGTGATCCGCGACCAGGCCCTGAGCAACGTCGCGGTTGGCGTCAACCATCGCAATGGCACGCCGTTGACCTGCGTGATCTCCAGCCGCCTGATTACGGTCGACGGCCAGCCGTGCAGCGTCACCACCCTGCGCGACATCACCCAGCAGCAACGCGCCGAGGCCGCGCTCAAGGCCAGCGAAGAAAAATTCGCCAAGGCGTTCCACTCCAGCCCCGACGCCATCACCATCACCGAGCGCCACACTGGCCGCTACCTGGAGGTCAACGACGGCTTCAGCCGGCTGACCGGCTACAGCCCCGAAGAGGTGGTGGGCCAGAGCGTCTACGAAATCGGCATATGGGCCGACGAAAAACAGCGCGGCGCCCTGCTCAACGAACTGCGCGAACGTGGCCGGGTGCACCATCGGGAAATGCTCGGGCGCAACAAGCGCGGTGACATCCTCACCGTGGAAGTCTCGGTGGAGCCGATCAGCCTCAACGAAACCGACTGCCTGCTGCTGACCGCCCGCGATGTCAGCCAGCTGAAGAACGCCCAGGCGCAGATCCGCCACCTGGCCTATCACGACCCGCTGACCAACCTGCCCAATCGCGCCTTGCTGATGGACCGCCTGAGCCAGCAGATCGCCCTGCTCAAGCGCCACAACCTGCGCGGTGCCCTGCTGTTCCTCGACCTCGACCACTTCAAGCACATCAACGACTCGCTCGGTCATCCGGTGGGCGACACCGTGCTGAAGATCATCACCGCGCGCCTGGAGGCCAGCGTGCGCCTGGAAGACACCGTGGCGCGCCTGGGCGGCGACGAGTTCGTGGTATTGCTCAGCGGCCTGGAAGGCAGCCGCGAGCAGGTGGAAAGCAAGGTCCGCGAACTGGCCGACACCCTGCGCGAGCTGCTGGCCGAACCGATGTCGCTGGATGGCCAGCGCCTGCAGGTGACCCCGAGCATCGGCGTGGCGCTGATCCCCGACCATGGCGCCACCCCAGCCGACCTGCTCAAGCGCGCCGATATCGCCCTGTATCGGGCCAAGGATTCCGGGCGCAACACCACCCAGTTGTTCCACACCACCATGCAGAAAGCCGCCAGCGAGCGCCTGCGCATGGAGAACGACCTGCGCCTGGCCCTGGCCCGCGGCGAGCTGGCCCTGCACTTCCAGCCCCAGGTGGATGCCCGCGACAACCGCATCGTCGGCGCCGAGGTGCTGCTGCGCTGGCACCACCCGCAACTGGGCCAGCAGCCACCGGCGCAGTTCATCCAGGTACTGGAGGAAAGCGGCTTGATCCTCGAAGTCGGCAGCTGGATCCTCGACGAAGCCTGCGATGCCTGCGCCCGCATGCTCGAGGACGGCCTGATCGACGCCGGCGATTTCAGCCTGTGCGTCAACATCAGCCCTCGCCAGTTCCGCCAGAACGACTTCGTCGAACGCGTCCTGCGCAGCCTCGACGACTACCGCCTGCCACGGCGCATGCTCAAGCTGGAGATCACCGAGGGCATCGTCATCCAGAACCTGGAAGACACCATCAGCAAGATGCGCGAACTCAAGCGCTACGGCGTGAGTTTCGCCATGGACGACTTTGGCACCGGGTATTCCTCGCTCACCTACCTCAAGCGCCTGCCGGTGGATGCGCTGAAGATCGACCAGACCTTCGTGCGCGACGCGCCGGTCGACCCCAATGACGCCGAGATCGTCCGCGCCATCGTCGCCATGGCCCGCAGCCTCGATCTGGCGGTGATCGCCGAGGGGGTCGAGTTGACCGAGCAGCTGGAGTTTCTCGAACGGCTGGGCTGCCACCTGTACCAGGGCTACCTGCACAGCCGGCCGCTGCCGTTGCCGGAGTTCCGCCAGATGCTGCTGGAGGCGCCGGCGGATTACTGATTA
>NZ_JAOCDM010000161.1 GCF_029840925.1 Pseudomonas sp. GD03858
TTGAATTTCGCCGCTGCCGCGATGGTCCCTTGCGAATCCAGGTAGTGCGCCTGGGCATAGGTGTTCGCGGCCTGGGCGGCCTGCTCCGCGGTCTTGTCGGTGGGGGTTGCAGCAGCGTGGCTCAACGCCGCATTGGCCACTGCCAGACCGTTGAACCAGACCACGGGCGCAGCGTCAGGGTTCTGTTCCAGCGCAGTACAGGCCGCCCAGTAGACCTTCAGCACTTTCTTGGCCTGTACGGCGGCGGCGATCAACGGCTTGACAGTTGGATCCTTGGCGAGCACATCGGCCAGCAGCGTATCCGCACCGACGTAGACCACATGGCTGGCGCCTTGAGTTGCCAGTTTCTGGAGGGCAGGCTTGAGGGTACCGAGGTCGTGCAGGAGCAGGTTCGGTGCTCGCTCGCCGGGCTTGTACACCGTGCCGCTGCCAAGGCCCAGGGTGGCGAAGTCGTCGAACTGCTTGGACGGCTGCACAAGCACCGCTCGGTCGACGGCCTTGTTGGCCAGCAGTACGCCGGCCGCGCCGACTGTCAGTGCCGAGCCGACTGGCTGGGTGATGTGCAATTCGACACCCGCGGGCAGGACGAAGGTATCCGCCCCTCCCAGATAGGTGCCATGGCCAACGAGGATGAGATCATCTTTGCTGGTGGTGATCATGTCGTAACTCCCTGTTTGATGGATGAGTCCGGCGCCGCCCATAAGGGCCAGTGCGGGTGCTAGGCGCCGGGGTGCCGCCACGGCCGCGGGCATCAGTTGCCGCTGCCGTCCCCGCCACTGTCGCTGTTGCCCGAAGCCGTGCCGGTACCGCCACTGGCACCGCCCGAGCCACCTGATCCGGAGTCATCTGCGGAAATGCTGATGTACTTGTTGGGGTAGTACTTGGCCATCCACGCCTGTGCCAGCTGCGAGGCCGTGATGCGCTTGAGGTAGTAGGTGATGGGGGCGCCGATGTTGCCGGCCAGGCACTTCTGGATGTAGTCGTCGAGGGCGTCCATCATCGAGTTGGTGTCGATGATCTTGTTGGCCCCGTCGTCGATGTCCGATAGCGCCGACAGAGCGCTTTCCATCTGGTTCGACTTCATGGCCATGAACTCCTGGCCAGTACGTGCCCGGTCGGCGGCCGACGACACCGACTCCTGGTCGGTCTGGGTGACGCCCTGCAGCTTGAGCAATGCGGTCATCGACGAGGCACCGTCGAAGTCGGTGAACTGCTTGACGCCCATCTTCACTTGGTTGGATTTGATCGATGGAATTGAACCCACCGTGGTCAAGGTGCAATGAGAGGTGACGTTCTGTGACGACAGCAATGCCTTGGCGTCATTGCTGAACGAGCTGTTGACGCCGAACCCGCCGGAGACGCTTTCGAACCACCCGGCCACCTTGAACTGAGTCTGCAGCGAGGAGGCGACGCTCTCCATGGTTTCGCTGCTGCGGGTGTCGGTGGTGTTGAGGATATGCACCATGCCGATGAAGCACGATCCCATGGTCGCACCCGATAACAGCGTGAGGGCCATTTCGTCCTTGGTGTTGGCCTGCTGTGCGACCTTCTGCATCGAAGCAATGGAGTCGGTCTTGATCATGCTGTCAGGGAAGTAGGCGTTGAACGCGCGGATGCCCTTGTCGACGTCGAGGATGAACGGCGCCAGCAGCACGGCGTCCTTGTGGGTACAGGTGACGCTGATCACCAGCGTGCCAGAGATACTGTGGTTCTGGACCTGGCTGTTGACCTGGCTGGCCGATGAGCCAGCGGCCTGGGAGGCGAACTCGTCGCCGAAGATACCGACCTGACCACTGATGAACGAGGCAATCTTCGATGCATGGGTGCCGGATTGCTGGCTGTTCTGGTCCAGGCTGAAGTACTGCACGTTCATCCGCAAGCCATCCGCCGACAGCGGCATCTGCTTGATCTGCGTACGGTTGTAGTCGACCGGACTTTCCACCGAGTCACTGATGCCGGCGATCTTCGCTTTCAGCGGTTGCGCGGCCTTGATCGAGGCGACCTTGGCCTTGGCGAACGCCTCGGCGGCAGTGGCGACATCCTTGCCAACGGCTGTCGACTCGGAGTCGACTTCGCTGGTGTCGATGCCCATACCGGCAAGTTCCTGAGAGGTCATGTCCAGCGAGCGCTTGGCGGCGATCAATGAGTTGAGGGTGTCTTCGGCCGCATCGGCCGGGGCTTGGGCGGCGGCGATCTGTTCTAGGACGTCGAGCCGTTCCAGGCTGACCAGATTTCCCAGCGCCAGGGCTGGATCGTAGGGGATGGTGGAAGGCATGGGGTTGTGCTCCTGCGTGAGAGGTTGAGGTCCGAGTTGAAGCGGTTACGACTACAAGCGGCTGGCCGATGGGCCAGCAGGGTCCGCCGGAAGGCGGAAAGCTCTCAGCTGTCGGCGCGAGACGCCGAACGTGGTGTGCAAGGCCTCGGGCGTCCAGTCATGGGTCAGTGCCAGGCGAATGGCCGCGCGACGCAGTGCGAGGAACAGCCCCCAGACACTGGGAATGTCGATCTGGCCGTTGACGTCGGCCAGGTCCCGCCACTGGGCGTAGGTGTGTGCGGACACCTGCAGCCCGGTCTGTTCGCAAAAACGTTGTATCCGGGTAGGAAGATAGAGACGCCGTCCGCCGTATCGGCAGATCAGATCGAGGATCACGACGAAATCGGTGTCGCCGGCGATTCCGCTCAACGAGCCGGGCAGGCAGGAGATCACCAGCTCTCGATTCTGTTTGCAGAATTCCAGGCACATCTGCCGCGAGTCACCGCTGAGCAATGCTCCGCCGCCGAGCAGATAGAGAAAGCACTCCGTAGTCGGCGCCGGTGCATCCAGCAAATGTTCGTGTGTGTAGTGGTCCATGCGGTTCGCCTCGCGGATGAGTCCTTGTGATCCGACGAGTTCACGCTAGCGATTGGCCATCTTGCAAAGTAGGGGAACAAAGCCCCCTCCCCGAACCGTGATGTCGGGGGAGATGAGCACCGAGATGGCGCAGGGAACATCGTTCACCTACTGATGGGTTCGACGGGGCTTCACGCTAGTGGCAGCTCCCCGACATCGGTTGCGCTGCGGGGGGTGGTGGCGACCGATGAGCGGGCGCCGAGATGAACGTCAAGAGGACCGCACCATGCTACGCATCCTGGAAAAAGACTATGCCAATGCGCTGTACGAGGCATACCGGCAGAAATACAAGTACGTCGCAGGCAGCGACGGCAACTTCGACGCGGTGGTGATTCAGGCTGTTGCCGATGTCTTGCGCAAGTATCCACCCACTGCCATTCCTGTCCTGGGTGATGACCAGCGGGCAACCACGCCAGTGACTGCATTGGCGGCCGGCACATCGGTGACGGATTTGCGGGGGGTCATGGCCAAGCCCGGCACACCGTCCTACAGCGTGGTTCTGCTCAAGGAGGATCATGGCAGCACCACCGATATCGCCCGAGGCAACAACGTGCTGGCGGCGTTATCGGCGCACCCTGCGACCTTGTCCGCGAGCATGGTAGTGTTCGAGCGCGCCATGGGTTATCCGACACCCTCGGCGGATGTCATCACCAGCGTGAGAGAAGAGGTGATCTGCAAGCCGGACAATGTGCCTGTCACGGCGTTCGTTCCGCCTCCGAGCGCGCCTGGCGGGCCTCCACGCAATACGCGTCCATGCGATGTGTCGCAGTTCTGCCTGAGCCTCAGCGATGCGCAGCGCTCCATGGTCATCGCGGGTTACATGGCGGCGTGCGCGGGTGCTGGTCCTCAGTCTGGCAGGACCAGCTTCCTGGTGCTGTTCGGCGCCAACCACCAGGACATCCTCACGTACTTCGACAAGTTCGTCAGCCAGTGCGGTGTGACGCACATGAAGAAAGTACCGCGGACCTTCGTCTGCGTGCAGTCGAACGTGTAGCGCAGGTGTGCCCAGGCCGCGCCGCCTGGGCATCCTTCATCGGCCTAGGAGTTTCGCCAGCAGGCACCGCTTGTATTCATGCAATGAGCCATCGTCGCGCACGCGCGGATGGGGCAGGTCCAGCCGCAACGCGTCGTCGATGCGTCCAGGATTGGCCGCCATCACAATCACCCGGTCCCCGAGAAAGAGCGCCTCCTCGATGTCGTGGGTGACCATCACCACGGTGCAGCGCTCGTGCATCCAGATGCGCTGCAACTCTTGCTGCAGGCGTATGCGAGTCAGGGCATCGAGGGCGCCGAACGGCTCGTCGAGCAGCAGCACCCGCGGCTTGTTCACCAGCGCCCGGGCGATCGCCGCGCGTTGCGCCATGCCGCCGGAGAGCTGGTGTGGATACGCCTGTTCATAGCCTTGCAGGCCCACCAGCTCGATGTGCTCCTGCACCCGCACTGCCTTCTGCGCGCTCGACAGGCCGTGGTTCTCCAGCGCCAGGGCGATGTTCTGGCGCAGGGTCATCCACGGGAACAGGCGGTGGTCCTGGAACACGATGCCGCGTTCCAGGCCCGGGCCGCGCACGGGCTGGCCATCGAGCAGGATCTGGCCTTGATAGTCCCGGTCGAGCCCGACGATCAGGCGCAACAGGGTGGATTTGCCGCAGCCACTGGCGCCAAGGATGCTGACGAACTCGCCCGGCTGGATGTCCAGGTCGATACCTTGCAGCACGGGGACGGGCCGCCCCTCCAAGGGGTAGGCCTTGCTCAGGTTGCGGATGCTCAATGCACCGGTCTGCACAGGGGTGGGGAGGGTATGGGCGATGGCGTTCATGGTCGGGCCTTTCAACGGGTTGGGCGCCAGCGCAGCAGGCGGCGGGCGAGCAGGGTGGACAGCCAGGTCATCAGGTAGCCGCACAGGCCGATGCACAGCACGCAGATCACGATGATCTCCATGCGCGCGCCGGCCTCGGCGTTCATCATCAGGTTGCCCAGGCCGGCGCCGGAGGCGAGGAACAGCTCGCTGCCCACCGCCGTGACCCAGGCGAAGGCCAGGGCCTGCAGCACGCCGGTGGCGATACTCGGCAGGGCGGCGGGCAGCAGCACCCGGTGCAGTTGTTGCCAACGGTCGAGCACCAGCACCTGGCCGACCTCGCGGTGACGGGGGTCGACCTGGCGCAGGCCTTCGAAGGTGTTGAGCACCATCGGGTAGAGCGCCGCCAGGCTGACGATCAGCAGCTTGGATGCCTCGCCATTGCCCAGCCACAGCGCGATCAGCGGAATCCAGCCGAGCATCGGCACCTGGCGCAGGGCGTGGAACAACGGGGCGACCAGGCGGTTGGCCAGCGGTGAAAGCGCCATCAGCGCACCCAGGCTGACGCCGCCGAGGATCCCCAGCAGCAAACCGATGCTGGTGCGTGCCAGGCTCGCCAGCAGGTTCACCAGCAACTCGCCGTTGCCCAGCAGTTCGACGAAGGCGCCACCGATCAGCGCCAGCGGGACGAAGGCGTAGGCGCCCGCGGCATCCTGGCGCGAGGCGTATTCCCAGGCTGCGATCAACAGCAGCGGCAGCAACAGACCGCGCAGCTTCATCATGACCTCCCGACCGTTTGCCAGCCAGACAGGCGCCGCTCCAGGCAACGCAAGGTGAAGTCCAGGGCAAAGCCGATCATGCCGGTGAGTACCACGCCGACCATCACCACATCGATGCGCAGCATCTGTCGGCCCATCTCGATCATCTGCCCCAGGCCGCTGTCTGCGGCCAACAGCTCGCAGGCCACCAGCACCACCCAGGCTCTCGTCAGGGCGACCCGGATGCCGGTGACGATGGCCGGTACGGCCGCGGGCAGGGCGATGCGCCCGACCAAGGTCGGCCAGGGCAGGCGGTACACGGCGGCCACCTCGAAATGGCTGCGCGCGATGGCGCGGATGCCTTCGACAGTGGCCAGGGCCACGGGGAAGAACGCGGTCTTGGCAACAATGACGACCTTGAATGTCTCGTCGATGCCCAGTAGCAGGACGAGCATCGGGATCAGGGCGATGCTGGGGACTTGGCGCAAGGTGTGGAACAGCGGCGAGCAGTAGGCCTCGACCGTGCGCGACAGGGCCATGGCGGTGCCGAACGCCAGGCCTGCCAGGGTGCCAGCGGCAAAGCCCAGGCCCAGGCGCGACAGGCTGCCGATGAGGTGCTCCTGCAGCTCACCCGTGTCGAGCAGCGCCGTGAAGCTGCGCCACACGTCCAGCGGCGAAACCAGCAGGTTGCTCGGGAACAGTCCGGCGGCGGCGACGGCTGCCCACAAGGCAAGCACGGTCAGCGGGGAAATCAGCCAGGTAAGGGCGTTGAGTCGGCGCATGGCGAGCCTTGGTGATGAGTGTTGACGGGGATATCGCAAGAGCTGTGCCATGACCGCAGGCCCTGATTCATGGCTGGGCGGGCATGACTGCTGGCGCAGCAGCAGTGGGCTGCTGCCAGGGCAGCAGTCCACCAGCACCTGGCGGCGTGTTGGCGGGTGCTCAGAAGTCGTAGCTCAGGCTGGTGTAGTAGAACGCCCCCTGCGCCCCTTCGGGGCTGGTGATCGAGTATTTCGGCACGCCGTACAGCTGCGCGCCCTCGAGCTTGTCGGGGTGGCTGTCGAACAGGTTGATCGCACCCACCGCCAAGGTCAGCCCCAGCCCGAAACGGTAGGCCACGTCCAGGTCGGTCACCCACTGCGCGCCGAAGGTCTGGTCCAGCGCCGGGTTGGCGGCGTTGCGGTTCTGCCACTGGCCGTAGCGGCGCTGGGCCACGGTCACGTTCCAGCCCTGGTACTGCCAGTTGGCGCTCAGGGTCAGCTTGTCCTTGGGCGTGCCGTCCTCGATCAGCCCCTGGGTGTTGCGGCCGATGATCTGGTTGCCGGCAATGCCGCCGACATCGTCCAGCCCGGTGATGCGGGTGTTGGTGCGCGCATAGCCGCCGTTGAGGTCCAGTCGGCCCCAGGCGCCGAGGTCGAGCTGGTAGTGCCCGGCCAGTTCGATGCCGTCGGTGCGGGTGTCGGCGATATTGCTGTAGAACGCCGCGCTCTGGATATTGGCGTACGGCGTGCCGGCGAAGATCGGCCCGACCACCGACGCCGGCAGTTGGTCCGACAGGGTGATGCGGTTGTCGATGTCGATGCGATAGGCATCGACGGTCAGCGACGCGTTGGCCAACGGACGCCACACCAGGCCCACGGAGAAGTTGGTCGACTCTTCGGGCTTGAGCGCCTTGCCGCCCAGCAGCTGCGCCTCGGGGCTGTCGGCGCGCAGGGTGCGCTGTTGCACCTCGACCCAGTTGCCGCTGCCCGGCGGCTGCTCGACCACCTGCACGCTGAACGACGACAGCCCCGACTGCACCAGCGACGGCGCGCGGTAGCCGGTGCTGGCGCTGGCCCGGGCGGCGATCTGGGGGGTGAAGTCGTAGCGCAGCGACAGCTTGCCGTTGGTGGTGTCGCCGAAGTCGGAGTAGTGCTCGCTGCGTAGGGCGAAGCCGGCCTGGAGCTGCTCGGTGATCTGTCCTTCGAGGTCGAAGTAGGCGCCGATCACCCGGCGGTCGAGGGCGGCGGCGTCGACCTGGGTGATGCCCGAGTAGTAGCCGGGGATGCGCCGCCCGGTCAGCGGGTCGACGCTGTTGAACAGCGGCCCGTTCTGCCAGCCCTGGGCGTCGCCGGCGCTGAGCTCGTAGTTTTCCTCGCGCCAGGCCAGGCCGGCGGACACCGTCAGCGGCTTGAACAGCAGGTCGGTGGCGAAGTCGCGGGTCCAGTCCAGGGTCAGGTTGGTCTGGTCGGCCTCGCGCCGGCCGGTGTAGAGGGTCGAGGCGCTGGCCGTGCCCCAGCTGGGGTTGATGGCATCGCGGTCGGTGGAATCGACGCGGTTGTTGCCATGGTTCAGGGCGAGGTCGAAGTGCCCGAGTGTCTCGTCCTCGTAGCGCAGGCCACCGGTGACGGCATAGTCCTCCAGGCCGTAGCGGGTGATCGGCAGGCGCCCGTCCGGGTAGCGCGCCAGGGCCACGCTGCCGTAGTTGCTGCGCAGGGTGGTGGGCGGGTCGAAGAAGTTCTCGGCGTCGGTGTTCTTGTGCGCGTAGGTAGCCAGGCCGTAGGCGCTCAGGCCATCGCCCAGGCCCATTTCGCCGTTGGCGGTGAAGTTGTATTGGTCCGAGACATTGCCCGAGCCCCAGCGCCAGTTGCGGTAGCGGTTGTTCTGCTCGCGCGGGGTCGTGGTGCTGGTGGAGCCGGGGTAGAAGATCCGGTTGTCGTCGCGGGTGTCGCTGGCCGGGTCCTGGCTGCCGGCGTCGAAGGCCAGGGTGAGGAAGCCGTCGTTGGGCAAGGCGAAGCCTTTCCAGCCGCTGAGCTTGCGCTGCAGGCCGTCGCCCTTGTCGTAGCCGCCGAAGCGGTAACCCAGGTTGCCCCCTTCGTCGCGCTCCTTGAGCACGATGTTGATCACCCCGGCGATGGCGTCCGAGCCGTATTGGGCGGCGGCGCCGTCGCGCAGGATCTCCACCCGCTCGACCGCTGCCAGCGGGATCAGGCTCAGGTCCACCGCCGCCGCGCCACGGCCGTTGGCCAGGCCCTGGCGGGTGACGTTGGCGCTGGTGTGGCGGCGCTTGCCGTTGACCAGCACCAGCACCTGGTCGGAGGCCAGGCCGCGCAGCGAGGCGCCCTGGGCGATGGAGCCGGCGAAGGCGCCCTGGGGCGACTGCGGGTAGTTGAACGAGGGCGACAGGGCGGTGAGGGCGCCGGACAGGTCGCGGGCGCCGGTTTGCTGGAGCTTGTCGCCGCTGAGCACGTCCACCGGGGCGGCGCTTTGCAGGGCGGTGAGGTCGCTGCGGTGAGTGCCGACCACGACTACGGTGTCGAGGCGGTCGGTGGATTCGGCGGCCAGCGCGGGCACGGCGAGGCTGCCGATGGCCAGGCTCAGGGCCAAGGGGGTGTGGTGGGGCATGGGGATTCCTGCTGAAAAGAAGTGTGGGC
>NZ_JAOCDM010000162.1 GCF_029840925.1 Pseudomonas sp. GD03858
CTGCGGCATCTGCACCTGAATCAACGCCGACTCGAGCAGCACTCGCAGCGCCTCCATTTCATGCATCGCGGCCATGACCAGAATCGACACGGGCGACTTGGGATGCAGCAGAACAGCCTGATGCGCCACGGTCTGCGTGCACAGGGCGTACTCCGTGGCCTGGATGATGGTGTCTTCGAGGGAGTGGTGGTTGTGGGGTGGATCGGGGACGATCTTTAACATGTTGAGCTCCTATATCCCTAAAGGAACCACCACCGGCCCGCTGTCAAACAGAAGGGTGGCAGCTGTACGTGGGTTGACAGACCGGCGGACATAGGAAGTTCCGGCGCACGCAAGCGTGCCCGCACGTACAGCTACCATTGAAGGTGCTGCATACCCTAGTACCGTCGCGGCCTGTCAAAGCCGATCGCTGATTTGCAGCGACCGGCCGAGACTAGAGGGCAGCCAGAGCGGCCGCAACGGAAAAAAGGTGGCAGGAGTATGTTTGGGAAATGGACTACAAGTAAGGGCTTTAATCTGATTCTTCGTGGCCGGTAGCAAAGTCAGCAGTTGCAGATGTTGCATGGATATTGGCCGGTCCTCGTAGGGACACTTCAGCGCACACAGCGATACCGCGTCATACCAACAAGGCGGACAGCGGTGGCCTCACAGGAGTGACTGGCCCGAAACAGATGTAGGAGCGGCCTTGCGTCGCGATGCGCCGCGCGGGCGGCGCTCGATCTGATAGGCGCTGCAAAAGCACCGGCGAACACCTGGTGGCCATTACCCAATATATCGGCATACACCTAAAGGCCATTACCGAAACCCGATTTGCCAGGGCCAGCAGTGTGACGCCCATGTACATGTCTTGCGGGCGTGTTTAGGCCACTAGGTGCATGGCGATAGATGTGCAGCGCCTATGAAATCGAGCGCCGCCCGCGCGGCGCATCGCGACGCAAGGCCGCTCCTACATCTGTTTCGGGCCAGTCACTCCTGTGAAGTCAACGCTGTCCGCCTTGGCGCGACGCGGTTGTGCGTCCGATGACACTTGAGTTGGCTACGCTGCTTCAGGCGGTCGACGTCGTCCCCAAAAACGCAGCTTCCAACAACTGCCGCGTATACCCATGCCGCGGCTCCTGAAAAATAGCCCCCGCATCCCCCTGTTCCACCACCTGCCCATGCTTGATTACCATCAACTGATGACTCAACGCCTTGACCACCGCCAGGTCATGACTGATAAACAGATACGTCAGGTTGTACTTAACCTGCAAATTCCGCAAAAGCTCAACCACCTGTCGCTGCACCGTCCGATCCAGCGCCGAAGTCGGCTCATCCAGCAATATCAGCGCCGGCTTCAACACCAACGCCCGAGCAATCGCAATCCGCTGCCGTTGCCCGCCAGAAAACTCATGGGGATACCGATGCCGAGTCCTCGGATCCAGCCCCACTTCCTCCAACGCCGCAACAATCGCCGCTTCCTGCTCAGCCGGCGTGCCGATCTTGTGAATCCGTAACCCCTCGCCAACGATATCCGCCACGCACATGCGCGGGCTCAGGCTGCCAAAGGGATCCTGAAACACCACCTGCATCTCCCGCCGCAGCGGCCGCACGGCCTTCTGGTTCAGCCCTTCAAGATTCTGCCCATGGAAGCGAATGCCACCCTGGCTGGAAATCAACCGAAGGATGGCCAACCCCAAGGTGGACTTGCCCGACCCACTCTCGCCAACAATCCCCAGCGTCTGCCCCTGGGGCAGGCTGAAGTTCACCCCATCCACCGCCTTCACATGGTCCACGGTCCGGCGCAGCAGCCCCTTCTTGATCGGGAACCACACCTTCAGATCCTTCACCTCCAGCAACGGCGCCCCTTCAGCATTCGCGGCAGGCGCCCCACTGGGCTCGGCATTGATCAGCATCTGCGTATACGGATGCTGCGGCTTGCTGAACAGCGTGGCGCAATCGGCCTGCTCGACGATCTTGCCGCACTGCATCACGCACACGCGGTGGGCGATGCGGCGCACCAGATTGAGGTCGTGGCTGATCAGCAGCAGAGCCATGCCGAGGCGCGCTTGAAGCTCCTTGAGCAGGTCGAGAATCTTCAACTGCACGGTCACGTCGAGCGCCGTGGTGGGCTCGTCGGCGATCAGCAGTTCGGGCTCGTTGGCCAGGGCCATGGCGATCATCACGCGCTGGCGCTGACCACCGGACAGCTCATGGGGCAGGGCTTTCAGGCGCTTCTTGGGCTCGGGAATACCCACCAGCTCCAGCAGCTCCAGCGTGCGTGCAGTGGCGGCCTTGCCGGTCAGGCCCTTGTGCAGCAACAGGATCTCATTGATCTGCTTCTCGATACTGTGCAGCGGGTTCAGCGAGGTCATCGGCTCCTGGAAGATCATCGCAATGCGGTTGCCGCGAATGCGCTGCATGGGCTTCTCGCCCAGGTGCAGCAGGTCCTTGCCGCCGTACTGGATGGTGCCGCTCGGATGCCGGGCCAGCGGGTAGGGCAGCAGGCGCAAGATCGAATGCGCGGTCACCGACTTGCCCGAGCCGCTTTCGCCAACCAGGGCCAGGGTCTCGCCCTTGCGGATGTCGAAGCTGATGCCGTCGACCACGCGGTTGACCTGCTCGCCAGTGACGAACTCCACCGCCAGGTCGCGGACTTCGATCAGGGTGTCTTGGCTCATGTCATTTCCTCGGGTCGAAGGCGTCGCGGGCGGATTCGCCGATGAATACCAGCAGGCTCAGCATCACCGCCAGCACGGCGAAGGCGCTGATGCCCAGCCACGGGGCTTGCAGGTTGGACTTGCCCTGGGCCACCAGCTCGCCCAGCGACGGCGAGCCGGCAGGCAGGCCGAAGCCTAAGAAGTCCAGGGCGGTGAGGGTGCCGATGGCGCCGGTGAGGATGAACGGCATGAAGGTCATGGTCGAGATCATGGCGTTGGGCAGGATATGCCGGAACATGATCGGGCCGTTGCGCATGCCCAGCGCGCGGGCGGCGCGCACGTATTCGAGGTTGCGCCCGCGCAGGAACTCGGCGCGCACCACGTCCACCAGGCTCATCCACGAGAACAGCAGCATGATGCCCAGCAACCACCAGAAGTTGGGCTGCACGAAGCTGGCAAGGATGATCAGCAGGTACAGCACCGGCAGGCCGGACCAGATCTCCAGGAAGCGCTGGCCGGCCAGGTCGACCCAGCCGCCGTAGAAGCCCTGCAAGGCGCCGGCGATCACGCCGACGATGGAGCTGGCGATGGTCAGCGTCAGGGCGAACAGCACCGAGATACGGAAGCCGTAGATCACCCGGGCCAGCACGTCGCGGCCCTGGTCGTCGGTGCCCAGCAGGTTGTCGGTGGAGGGCGGCGCGGGGGCCGGCACCTTCAGGTCGTAGTTGATGCTCTGGTAGCTGTAGGGGATCGGCGCCCACAGCACGAAGGCGTCCTTTTTCTCCAGCAGCTCGCGGATGTACGGGCTCTTGTAGTTGGCCTCCAGCGGGAACTCGCCGCCGAATGTCGTCTCGGGGTAGCGCTTGAAGGCGGGGAAGTACCATTCACCGTCGTAGCGCACGGCAATCGGCTTGTCGTTGGCGATGAACTCGGCGCCCAGGCTCAGCACGAACAGCACCAGGAAGATCCACAGCGACCACCAGCCGCGGCGGTTGGCCTTGAAGCGCTCGAAGCGCCGGCGATTGAGGGGAGAGAGGGCCATGTCAGTGCTCCCGGCTGGCGAAGTCGATGCGTGGATCGACCAGGGTGTAGGTGAGGTCGCCGATCAGCTTCACCACAAGACCTAGCAGGGTGAAGATGAACAAGGTGCCGAACACCACCGGGTAGTCGCGGTTGATCGCCGCTTCGAAACTCATCAGGCCCAGGCCGTCGAGGCTGAAGATCACCTCGATCAACAAGGACCCTGTGAAGAAGATGCCGATGAACGCCGAGGGGAAGCCGGCGATCACCAGCAGCATGGCGTTGCGGAACACGTGGCCGTACAGCACCCGCGAACGGCTCAGGCCCTTGGCCTTGGCGGTGACCACGTACTGCTTGTTGATCTCGTCGAGGAAGCTGTTCTTGGTCAGCAGGGTCATGGTGGCGAAGTTGCCGATCACCAGCGCGGTGATGGGCAGCACCAGGTGCCAGAAGTAGTCGAGCACCTTGCCGGTGGTGGAGAGCTCGTCGAAGTTGTTGGAGGTCAGCCCGCGCAATGGGAACCAGTCGAAGTAGCTGCCGCCGGCGAACAGCACGATCAGCAGGATGGCGAACAGGAACGCGGGGATGGCGTAGCCGACGATGATCGCCGAGCTGGTCCACACGTCGAAATGGCTGCCGTGACGCACGGCCTTGGCGATCCCCAACGGGATCGACACCAGGTACATGATCAACGTGCTCCACAGCCCAAGCGAAATGGACACGGGCATCTTCTCGGCGATCAGGTCGATGACCTTGGCGTCGCGGAAGAAGCTGTTGCCAAAGTCCAGCTGGGCGTAGTTCTTGACCATGATCCACAGCCGCTCGGGCGCCGACTTGTCGAAGCCGTACATGCGCTCGATCTCGGCGATCAGTGCCGGGTCCAGGCCTTGCGCGCCCCGGTAGTTGGAGCCGGCCACCGAGACTTCGGCGCCGCCGCCGGCAATGCGGCTGGTAGCGCCGTCGAAGCCTTCGAGCTTGGCGATCATCTGCTCGACCGGGCCACCGGGGGCGGCCTGGACGATGATGAAGTTGATGATGAGGATGCCGAACAGGGTCGGGATGATCAGCAGCAGGCGCCGCAGGATATAGGCCAGCATGTCAGTGGGCCTCTTCCACAGCGGGGGCTTCGCTCACGGCAGGCGTGACATCGGGCTTGATCCACCAGGTATCGATGCCGATGTCGTACTTGGGCGATACGGCGGGGTGGCCGATGTGGTTCCAGTAGGCCACGCGCCAGGTCTTGATGTGCCAGTTGGGGATCACGTAGTAGCCCCACAGCAGCACGCGGTCGAGGGCGCGGGTGTGGTCGATCAGGCTCTGGCGTGAGTCGGCGTTGATCAGCTGTTCCACCAGTTGGTCGATGGCAGGATCGCGCAGGCCGATGAGGTTGCGGCTGCCGGGGTTGTCGGCGGCGGCGCTGTTCCAGTATTCACGCTGCTCGTTGCCGGGCGAGTTCGATTGTGCGAAGCCGCCGACGATCATGTCGTAGTCACGCGAACGCAGGCGGGTGATGTACTGCGATACGTCCACGCGGCGAATCTCGAGGTTGATGCCCAGGTCCGCGAGGTTGCGCTTGAACGGCAGCAGCACGCGCTCGAACTGGGTCTGGGCCAGCAGGAACTCGATGCTCAGCGGCTTGCCGTCCTTGTCGACCATCTTGTCGTCGACGATCTTCCAGCCGGCTTCCTGCAACAGCTTGTAGGCCTGGCGCTGCTGGTCGCGGATCATGCCGCTGCCGTCGGTGACGGGGTTGTGAAACGCACCGTTGAACACTTCGTCGGGGATCTTGCCGCGCAGCGGCTCGAGGATCTTCAGCTCGGCGGGCGAGGGCAGGCCGCTGGCGGCCATCTCGGAGTTCTCGAAGTAGCTGCCGGTGCGGGTGTAGGCACCGTTGAACAGCTGCTTGTTGGTCCACTCGAAGTCCAGCAACAGGCTGATGGCGTGGCGCACGCGGATGTCCTGGAACATGGGCTTGCGCAGATTGAAGATGAAACCCTGCATGCCGACCGGGGTGCCGTTGGGCAGCTCTTCCTTGATCAGGCGGCCGTCGCGCACGGCGGGCACGTCATAGGCGGTGGCCCAGTTCTTCGCGCTGACTTCCAGGCCGTAATCGAACTGGCCGGCCTTGAGGGCTTCGAGAGCGACGGTGTTGTCGCGGTAGGAGTCGAAGGTCATCACGTCGAAGTTGTAGAAGCCGCGGTTGATCGGCAGATCCTTGGCCCAGTAGTCCTTGACCCGCTCGTAGCGGATCGAGCGGCCGGCCTTCACCTCGGCGACCTTGTACGGGCCGCTGCCCAGCGGGATCTCCAGGTTGCCGCGGTTGAAATCGCGGTCTGCATACCAGTGCTTGGGCAGCACCGGCAGTTGGCCGAGGATCAGCGGCAGCTCGCGGTTGTTGCTGTGCTTGAACTTGAACAGCACCTTGAGCGGGTCTTCGGCGACCACTTCTGCGACGTCGGCGTAGTACTGGCGGTACAGCGGCGCGCCATCCTTGATCAGGGCGTTGAAGGTGAACACCACGTCCTCGGCGCGCATCGGGTGGCCGTCGTGGAATCGCGCCTCGGGGCGCAGATAGAAGCGCACCCAGCTGTTGTCGGGGGCCTTTTCGATCTTGCCGGCCACCAGGCCGTACTCGGTGAAGGGCTCGTCCAGGCTCTGGCGCATCAGCGTGTCGTAGATGCTGCCGACGTTGTCGGCCGGCACGCCCTTGTTGATGAACGGGTTGAGGCTGTCGAAACCACCGAAGCTGGACTGGCGGAAGGTGCCGCCCTTGGGCGCATCGGGGTTGACGTATTCGAAGTGCTTGAAGTTGGCTGGGTATTTCGGCGCTTCGCCGTACAGCGTCAGGGCGTGCTGCGGGGCGGCCACGGCCGGGAGCGTGAGGCAGGCCAGCAGCAGGCTGGTGGCCAGGCGGCGCAGGGTCGGCGTCATTTGGCTTTCTCCGAAGTCTTCTTGATCCACCAGCTGTTCAGCCCGAGGGTGTAGGGCGGCGTGGTGACGAAGGCGAACCGGTTGCGGTAGGCCAGGCGGTGATTGTCGAGGTACCAGTTGGGGATCATGTAGTACTGCCATGAGAGCACGCGGTCCAGGGCGCGCGCGGCGGCGATCTGGTCATCGCGGCTACGGGCGGCGAGCAAGGTGTCGAGCAGGTGGTCGACCACCGGGTCCTTGACCCCAGCATAGTTCTTGCTGCCCTTGGTGGCGGCCTGGCTCGAATGGAAATACAGCCACTGTTCGAGGCCCGGGCTCAGGGTCTGGTTCAGGGTCATCAGGATCATGTCGAAATCGAACTGGTCGAGCCGTTGTTTGTACTGGGCGCGGTCGACGGTGCGCAAGCGCGCATCGATGCCGATGCTGGCCAGATTTTCGACATAAGGTTGCAGGATGCGTTCGAGGTTCGGGTTTACCAGCAGCAGTTCCATACGGAATGGCTGGCCCTTGCCGTCCACCAGGCGCTGGCCGTTGAGCTTCCAACCGGCCTGGGCGAACAGGTCCAGGGCCTGGCGCAGGGCCGCGCGGCTGATACCGCTGCCATCGGTGTGGCTGACCTGGTAGGGCTGGGTGAACAGCTTCTCGGGCAACTGGTCGCGGAACGGCTTGAGCAGCAGCCACTCCTTGCCGGTGGGCAGGCCGCTGGCGGTGTACTCGCTGTTGGGGTAGTAGCTGGTGGCGCGGCGGTAGGCGCCATTGAACAGGGCGCGGTTGGTCCATTCGAAGTCGAGCATCAGGCCCAGCGCCTGGCGCACCCGTGGATCGCTGAACGCCGCGCGGCGGCTGTTCATGAACAGGCCCTGGGTCTGCGTGGGGATCTTGTGCGGGATCTGCGCCTTGATCACCTCGCCCCGGCGCACGGCGGGGAAGGTGTAGCCGTTGGCCCAGTTCTTCGCCTGGTGCTCGATATAGATGTCGAACTCACCGGCCTTGAACGCTTCGAAGGCCACGGTGGCGTCACGGTAGAACTCGTATTCGACGCGCTTGAAGTTGTACTTGCCGCGATTCACGGCCAGGTCCTTGCCCCAGTAGTCCTTCACCCGCTCGAACACCAGGCGCCGGCCCGGTTGGATCTCGCTGATGCGGTAGGGGCCGCTACCCAGTGGCGGTTCGAAGGTGGTGGCCTTGAAGTCGCGCTTGGCCCAGTAGTGCTTGGGCAGCACCGGCATTTCGCCCAGGCGCAGGATCAGCAGCGGGTTGCCGGCGCGCTTGAACACGAAGCGGATGCGCAGCGGGCCGAGGATGTCGACCCGGGCCACTTCCTGCAGGTTGGTGCGGTAGATCGGGTGGCCGTCCTTGAGCAGGGTGCGGTAGCTGAAGGCGACGTCGGCGGCGGTGATCGGCACGCCGTCGTGAAAGTGCGCCTCGGGGCGCAGGTTGAACACCACCCAGCTGCGGTCCTCGCTGTACTCGACCGAGCGGGCGATCAGGCCGTAGCTGGAGGTGGGCTCGTCGCCCGAGGGGTCGTACATGCCGGTGCCGACCATCAGCGGCTCGTTGAGCTCGTTGATGCCGTACTGCAGGAAGTTGGGAGTGGTGACCGGGCTCGAGCCCTTGAACGTGTAGGGGTTGAGCGTGTCGAAGGTGCCGAAGGCCATGGCCCGCAAGGTGCCGCCTTTCGGGGCTTGCGGGTTGACCCAGTCGAAGTGGGTGAAGCTGGCCGGGTACTTGAGCGTGCCGAACTGCGCGTATCCGTGGCTTTCGCTCACCATCGCGACGGCGGGGAAGCTCAAGGCCAGGCTGATTGACAGCAGGAGGGGACGTATCAAGTCGGCATCCGATCCAGAAGGCGTTGGGCTTGGTTCGGGGTACAGTAACAGCTTGTTTGGGATGGAAAAAGGGTGCGAGCCGGTCAGATGGATGTGGCTGATTGGGGCTGCTTTGCAGCCCTTTCCGGCCGGTCCGACGCCTCGGCAAGGCCGCTCCTACAGAGTCCGCGCAATCCCAAGGGCTGGCGCAATCCCTG
>NZ_JAOCDM010000163.1 GCF_029840925.1 Pseudomonas sp. GD03858
GATTCGAGCTTGAACTATGGCAGGACTTGCTTGAACGGCTTGACCACGACCTTGTCGTAGACGCCCGCGGCGATGTACGGGTCGGCGTCGGCCCAGCCCTGGGCGGCGGCCAGCGAGTCGAATTCGGCGACGATCAGGCTGCCACTGAAGCCGGCCGCACCGGGGTCGTTGCTGTCGATGGCCGGATGCGGACCGGCCAGGACCACGCGGCCCTCGGCCTTGAGCTGCTGCAGACGCTCGATGTGGGCAGGTCGGGCTGCCAGGCGTTTTTCCAGGGAGTTGGCGACGTCGCTGGCGATGATGGCGTAGAGCATGTCAGTCCTTGGGCTTGGAGGGAGAGGGGTCGGTATCGTGCAGGTGGCGCGAAAGATAGACACCTTGGGCCACCAGGAAGATCACGGTCATGCCGAGGCTGCCGAATACCTTGAAGTCGACCCAGATGTCCTGGAAGGTGAACGCGACGAACAGGTTGGCGGCGCCGCAGACCAGGAAGAAGGCGATCCACGCCAGGTTCAGGCGGGTCCAGATCGCTTCGGGAAGTGTCAGGGCGTGGCCCATGATGCGCTTGATCAGCACGCGGTCGCCGATGAAGTGGCTGCCGGCGAAGGCCAGGGCGAACAGCCAGTTGACCACCGGCGCCTTCCACTTGAGGAAGGTCTCGCTGTGGAACGCCAGGGTCAGGCCGCCGAACACCAGGCAGGCGACCAAGGTCAGCAACTGGCCTTTCTCCAGCTTGCGATGGCGCAGGAACAGCGCGCCGTAGACCACCACGGAGCTGACGATCAGCATGGCGGTGGCGCTGTAGATCCCGCCGAACTCGAAGCCGTGGCCGGCGAATTCGACCGGGCGTGGGTCCAGTTTGTAGACGATGAAGAACAGCAGCAGCGGGATGAAATCGATGAATTGTTTCACAGTGGCAGCCAGAAGCGGGATGTGACGGCATAATAACAAACATCGATTCCGGCGAAAGCGCTCCTCCATGAATGTTGATCTGCACTGTCACAGCACGGCCTCCGACGGCGCCCTGTCGCCCACGGCATTGGTCGCCCGGGCTCATGAGCACGGGGTGCGAACCTTGGCGCTCACCGACCACGACACCCTCGAAGGCCTGCCCGAGGCGCGCCAGGCCTGCCGGGACAACGGCATGCACTGGGTCAGTGGGGTGGAGCTTTCCTGTACCTGGGGCGGCGCCACCATTCATGTGCTGGGCTACGATTTTGCGCTGGATGCGCCGCCGTTGCTCGAAGCCATCGAAAACCTGCACCGTGGCCGCTGGCTGCGCGCCGAGGAGATCGACCGCAAGCTGGCGGCCAAGGGCATGCCCGGCGCGTTGTCGGGTGCGCGGGCGGTCCAGCAAGAGTTGGGCGACAGCGGCAATGCTCCGGCTCGCCCGCATTTCGCTGAATTTCTGGTGCGAGCAGGCTTCGTCAAGGACCGTGGCGAAGCCTTTCGCAAGTGGCTGGGCGCCGGCAAGTTGGGGGACGTCAAGCTGCACTGGCCGACGCTGGAGGAAACCGTCGCCACCCTGCGCGAGTCCAATGCCTGGGTAAGCCTGGCGCATCCGATGCACTACGATCTGACCCGCAGCAAGCGCAGACGGCTGATTGCCGACTATATTCAGGCTGGAGGGCAGGCACTGGAAGTGGTGAATGGAATGATGCCGCCCGAACAGGTGGGGACGATGTCCATCCTCACCCGTGAATTCGGCCTGCTGGCAAGTGCCGGCAGCGATTTCCACGGCCCCGGCACCTGGGGCGAGATCGGTGCCTACCGGCCATTGCCCGAGGACCTGCCACCCCTGTGGCGCCGATTCCGACATGAACAGCCTATGGCGGTATGAACAGGACGACTACGTGAGCCAATTTTTCCAGATTCATCCGGAGAACCCGCAGCCGCGCCTGATTCGCCAGGCGGTCGAGATCATCCGCAAGGGCGGGGTGGTGGTCTATCCGACGGACTCGGCCTATGCCCTGGGTTGCCAGATCGGTGACAAGGCTGCCATCGAGCGAGTTCGGCGCCTGCGTGGCCTGGACAAGTCCCACAACTTCACCCTGATGTGCTGCGACATGTCCCAGCTGGGGGTCTACGCCAAGGTCGACACGGGCACCTTCCGTCTGCTCAAGGCCCATATCCCCGGCCCCTACACCTTCATTCTCAACGGCACCCGCGAAGTACCGCGCCTGCTGCTGCACGAGAAGCGTCGCACCATCGGCCTGCGCGTGCCCGACCATGCGATCACCCTGGCGTTGCTGGCCGAGCTGGGCGAGCCGCTGATGAGCGTCAGCCTGATCCTGCCGGGAGACGACGAGCCGATGACCGATCCCTACGAAATCCGCGAGCGCCTGGAGCATCATGTCGACCTGATCATCGACGGCGGTTTCGGTGACCTGAAGGCATCCACCATCATCGATCTGTCCGGTGACGAGCCCGAGCTGATCCGTGAGGGGTGCGGCGATCCCAGCCCATTCCTGGTCAACGCGTGAGCCAGGTGGACGCGCCAGAGGCGCCGGCCAGCGAGGCCGAGACGCCTTTCCAGTTGCAACTGGCCCTGGTCTATGGCGAGGCTCTCACCGAAATGCCGGTGGACCTGTACATTCCACCGGATGCCCTCGAGGTCTTCCTCGAGGCTTTCGAAGGCCCGCTGGATCTGTTGCTGTACCTGATCCGCAAGCAGAACGTCGACATCCTCGATATTCCGGTGGCGGAAATCACCCGTCAGTACATGAGCTATGTCGAGCTGATGAAGAGCGTGCGCCTGGAACTGGCCGCCGAGTATCTGGTGATGGCCGCCATGCTCGCCGAGATCAAGTCGCGCATGCTGTTGCCGCGCTCCAGCGAGATTGAGGAGGAGGAGGGCGACCCTCGTGCCGAGCTGATCCGTCGCTTGCAGGAGTACGAGCGCTTCAAGGCTGCCGCCGAAGGCATCGATGAGCTGCCGCGGGTTGGCCGCGATGTCGTCGTGCCGCGTCTCGAGGCCCCCCAGGCCAAGGTGCGCAAGCTGCTGCCGGAGGTGGCGCTGGAGGAGATCCTGCTGTCCATGGCCGAGGTCATGCGCCGCAATGACCTGTTCGAGAGCCATCAGATCACCCGCGAGGTGCTGTCCACCCGCGAGCGCATGAGCGAAGTGCTCGAACGCCTCAAGGGCGGCGCTTTCGTGCCGTTCGTCGAGCTGTTCACCCGCGAGGAGGGCAAGCTTGGGGTAGTGGTCACCTTCATGGCGGTTCTCGAACTGGTGAAGGAATCGCTGATCGAACTGGTGCAAAATGAGCCTTTCGCCCCGATCCACGTCCGTGCCCGGGCAGAGTGACCTGACGACTACCGATGAACCTGAACGAACCCCGCGAACTGGCGTCGCTGATCGAGGCCTTCCTGCTCGCCTCGGGCAAGCCGCAATCCCTCGAGCGCCTGTACGAGCTTTTCGAGGAGGCCGAGCGCCCGGCCCCCGCCGTTTTCAAGAAGGCCCTGGAGGTACTGGGCAAGTCTTGTAGCGGCCGCGCCTTCGAACTCAAGGAAGTGGCCAGCGGCTATCGCCTGCAAATCCGTGAAGACTACGCGCCCTGGGTCGGCCGCCTGTGGGAGGAACGCCCGCAGCGCTATTCCCGCGCGCTGCTGGAAACCATGGCGCTGATCGCCTACCGCCAGCCCATCACCCGTGGCGAGATCGAGGACGTGCGCGGCGTGGCGGTCAACAGCAACATCATCAAGACCCTGATGGAGCGCGAGTGGATTCGCATCGTTGGCTACCGCGAGGTGCCTGGCCGGCCGGCGATGTTCGCCACCACCAAGGCGTTTCTCGATCATTTCAATCTCAAGAGCCTCGACGAGCTGCCTGCGCTGGCCGAACTGCGCGAGTTGGAGCCTGAGCCGGTGCTCGACCCGGACGAAGCGCCGGTGCCGGCGCACTTGCAGGCGCTGGCCGATGCCAGCCTGGGCGAGGAGGGTGAAGAAGTGGAGCCCAGGGAGGAGACCAGCTTCCGATCGCTGCTGGTGGAACTCGATGCCATGGAAGACGGGCTCAAGACCGATTTCGACGATTTGCGCGAAGAAGAGCCTGAGGCGCCGGAGCAGGAACAGGACAAGTTACAGCCCTGATTCTTGTGCTGGCAGCATCGGCCCCTTCGCGGGTAAACCCGCTCCCACAGACGGTGATGTCCCTGTGGGAGCGGGTTCACCCACGAAGGGGCGGTACTGGCCAAGCCTGACCGTCAGGCAGAAACCCTTCTTGAACCTGCAAAAACCTTCTACCCTCCAGTGCGTTCCCCCGCCGAACCGCGTATGATGCGCGCCCGCTTTCACTACTACACCGGGAGGTGCCCAGATGAGTGACAAAGACCTGCAAGACCAACAACCCACCCCGCCATCCGGCGAAAAGCTGCAGAAAGTGCTGGCCCGCATCGGCGTCGGCTCGCGTCGTGACGTCGAGGCCTGGATCAGCCAGGGCCGCATCAAGGTCAACGGCGTCGAGGCCACCCTGGGCCTGCGCGTCGACCTGCACGACGCCATCACCGTCGACGGCAAGCTGATCAAGCGCGTCGAGGCCAGCGAGGCCACGCGCCGCGTGATCATGTACAACAAGCCCGATGGCGAAATCTGCACCCGCGACGACCCTGAAGGCCGCCCGACCGTGTTCGACCGCCTGCCACGTCCGAAAGAAGGCCGTTGGATCAACATCGGCCGCCTGGACATCAACACCACCGGTTTGCTGCTGTTCACCACCGATGGTGAACTGGCCAACCGCCTGATGCACCCGTCCTACGAGATGGACCGCGAATATGCGGTGCGTGTGCGCGGTGAGGTCGACGACGACATGATCGACCGGCTCAAGGCTGGGGTGATGCTCGAGGACGGCCCGGCCAAGTTCACCGATATCCAGAAAGCACCCGGCGGTGAAGGTTTCAACCACTGGTACCACTGCGTGGTGATGGAAGGCCGCAACCGTGAGGTGCGTCGCCTGTGGGAGTCCCAGGGCATGGTGGTCAGCCGTCTGAAGCGCGTGCGTTTCGGCCCGGTGTTCCTCAATTCCGACCTGCCGATGGGCCGCTGGCGTGAAATGAGTCAGGGCGAGATCGACATCCTGGCGGCGGAAGTCGGCTTGCAGCCGGTGGCGCTGCCGGAGATGAAGCTCAAGGCCAAGGACAAGCTCGAGCGTCTGCAGCGCAAGTCCACCCGTCCGCTGGGGCGTGGTGAGCGTGTACGCACCCTGCGTCCCGCCCAGGAGGGTGGTCAGGGCGAGCGCCCGGCACGCCCGGCGCGTGAAGAGTCGGCGCCGCGCAAGAGTGGCCGTGGCAGTACCGTGGCCGAGCGCCCGAGCGAGATGCGCAAGCGTCCGGTCCGTCCCGACGGCGACAAGCCGGCAGGCCGTGGTCGCGGCAAGCCTCGTGGTTGATCCGACCTGCCAGTGAAAAGCCAGCCTTCGGGCTGGCTTTTTTGTGCCCGTCGAGCGTCTCCGGCTTAGCGCAATCCCTGTGGGAGCGGGCTTGCCCGCGATAGGCCGCAGAGCGGCTCCAAGTGCTTGAGCGCATAGATATTTTCCGACGTGTGGAAAGTTTTTAGACCGACTTGTAAAGAAATTTATACGGTTTTGGCCTGTTTTTTCGATTTTCCCAATGTCTGTAACATTAACTTTCCATAACCCTTGCGCCAGAGCCGCTCCGCCCGGATCTCCCCCCTTCCCAAACCCCCGCCCAGCCGCTGAGATAGCGCCATTGCGTGTACAAAGCCAGGCAGGATCGCCAGGCACCAAGAACAACAACATGGAGGCGCCATGCACGCCGATCACTCCGCCTTTTCAGGCTTTCTCCCCGGGACCGCTGCGTTTTTTCCACAGGAAACGATGCAACGCGTTGACGCCTGCGCGTTTGCAGGGGTATACAATGCGCCGCGTTTTACCTGTGACTCCTTTGCGTACCGCGCACTCTTGCTGACACCCGGTTGATTCGCCTGGGCCTCACGCCCAATGCGCACGACCCGTCCAAGAACCCAAGGTAACCACCTTGCCCATTCCGCTGCGCCACGAGCGCGGTGGGTCCGATTCCGTCACAGATAAAAACAAGCAGGTGACTTCGTTCATGAGTGGACATAATTCACAGTCCGGCGAACTCAAGCGTGGCTTGAAGAACCGCCATATCCAGCTGATCGCCCTCGGTGGCGCGATCGGTACCGGATTGTTCCTTGGCTCGGCTGGCGTGATGAAATCCGCTGGTCCGTCGATGATCCTCGGCTACGCCATCTGCGGCTTCATCGCCTTCATGATCATGCGCCAGCTCGGTGAGATGATCGTCGAGGAGCCGGTGGCCGGCTCCTTCAGCCATTTCGCGCACAAGTACTGGGGCGGTTTCGCCGGCTTCCTGTCGGGCTGGAACTGCTGGGTGCTGTACATCCTGGTCGGCATGTCGGAGCTGTCGGCGGTGGGCAAGTATGTCCATTACTGGTGGCCGGAAATCCCGACCTGGGTAACGGCGGCGGCGTTCTTCCTGCTGATCAACGCCATCAACCTGATGAACGTGAAGTTCTTCGGCGAGGCCGAGTTCTGGTTCGCGATCATCAAGGTCGCCGCCATCGTCGGCATGATCGGCCTGGGCGCCTACCTGCTGACCAGCGGCACTGGTGGCCCTGATGCGTCGGTGACCAACCTGTGGGCCCATGGTGGTTTCTTCCCGCATGGCGTCAGCGGCCTGGTGATGGCCCTGGCCTTCATCATGTTCTCCTTCGGCGGCCTGGAAATGCTCGGTTTCACCGCGGCCGAGGCCGACAAGCCGAGGACCGTGATCCCCAAGGCGATCAACCAGGTCATCTACCGTATCCTGATCTTCTATGTAGGCGCCCTGGTGGTGCTGCTGTCGCTGACCCCGTGGGACAGCCTGGTGGCCAGCATCGACGCTTCCGGTGGCAGCTATGGCAGCAGCCCGTTCGTCCAGGTCTTCTCGCTGCTGGGCAGCGATGTCGCAGCGCACCTGCTGAACTTCGTGGTCCTGACCGCCGCGCTGTCGGTGTACAACAGCGGCACCTACTGCAACGCCCGCATGCTCCTGGGCATGGCCGAGCAGGGTGATGCTCCTGCGGCGCTGGCCAAGGTCGACCGTCGCGGCGTGCCAGTGCGTTCGATCCTGGTGTCGGCGGCCGTGACGCTGATCGCGGTGCTGCTCAACTACCTGATGCCGCAGAACGCCCTGGAGCTGCTGATGTCGCTGGTGGTCGCGACCCTGGTGATCAACTGGGCGATGATCAGCTACTCGCACCTGAAGTTCCGCCAGCACCTTGACCGCACCGGCCAGAAGCCGCTGTTCAAGGCGCTGTGGTACCCGTACGGCAACTACCTGGTACTGGCGTTCGTGGTGCTGATCCTGGGCATCATGCTGCAGATTCCTGGCATCCAGGTGTCGGTGTACGCGATGCCGGTGTGGCTGGTGGTGATGTATGTGTTCTACGTGCTCAAGAGCAAGCGTGGGGCGCAGGCCAACGGTACTGCGGGTAGCGTGGCCAAGTAAGCGCCGAGGCGCTTCGAGAAAACCCGATGCCAGGTGACTGGCATCGGGTTTTTTGTTGCCTGTGCCCCCGCTCCCACAGAGAGCGCAGTACCTGTGGGAGCGGGTTTACCCGCGAAGAGGCCAGTTCTGGCAACCAGTCACTCAGATCTGTTCCAGCAACCAGCCACGAAACGCTCGCAGCGAAGGCAATGCCTCATTCCTCGGCGGATAGATCAGGTAATAGCTGCGCTGGCTGGCAAACGGCGGGCCCGGGCTGAACAGCTCGCCGCTGGCCAGCTCCTCCTCCACCAGAATGCGCGGCACCAGCCCGATGCCGATGCCTGCGCGCACCGCCTGGATCAGGTGCGAGGTCAGCTCGAAACTCGGCCCCAGGCGCATCGAGCGATGGGGCAGGGCCTGGTGGGAGAACCACTCCCCCCAGGCATGAGGGTTGTTGGCGACGTTGAGCAGCACCTCTTCGCTGATCCGCGCCGGGCTCCAGTCCTGGCCGTCGCGAGCGCTGTCCGGCGGCAGGATCACCACCAGCTCCTCGGCGTGCAGGCGATGGCAGACCAGCCCGGGCAGGTCGTGGGTGGCGACGCCGATGGCCGCGTCGATCTCGCTGGTGTCGAAGTTGATCGCTTCGATACGGGAATGAATGTGCACCAGCATGCCGGGGTGCGCGCTGTAGAACGCATGCAGGCGCGGCAGCAGCCATTTCGAGCCGAAGGTCGGCAGCGTCGCCAGGCGCAGGGTGCCGACGCCGGACTGATAGGCAAGGGCCTGCAAGGTAGCGCTGCGGATGCGTCCGAGGGCCTCGCTGAGCTCGCGCTGGTACAGGCGGCCGACATCGGTCAGTTGCACCTGGCGCCCTTCGCGGCGGAACAGGGTGAGCCCCAGTTGCTGCTCCAGCGCCTGCACCTGCCGGCTCACCGCGCTCTGCGTCAGCGACAGCTCGGCGGCGGCGCGGGTGTAGCTTTCATGCCGCGCGGCGGCCTCGAAGGCCAGCAGCAGCGACATGGACGGTGTGAGGTGGCGGTAATTCATTCATAAAGCTCATCGATAGCGGCAGGAATATCCGTTTGCCCCTGGCGCGAAACTACAGGAACATGGGCGCACTCGTCATG
>NZ_JAOCDM010000164.1 GCF_029840925.1 Pseudomonas sp. GD03858
TGTCAGGTCGTGCTCGCACGCCGTGTCATTGAAGCCGAGCACTACCTGGTGCCGCTCTTCGGCGTTCATCACCGGCAGATCCAGCAACGATTGCGCCGGCTGCTCATCCAGAGCCACGGCCAGCGCCCGCAGCACCTGTTCGAGCTGCCCGCACAGCCGCTGTGCGCCGACCGCTGCCGGCACCATGGCGACCAGACGCAGGCGCTGGCCCATATCGTCCACGTTCACGCTCAGCGGGTAGTTGCTGCGCTCCCTGCTGTCGAAGAACTCGATGCCCTGCCATTGCCGCCGGCTCGTCTCATCCACTTCCTGGCTATGGCGATAGTTGAGCATGGCACTGAACAGTGGCGCCGGCGCTGGCACCGCGCTGCAACGCTGGGCCAGTGCCAGCGAGGCATGCTCGTGGACCAGCAGCGCGCCCAGGTTTCGCTGGGTCGCCTGCGCGGCGTCGCGCACGCTCAGCCCGGCCAGGTCCAGGCGCAACGGCAGGGTGTTGATGAACATGCCCAGCGTACGCTCGGCCCCTTCGCCGGCCTCCAGGCGGCCCAGCAGCACAGTGCCGAACACCACGCTGTCGCGACCACTGACAGCCGCCAGCAAGCGGGCGAAGGCCAGATGGAACAAGCTGGCCAGACTGCCGCCCAGTTGCCGTGCCTGGCGTCGCAAGCGCTCGGCCAGCGCATCGTCCAGCCACAGCTCGGCTTGCTCGATGGCCTGGCCATCACCCTGCACATCGGCAAGGCCATAAGGCAGGGTCGGCTCGTCGATATCGCCCAGCTGTTCGCGGAAGTAAGTCTCGTGCTCAGCCTGGCTGACGCCCAGGCGCGCCTGGGCCACATAGTTGCGGTAAGGCGTCGGCGGCTGCTTCGGCAGCGGGCTGCCTTGCAGGTATCCGAGCAGTTCGGCGGCGATCAGGTCCAGAGCCGTATGATCGAGCAGAATATGGTGGAACTGCAGCAGCACGTCGATACACCCATCGTCGCGGGTGCCATGCAACAGACGTATCAATGGCGCCTGCCCAAGGTCCAGGTGCTGAGTGTCCACCTCCTCGATGGGCGCGACCTGCAACGTAGCTTCGCGCCAGACGACCTGCATCGGCTGCGGCAGCCCTTCCCAGCGTATCGCGGTACGCAATACGTCATGGCGATCGATGACCTGCTGCAAGGCGTCGCGGAACGCCTGTAGACGCGTCGGGCCATCGAAGAGCATGCGCGAGGCGAGCACATAGGGGTCGTGCTCCGGCGAGCTGAGGTGGTGGTAGAGAATGCCCTCCTGCAACGGCGCCAACGGGTAGATGTCCTGCACGTTGGCCGCGCCGCCCGGCACGCTGGCGACGATACGCTCGATATGGCGCGGTTCCAGGCGTACCAGGGTGAGCATGTCCGGTGTGATCCGGGTACAGCCGGCCGGGATGCCGTTGGCCGGTATCGCGACCTGCCGCCCGGCACCTTGCGTGGCGGCCAGGGCGGCCACGCTGGGTTGGCTGAACAACAGCCGCACATCGCACTCCAGCCCCTGCTGGCGCAAGCGATCGATCAGGTTGACGGCCAGCAGCGAATGGCCACCCAGCGCGAAGAAGTTGTCGTGGCGTCCGACGCGCTCGATGCCCAGGACCTCGGCCCACACCTGGGCCATGACGGTTTCCCGCTCGCCCTGTGGCGCTTCGTAGGCCTGCCCCGCCAGGCTCGCCGGGTCAGGGTCCGGCAAGGCGCGGCGGTCGAGCTTGCCGTGGGCGGTCAATGGCAAGGCGTCCAGGCGGATGAACGCCTGGGGCAGCATGTGCGCCGGCAACAGGGTGCTCAGTGCCTGGCGCAACACATCGGCGGTCACTTCGGCATCGGCGCAGTACCAGGCCAGCAGACGTTCGGCGCGTACCAGCACCGCGACGTCGCCCACGCCCGCCACCCTCGCCAGCGCGGCTTCGATCTCGCCCAGTTCGACCCGCACGCCGCGAATCTTCACCTGATCGTCGTTGCGTGCAACGTAGTCCAGGGTGCCGTCGGCATTCCAGCGCACCAGGTCGCCACTGCGATACATGCGCGCGCCGCTGCGCCCGGCGAACGGGTCGGCAACGAAGCGTTCGTCAGTGAGCTCCGGGCGATGCAGGTAGCCCCGGGCGACCCCGGCGCCGCCAATGTACAGCTCGCCCACCGCGCCCACCGGCACCGGCTGACGCTGACCATCGAGCACATAGACCCGGGTGTTGGCGATCGGCCGACCGATATGCGGCGCGGCTCCCGGCGACACCTCGCCAGAGGTGGCCACCACGGTGGCCTCGGTAGGGCCGTAGTTGTTGACCACGGCAAAGCCTGGCGCGCTCGGGAACGGACGCAGGCGATCACCGCCGGTCAGCAGCGTGCGCAAGGTCGGATGCCCCGCGCCCTGGCGCAGCACCTGCTCGGCCAGCGGCGTCGGCAGGAAGCTGACCTGCAACGGTGTGCTTCGCCACCAGTCGAGCAGCGCCTCGACATGCTCTGCGGCCACCTCGGTCGGTGGCAGGTGCAGCGCGGCCCCGGCGCACAATGCGGGCCAGGTCTCCCAGGCCATGGCGTCGAAGCCAAAGCCGGCGACGCTGGAGGTCTGGCTGCCGGGCACCAAGGCGAAGTTTTCGCAGTGCCAGTGGACCAGATTGGCCAGGGTACGGTGCTCGACCATGACCCCTTTGGGCTGGCCGGTGGAACCGGAGGTATAGACCACATAGGCCAGATCGCCGTCGTCCACGCCCGACACCCGGGGGTCGTGATCGGCGCAGGCGTGCCAATCGTCACGGTCCAGGTCCAGACGGGCGACATCCGCGGGCAGGCTCGGGTTGTTCGACTCGGCCAGCACCAGGGTCGGCGCGCTGTCATGCAGCAGGTAGGCGATGCGCTCGAGCGGATATGCCGGATCCACCGGCACATAGGCGGCACCGGCCTTGAGCACAGCCAGCAGAGCCACCAGGCGCTGCGGGGTGCGTGGCAGGCACAGTGCCACCCGGGCGCCGCGCCGCACGCCACGGGCGATCAGGCGATGGGCCAGGCGGTTGGCGGCACGATTGAGTGCGTCGTAGCTGACCACCACCTCGCCCTGCACCACGGCTCGAGCCTGGGGAGCGCGGGCGGCTTGGGCCTCGACCAGGGCATGCACAGTGTGACCTTCGGGGTAGCGCCGGGCCGTGTCGTTGAACCCGTCCAGCAGGCGTTCGCGCTCATCGCGGGCCAGCACCGGCAACGCTTCGACCGCTGTGCCAGGGGCCTGTTCCAGGGCCCGCGCCAGCTGCGCCAGGGTATTGGCCATCCAGGTGGCAATCCGCTCGGCGCCGATACCGGCTTGTGCCAGCACACTGAGAACGAAACCTGCACCGAGGTCGTCGACGCTCAGGGTCAGCGGATAGTTGCTGCGCTCCTCGCCGCCGAGCAGACGCACGCCCTGCCAGATACCCTGGCCATCGCGCGGCTCATCGGCGGCGCTGTGGCGATAGTTGAGCAAGGCACTGAACAGCGGCAGGCCGGCAGGCACACCGCTGCAGCGCTGGGCCAGGGCCAGTGACGCATGCTCGTGACCGAGCAGCGCCGACAACCCGGCATGGGTCGCAGCCACCGCCTCGGCCACCGCCACCGTGGTGTCGACCCGCAGCGGCAGGGTATTGATGAACATTCCCAGCGCCCGGTCGGCGCCCTCGCCGCCCTGCAGGCGGCCCAGCAGCACGGTGCCAAACACCACATCGGTGCGATTGGCCAGCACGCCCAGCAGGCGCGCCCAGGCCAGGTGCATCATGCTCGCGGGGCTGACGCCCAGGCGTCGGGCCTGCTCGCGCAGGCGCTGGGCCAGGGCCGCGTCCAGCGTCAGCCGTGCCTGCTCGACGCCCAGCCCCTCGCCTTGCACATCGCGCAGGCCGAACGGCAGGGTCGGCTCCTCGACATCGCCGAGCATGGCGCGGAAGAAGCTTTCATGCTGCCGTGGGTCATTGGCCAGGCGAGCCTGCGCCAGGTAGTTGCGATAGGGTACCGGCGCCGGGAGCCCCGCGCCTTCGTCGAACAGCAGGGCCTGCATTTCGGCTCCCACCACCGCCATGGCGGTGTGGTCGAGCACCAGGTGATGGAACAGCACGATCGCCACGACCTGCTCATTGGCCGGATCGCGGGCATAGACCAGGCGCAGCAACGGGGCATGGCCGAGGTCGATGCGATACCCGCGGGCGTCGAAGCGGGCCTGCAACTGGTCGATGACCGCCGTATCGGTCGGCTCGAGGGTGATCTCGCTGAGCGCCAGCTCGGCATGGCGCCACACCACCTGCACAGGTTCGTCCAGACCGTCCCAGAGCACCGCGGTACGCAGGATGTCGTGGCGGTCGATGACCTGTTGCAAGGCGCCGGCCCACGCCTGCAGGCGCGCGAGGCTGTCGAAGGCCAGGCGCGACTGCAGCAGGTACGGGTCGCCCTCGGCGGCGCTGCGGTGGTGATAGAGAATGCCCGTCTGCAGGGGTGCCAGCGGGTAGATTTCCTGCACGTTGGCCGCGCCGCCGGGCACCGTGGCGACAATGCGATCGATGCTGGCCTGATCCAGGTCGATCAGGCTGAGCATGGCCGGGGTGATTCGCGTGGCCAGGGTCGGCACGCGATTGGCCGGTACCTCGATCTCTCGGCCACTGCCGGCCGCCGCCGCCAATGCCGCCAGGGTCGGCTGGGCGAACAGCACGCGCACGTCGGCGGCAAGGCCGGCCTTGCGCATGCGTTCGATCAAGGTCACCGCCAGCAGCGAGTGACCGCCGAGCTCGAAGAAATGATCGTGACGTCCGACCTGGTCGACCTTCAGCACCTCGGCCCAGATGGCCGCCAGGGCGGTTTCCACCTCGCCTTCGGGCGCCGCGAACACGCGACTGACCACCGCGCCCTGGTCCGGCGCTGGCAGCGCCCGGCGATCCAGCTTGCCGTTGGCGGTCAGCGGCCATTGCGCGACCAGTACATAGGCCGCTGGCAGCATGTAGTCCGGCAACTGGCCTTGCAATCGATCGTGCAAGGCGTCGATCGCAGGTGTCTGGCCCTCGCTGCTGTAGTACGCCACCAGGCGCTTGTCGCCCGGCGTGTCCTCGCGCACCAGCACCACGGCATCGCGCACCCCGGCGCAGGCGGCCAGACGGGATTCGATTTCGCCCAGTTCGATGCGAAAACCGCGCAGCTTGACCTGACGATCGCCGCGCCCGAGGTAGCGCAGGGTGCCGTCGGCCTGCCAGCTTGCCAGGTCGCCACTGCGGTACATGCGCGCCCCTGGCGCGTCGCTGAACGGGTCGGCAAGGAAACGCTCGGCGTTGAGCCGTGGCTGCCCCAGATAGCCCAGGGCGACGCCATCGCCACCGATGTACAGTTCGCCCACCGCCCCCACCGGCAGCGGCTGCTGCCGGGCATCGAGCACGTAGCAGCGGCTGTTGCCAATCGGTCGACCGATCGCAATGGCGCCCTCGCCCACCTCGAGGATCTCGTGGGTGGTGCTGAAGGTGGTGGCCTCGGTCGGGCCGTAGCCATTGAGCAAATGACCCGGCGCGCCCTCGCGCAGCACGCGGGCGACCACCGCCGGATCGAGCACGTCGCCACCCACCATCAGGTAGCGCAAGGTACGGAACACCGGCAGCAGATCGCCCGCGTACTGGTGGAACAGGCCGGCGGTCAACCACAGCGCCGTCACGCCGCCGGCGAGCAACGCCTCGCCCAGGCCCTGTGGCGACAGCACCTGGTGCTGGTCGATCACCACGACCGTGCCACCATTGAGCAGCGCCGCCCAGACTTCGAGGGTGCTGGCGTCGAAGGCGGGGTTCGAGGCGAAGGCTAACCGGTCGTTGCCATCGAAGTCGGCGAAACCATTGTTGATCACCAGGCGCGCGATGGCCCGGTGCGGCACCTGGACACCCTTCGGCCCCCCGGTGGACCCGGAGGTGTACATGATGTAGGCGCCGTCATGGGCGGCCACCGGGATGTCCGGGGCATGCTCGGGATAGCTGTCCAGCGTCAGGCCGTCGAGCTCGACGCGGCGAGCCGAGGTCAAGCGTGGCTGCTGCGCGTGGGTCAGCAGCAGCGCGGCGCCGCAGTCCTCGATCATCAGGCTTTGGCGCTCGGCTGGTGCATTGGCATCCAGCGGCACATAGACCGCGCCACAGCTGCTCACGGCCAGCTGGGCGGCGATCAGGTCGAACGAGCGCGGCAGCAGCAGCGCCACCCGCTCGCCCTGGCGCAGGCCAAGCGCCAGCAGATGATGGGCCAGGCGGTTGGCATGGCGTTCGAGTTCACCATAGCGCCATTGTCGCGCGCCATGGACGACCGCCAGCGCATCGGCCGTGGCGGCGGCATGGGCGCGGAACAGCACGTGCAGCGGTTGTTCGCGCGGATAGTCGCGAGTGGTGGCGTTGAAATCGCGCAGCACCTGGCGGCGCGCCTCGGGTGTTAGGCAGGAGATGGTGTGAAGCGCGGTGTCCGGCGCCACTTCCAGGGCCTGGGCGAGGTGCTCCAGGGCACAGGCCAGCAGGGCACAGACCTGCGCGCCGTCGACCTGGGGCACGGCCTGCACGGTCACGGACATTCCTTCGCCCAGGTCATCGACGTTGACCACCAGTGGATAGTTGCTGCGCTCGTGCGCGTCCAGCAGCTCGATGCCGGCCCAACCCAGATCCTTGCCCATGCTCTGGGGCGTGCTATGACGCACGTTCAACAGGCTGCTGAACAAGGCTTGCGAAGCAGGTACGCCACTGCAGCGCAGGGCCTGGGCCAGCGACGCCTGCTCATGGCCCAGCAGCCGCGCCAGGCGCTGATGGGTAAGGCGCACGCCATCGGCCACGCCCACCCCATCGACGCTCACCCGCAGCGGCAGGGTGTTGATGAACATGCCCAGCGCCCGGTCGGCCCCCGCCCCGCCCTGCAGGCGCCCGAGCAGCACGGTGCCGAACACCACGTCCTCGCGCCCGCTGAGCTGGGCCAGCACCTGGCCCCAGGCCTGATGCACCAGGCTGGCGAGGCTCACCCCCAAGTGCCGGGCCTGCGCACGCAAGCGCCGGGTCAATCCATCGTCCAGCGCCTGACGGGTGTCGAGCACCTCGACACCATTGCCCTGCACATCGCGCAGGCCGAACACCTCGGTCGGCTCATCGATATCGCCCAGCAACTCACGGAACATCGCCTCGTCGGCCTGCGGGTCGGCCTGCAAGCGGGCACGGGCCACATAGTTGCGATAGGGCACGCTGTCGATTTCGAGCGCGTGCCCTTGCAACATGGCGCTCAACTGCGACACCAGCAGCTCTGTGGCAGTGTGGTCGAGCAGTATGTGGTGCATCAGCAGGCTCGCCTCCAGGCGCTCGCCCGCGGCGTGACGCACCAGCTTCATCAGCGGGGCGCAGGTGAGATCCAGGCGCTGCAGGTCGGCCTGCTCGACCAGCGGCAGGCGTGCCTGGTGTTGGACCACCTGAACCGGCTCGTCGAGCCCGGCCCAGTGGATGCTGGTGCGCAGGATATCGTGCGCGGCGATCAGTGCGTCCAGGGCGGCGACGAAGTTGTTCAGCTCGGCCTCGCCGGCGAAGGCGAAACGCGCGCGGCCGACGTAGGGGTCGGCCTCGGCGCTGGCCAGGTGGTGATAGAGGATGCCCTGCTGCAGCGGCGCCAGCCCGTAGATGTCCTGGACATTGGCGCTACCGCCCGGGATGCGCGCCACCAGGTCGTCGATGGATGCCTGATCGAGTTCGGCCAAGGGCAGCATCTGCGGCGTGATCCGCGTGCAACCTCGCGGGATCAGGTTGGCCGGCACCTGCGCCGACGCCTCGCTAGTCACCGTCGCGGCCAACGCGACAAGGGTCGGCTGGCCGAAAAGTACCCGCACATCGGCTTGCAGTCCCTGCTGACGCATGCGCTCGACCAGTCGCACCGCCAACAGCGAGTGGCCGCCCAGTTCGAAGAAGTTGTCATGGCGCCCTACCCGTTCCACGCCCAGCAGTTCGGCCCAGATCCCGGCCAGCAGCTGTTCGGTGTCGCCTTGCGGCGCTTCGTAAACGCGCGCCGGCAGCTCCGGCGTCGGCAGCGCCTTGCGGTCGAGCTTGCCGTTGGGGGTCAGCGGCAGCGCCTCGAGGTGGACGAACAACGCCGGCACCATGTACTCCGGCAGCCGCGCCAGCAGCGCTTGGCGCAGGACCTCGGCCAACTGCGGCTCGCCCGTGTGGTAGGCCACCAGGCGAGGCCCCGCGGGCGCGGCGTCATGCACCAGCACCACGGCTTCGCGCACGCCGGGCTGGCGTGCCAGGCAGGCCTCGATCTCGCCCGGTTCGATGCGCAGCCCGCGCAGCTTGATCTGGTGGTCGCTGCGCCCGAGGAACTCGAGCACGCCATCGGCGCGCTGGCGCACCAGGTCGCCGCTGCGGTACAGGCGCTCGCCTTCGTTGAACGGGCTGGCGATGAAGCGCTCGGCCTGTTGCTCCGCCAGCCCAAGGTAGCCACGCGCCACCCCGGCACCGCCGATGTGCAGCTGGCCAGCCACGCCGATCGGCACGGGCTGGTCATGGCCATCGAGCACGTACAGCCGGGTGTTGTCGATGGGGCGGCCAATCGGCAGCGCGCCCTGGGGCAGTGGATCCTC
>NZ_JAOCDM010000165.1 GCF_029840925.1 Pseudomonas sp. GD03858
GCGAAGCGTAGGGGCCGGATGATGGAACGCAGCGTTTTTTGGTTACTTTTTGTCGCGTTTGACAAAAAGTGACCCGCCGTAAGGGCGGAAAGGTGACTGTGCGTCACCATCGCCTACGAATGCGCACGCAAGATCAAAACAATCATCCCAGCCCCAGCCCCAGTCCCAGTCCCAGCCCCCTACCCAAACCAATGCTGCCAAGCCAACCTCACGGTCAACGCCAACACCACGGTGATGAACACTGGGCGAATAAACTTGCTGCCCCCGCTGATCGCCGTGCGTGCGCCGAAGAACGCCCCGACCATCACCGACACCCCCATGCACAGCCCAACGATGTAATCCACCTGCCCGGAAATAATGAATACCGTCAGCGCCGCGATGTTGCTGACGAAGTTCATGCTGCGCGCCACACCGCTGGCGCGAACGAGGTCGATGGGGTAGAGCAGCAGCGTGCTCACGGTCCAGAATGCGCCGGTGCCAGGCCCGGCGACGCCGTCGTAGAAGCCGAGGGTGAAGCCCTGCGGGAACTGCCATTTCTTCTTGATCGGCGCATCGGCATCCAGTGGCGCCGGGGGCGTGCCGCCGAACAGCAGGTACACGCCACAGGCGAAGACGATCACCGGGAGCATCTTGTTCAGCCACTCGGCCGGCATGTAGTGGGCGATCACCGCGCCGATCAACGCGCCCACCAGGGTGCCGACGATCGCCAGGCGCCACTGCGCCGGGTGGAACAGCTTGCGTCGGTAGTAGGTGAAGCTGGCGGTGGCCGAGCCGAAGGTGGAACTGAGCTTGTTGGTGCCCAGTACCAGGTGCGGCGGCATGCCGGCGGTGAGCAGCGCCGGGGTGGTCAGCAGCCCGCCGCCGCCGGCGATGGCATCGATGAACCCGGCGACGAAGGCGACCAGGGCGAGGATCAGCAGGGTGAGCGGTTCTACGGTGAGTTCGAAGGGCATGAGTGGCGTGCGCAGGCTGGAAGGCGGGGTGCGGCAAAAGGCCGCGCTAGAGGTGGTGCATGGTAATCCTGGGCGGCATGTGATGCCAGTGCCGGACTCTTCGCGGGTAAACCCGCTCCCACAGGTATGGCACCGGATTCTGGCGCGGTGAAATAGCTGTGGGAGCGGGTTTACCCGCGAAGAGGCGACAGCAGCGCTTACAGGAACCAGCGATACTCCCGCGCACTGACTTCCTGCATGAACGCCAGATGGTCCTGGCGCTTGTTCTCGCAATAGACCATCACGAACTCCTGACCCAGTCCCTCATTGACCGCCGGATGCCCGCGCATCGCCGCCACTGCGCCGAGCATGTCCTTGGGAAAGTCGATCCCGCTGCCGCGATCTTCGTTCAACGGCGTGATCGGCTCCTGCGCGGTATTGAGGCCGTGCTCCATGCCGCAGAGGATCGCCGCCAGCACCAGGTACGGATTGGCGTCCGCCCCGGCCAGCCGGTGCTCGATGCGCAGGTTGCGCGCATCCGACTCGGGAATGCGAAGGCAGGCGTCGCGGTCCTCGAAGCCCCAGCTGGCGCGGCTGGCGGTGTTGACCATGGCGCCATGGCGGCGAAACGCGTTGTGGTTGGCGGCGAAGATCGGCATGCAGTGCGGCAGCAAGGCCAGGCAGCCGGCGACGGCGTGGCGCAGCGGGCGCTGGGCGTCGGCTGCCAGCAGGTTGTTGCCGTCCTGGTCGTAGAGGCTGACATGCACATGCATGCCGTTGCCGGGCGCGTGCAGGTAGGGCTTGCTCATGAACGAGGCGCGCAGCCCATGCTTGAGCGCCACGCCACGGGTGCTGCGGCAGAACAGCGCCGCCCAGTCGGCGGCACGCAGGCCGTCGTCGCAATGGCCGAAATTGATCTCGAACTGCCCCGGCCCCAGTTCGGCGGTGATGACATTGGCGTCCACACCCTGGGCATTGGCCGTCTCGACCATCTCGTGCAGCACACCGGAAAAACGCGACAGGCGATCGATGTGCATGTTCGGCTGATCGTCGGCATCACCGCTGAGCGGGTCGCGGGGAAATTGCGGCAGGCCACCTTTGAGTGCCTGGTCGAACAGGTAGAACTCCAGCTCGAACGCCACCACCGGGCGGATGCCGCGGCGTTCGAAGCGTCGCAGGACGCGGCTGAGCACTTCGCGAGGTTCGAACTCGATGGGCGCCGCTGTGCCGTCGGAGCTGATCAGCATCTGCCCAAGTGGCTCACCCTCCCAGGTCACCGGCTTGAGCGTGCCGGGTACCAGGCGGCGTGGGGCATCCGGGTCGCCGTCGTTGAAGCAGTAGTCGCCAATCGGGAACAAGCCGCCCTGGGTGCCGAGCAGCACGCAGTTCTGCGGCAGTTTCAGCGGGCTGCCGGCGGCCACCTTTTCCAGCATGCCGATGGGGTAGCGCTTGCCGTAGAAGTGGCCGGGGATGTCCAGGCTGATCAGGTCGACGTAGCGCACGTCCGGGTGTGCGGCACGAAAGGCGCGTACTTCGCTTGGCCGGTCGGGAAAGCGGATGTCGCTGGTCATTGCTCTGCTCCATTGGAACAACACATGAGATTGTCGATCCTCCTGTGGGAGCGGGTGAACCTGCTCCCACAGAGGCGGCTGCTTGCAGGGGCTCATAGCCGTGCGTTCATCGGAAGACCCAGAGCACCCGGGCCGTTCGGTCGGTCAGGTTGGCGTAGCGGAATTTGCTATGCGGTGGCAGCTGGAAACTGTCGTTGGGGTACAGGGTGATGGCGGTGCCTTCACCTTCCAGCCACAGGGTCAGCTCGCCCTCTAGCACGAAACCACCTTGCTCCGAGCTGTCGTCCAGATGCCCCTCGCCACTGCTGGCGCCGGGCGCCAGGTGACTTTCGAGCATGGCGAAGCGGCCGGTGAGAGTGGGCGAGACCAGCACGTCGGTGACTCCGGCGGCGTAGTACAGCGTGCGGCGCTCATCAGGGCGGGTGATCCAGTCGATCTGCCGTGGCGGCACAGCCTGGTAGAAGTAGGTGGTGGGCACCTGCAATGCTTCGCTGATGGCCGTGAGGTCGGCCACGGTCGGGCGCGACAGGCCGCGTTCGACCTGGGAGAGAAAGCCCAGCGAACGCTTGACCCGTCCGGCCAGCTCGTCCAGGGTCAGCCCGCGGTGCTTGCGCAGGTCGCGTACCAGTCGTGCCAGGACCTGGCTGTCGTCGAGCGGCTCAGACATGGTCGCGCATCCTGTACCAGGCCTTGGCCGCCGCTTCCAGCGGCGCGGCCAGCAGGTCGCCGCCGGGGAAGCGGCCATTGTCGATGCCCTGGTACAACGCCAGCAGGTCGTCGTCGCCGAGGATCGCGTCACTGACCGCCCGCGCCCCGGCCAGGGTCGGCAGCACGCCGTGGCCGGAAAAGCCCTGCAGCCAGTAGCGTTGGCCCTGGCGGCCGATGTCCGGGGTGCGCAGGATGCTGCAATCGATATGACCTCCCCAGGCGTGTTCGATGGCTACCCCGCGCAGCTGCGGGAAGACCCGTTCCAGGTAAGGCCTGGTGGCACCGGCGATATCTTTCGGGATACCGCCCAGGTAAGTGCAGCCACCACCGAACAGCAGGCGATGGTCTGGGGTGAGGCGGAAATAGTCGGGGACGAACTGATTGTCGATCACGCAGCTGTTGCGCGGCAGCAGGGACGCTGCGAGCTCGGCGCCCAGCGGTGCCGTGGCCACCTGGTAGGAGCCCACCGGCAGCAGGCGGCGCGACAGTGTGCGGTCGAGGCCGTCGATATAGGCATTGCACGCCAGTACCAGAACATCGCTACGTACTTCGCCCTGGGCGGTGCGAATCACGAAACCGTCGTCCTGCTCGCGGTAGTCGAGCACCTGGCTCTGCTCGAAGATTCGGCCCCCGGCCTGTTCGATGACGCCGGCCAGGCCCTGGGCGAGCTTCAGCGGGTTGAGGTGGGCGCCATTGGGGTCGTAGAGCGCGGCCTGGTAGCGCGGGCTGTCGATCCACGCGGGCAGCTCGTCGCGCCCGATCAGGCGCAGGCAGTCGTAGCCGAACTTGTTGGCGGCTTCATCCCGGGCTTGCTCCAGCAGCTTCACCCGGCGTGGCAGCACGGCGGTCCACAGGCTGCCGAGGCGGTAGTCCACCTCGAAGCCGTGGCGCTGGGGCAGGTCGCGCATTTCCTCGGCCGCCCAGCACATGCTGTCCCACAGGCGACGGGTGCGCTCCAGGCCCAGGGCTTTCTCCAGCGGTGGCATGTCGCAGGACCAGCCCAGCAACGCCTGACCGCCATTGCGTCCGGAAGCGGCCCAAGCCACCCGGCTGGCCTCCAGCAGGATGACACGCTTACCGGCCAGGGCCAGGCGCAAGGCGGTGTGCAGGCCGCTGAACCCGGCGCCGACGATCAGGACATCGGCCTCATGGCTACCTTGCAATGTCGGGCGCAGAGGGAGCGCGACCGGGTAGGTCTGGGCGTAGTAGCTGGCGACGTGCTGGGCGGATTGCTTGAACATGTCGAGGCCTCGTGAAATTTTTTCTGATTATTTTCATGAAAAAATAGCAGAGGATTTTCATAGTTCCAGTAGATGGCGTCATCGCCATTCTTGTGGGAGCGGGCTTGCCCCGCGATCGCACCTTACTGCGTCGCGCTCTTGCGCCGAGGTTTACCGGCTGTCGCCTTGCCCTTGCCCGCGCTCTTGCGCTTCTTCTTCCACGGCGCCGCCGCCTTGCCCGCCGCCGGTCCGCTGATGGTCAGGCGCATGCCGCTGCAACGCTGCACCAGCTTGCCCATCCACGCCGACTGCCGGGCAACGAATTCCTCCAGACTCATCTCGCCGCTTTGCACCATGTCCAGCGCCTGCTCCCAGATGGCGGTGGTGCCGGGGTCGGCGATGGCGCGGGGCACGGCGTCGATCAGGCTGAAGGCCGCGGGCGTGGCGGACAGTGCCTTGCCGTTCTTGACCAGGTAGCCGCGGTCGAGCAGGCCCTGGATGATGCTGGCACGGGTCGCTTCGGTGCCGATGCCGGTGGTTTCCTTGAGCTTCTGTTTGAGTCGCGGGTCGTCCACCAGCTTGGCGACGTTTTTCATCGCCTTGATCAGGTCGCCTTCGGTGAAGGGCTTGGGTGGCTGGGTCCACAGGTCTTTGAGTTGCAGGCCCTGCACCTGGCAATCCTGGCCTTCGCGCAGCGCCGGCAGCACTTGGGCCGGTGGCGCCTCGCGACCTTTGGCCGGGGTCAGTGCTTCGGGCAGCGCCCGGCGCCAGCCCGGTTCGACGATCTGCTTGCCCACCGCCCGCAATGCCTGGCCGGCGCAGTCGAATTCGGCCTGGGTGCGGTCGTATTCGTGGTTGGGCAGGAACTGCGCCAGGTAGCGGGCGCGAATCAGGGTGTACACCGCCTTGTGCTTGGGCGGCAGGCGCGCCGGGTCGCTCGCGGCGGCGGTGGGGATGATGCCATGGTGGGCGCTGACCTTCTGGTCGTTCCAGGCGCGCGAGCGGCGCTGTGGATCGAGGTAGGCCTGCAGTGGGGCGAGGCTGGCGTCGGCGCGCTGCAGGGCGGCGAGGATACCGGCTGCCTCGGCGTGCTGGCTGAGGGGCAGGTAGCCGCTGTCGCTGCGCGGGTAGGTGATGAGCTTGTGGGTCTCGTACAGGGCCTGGGCGATGTCCAGGGTCTCCTGGGCGCCGAGGCCGAGCTTTTTCGAGCACAGCTCCTGCAGGGTGCCGAGGTCGAAGGGCAGGGGCGCGGCTTCACGCACGCGTTCGGTGGCGATCTTCAGCACCCGCGCGCTGCCGGCGGCCTGCATGTCGGCGGCGGCCTGTCGCGCCAGCTCCTGCTTGAGGCAACGGCCCTGGTCGTCGCAGGCATCCTCCGGGGCGCGCCACTGGGCGTTGAACACGCTGCCGGCGCTTTGCAGCTGCGCCTCGATGGCCCAGTAGGGCACCGGCACGAAGTCGGCGATGCTGCGATCGCGGTCCACCACCAGGCGCAGCGTCGGTGTCTGCACCCGCCCCACCGGCAGCACGCCCTGGTAGCCGGACTGGCGACCGAGCAGGGTGAACAGGCGACTCATGTTCATGCCGATCAGCCAGTCGGCCCGCGAGCGGCCCAGGGCCGAATGGTAGAGGCTGAAGGTTTCCTGGCCCGGCAGCAGGCGAGCAAGCGCCTTGCGGATCGAGGCATCGTCCAGCGCCGACAGCCACAGGCGCTGGATCGGCCCCCGGTAGCGGCAATGCTCGACCAGTTCGCGGGCGATCATCTCGCCTTCACGGTCGGCGTCGGTGGCGATCACCAGCTCGCGGGCCTCGCCAAGCAGGCGCTTGACTGCCTTGAACTGGCTGGCGGTCTTGGGCTTGACCGTCATCTTCCATTTTTCCGGGATGATCGGCAGGTCCTCGAGGGTCCAGCGCTTGTAGCGTTCGTCGTAGCTGTCGGGCGGGGCGGTTTCCAGCAGGTGGCCGATGCACCAGGTCACGCAGACGTCGCTGCCTTGCCAGCAGCCGTCGCCACGGCGCTGGGCGCCCAGTACCTTGGCGATGTCTTTTGCCTGGGAGGGTTTTTCGCAGAGAAAGAGGCGCATGGCCGAAACGCTTCATCGTGAAAGTTGCGCACTAGGATGCGCAAGGCAGGCCGCGCAGGCAAGTTTTATCTGTATGCATGTACAGCTTTTATGTGCGCATCTTTGGCAGGGTAGCCCCCGTTTGGCAGTGGACGAAGTGGTACTTCCGTGCCAGCTTTGCCTTTCGCCCGTCAGTCGTGTCAGCAAGGACGATGTCGCTGCGGGCGCTTTTCCTACCTAGAACAGGGACGTGATCCATGCCCGTATTCGATTATCGACAGCTCGACAGTACTGCCTCTTCCGCGCTCTACAAGGACGCCATGGCCTTGGCAACCTACGCCTACCATGGCATCGATGACGGCTTCAGTGCCGGTTACCAGAAGCACGGCTTCGGCCTCGGCCTGCCGGCCACCCTGGTCAAGGCCTTGATCGGCGGCACCGACAGCCAGGGCGTGATCCCTGGGATTCCGTGGAACCCCGATTCCGAGGCCAAGGCCCTGGCCCAGGTCAAGGCCGCCGGCTGGACGCCGATCAGCGCGGCGCAACTGGGCTATCAGGGCAAGACCGACGCTCGCGGCACCTTTCACGGCGAAGCGCCGGGCTATACCTCGGCGCAGGTGGAAATCCTCGGACGCTATGACGCCGCCGGCCAGCTCAGTGGTATCGGCATCGCCTTCCGCGGCACCAGCGGCCCGCGTGAAAACCTGCTGGGCGACACCATCGGCGACGCCATCAACGACCTGCTGGCGGCGCTCGGCCCGGCCGGCTATGCCCGCGACTATGCCGGCAACGCCTTTGGCCAGTTGCTGGCCGATGTCGCGGCCTTCGCCAAGGCCAATGGCCTGAGCGGCGCCGACGTGACGGTCAGCGGCCACAGCCTGGGCGGCCTGGCGGTCAACAGCCTGGCCGACCTGAGCGCCTCGCGCTGGGGTGGTTTCTACCAGGACGCGCGCTACGTCGCCTTCGCCTCGCCGACCCAGGCCGCCGACGCCGACAAGGTGCTGAACATCGGCTACGAGAACGACCCGGTGTTCCGCGTGCTCGACGGCACCTCGGCGACCTGGGGCACCCTCGGCGTGCATGACGGCGCCAAGGCATCCGCCACCGACAACATCGTCAACTTCAACGATCATTACGCCTCCGATGCCTGGAACCTGCTGCCGTTCTCCATCGGCAACATCGCCACCTGGCTGTCGCACTTGCCCTCGGCCTATGCCGATGGCCTGGGCAGGGTGCTGGGCTCGTCCTTCTATCAGTGGACCAGCCGTGATTCGACCATCGTGGTCAGCAACCTGTCCGACGTGACCCGTGGCTCGACCTGGGTCGAGGATCTCAACCGCAACGCTGAACCGCACAAGGGCAGCACCTTCATCATCGGCTCGGACAAGGATGACCTGATCCATGGCGGGCGTGGCAACGACTATCTCGAAGGCCGGGCCGGCAACGACACCTTCCGCGACGACGGCGGCTTCAACCTGATCGACGGCGGCGCCGGCCATGACACCCTGAAGCTGCAGGACGCCCTGGCCAACCTGAGCATCGCCCGGGACGGCGAGGGCACGCTGTACGTGCGCGACACCCAGGGCGGCATCAGCCTGGTACGCAATGTCGAGAGCCTGGTGAGCAAGGAATCGAGCCTGCTGATCTTCAGCAAGGAAGTCAGCCATGGGGTGGCGGCGCAGGGGCTGTTCGAGAGCGGCAAGATCACGCCCTATGCGTCCTCGCTCAACGGCACCCAGACCGGCGACCAGCTGGTGGCGGGCAACCAGGGCCAGTGGCTGTTCGGCCTGGGCGGTGACGACCGACTGCAGGGCGGCGCCGGCAATGATGTGCTGGTTGGCGGCGCGGGCAACGATGTGCTCATTGGCGGCGGCGGGCGCGACACTTTCCTGTTCAGCGAGCATTTTGGCCAGGATCGGGTGCTGGACTTCACCGGGCAGGACCGACTGGTGTTCATTGGCGTGGACGGCGGCACGACGGCGCCGGACTGGCGCGAACATGCCAGCCAGGTAGGCGATGACCT
>NZ_JAOCDM010000166.1 GCF_029840925.1 Pseudomonas sp. GD03858
GTGCGTCGCCATCGCCAATGAATGCGCATAAAAAAATAAAAACCCACCCTCTTGAGCTGAAGCTGAAGCCCAAGTCAAAGCCTATACTCCAACCCCCACCCCGCCCGGAGCTCCCCCCCATGCGCCTGAAAAAAAAAGGCAGTTGCCTGTGCGGCGCCACGCACTTGTCCGTAACCATAGACAGTCTCCACGTTAACGCCTGCCACTGCAGCATGTGCCGCAAATGGACCGGCGGCCCGCTGCTGGTAGTCGATTGCAGCCAGCCGCCGCTTTTCGAAGGCCACGCGCCCAGCGTCTATGACTCATCCGAGTGGGCCCAGCGCGGTTTTTGCGGCCAGTGCGGCACGCATTTGTTCTACCGCCTCAAGCAGAACGATTTCTACGCAATCCCTGTCGGCCTGCTCGACGGCGAGCAAGACTGGGATTTCAACAAGCAGATTTTCATCGACGAAAAGCCCACTTGGTACTGCTTCAACAACGAGACCGAACAGCTGACCGGCAAGGAGGTCTTCGAGCAGTTCACCTGACCCGGCACGGCCCATCTTGCCAAACCCAAGCATTCCTGAGAAAAGGGCGACCACGAAAAACCGCTTCGAGGAACCTGCCATGAGCAGTGAGCTGCAAGTCATCGATCTTCAGGAAGGCGACGGCAAGGCCGTGGTCAAGGGCGCGCTGATCACCACCCAGTACACCGGCTGGCTGGCCGATGGCAGCGAGTTCGATTCGTCCTGGTCACGGGGCAAGCCGTTCCAGTGCGTGATCGGTACCGGTCGGGTGATCAAGGGCTGGGATCAGGGCTTGATGGGCATGCGCGTGGGCGGCAAGCGCAAGTTGCAGGTGCCCGCGCATCTGGGCTATGGCGAACGTAGCGTAGGCTCGATCCCGCCGAATTCGGACCTGTCCTTCGAAATCGAGTTGCTTGAAGTGCTGACCCGCGACGACTGAGGCGGGTGAAATAATCCAGCAACACCTGTGCGCTAGGATTGCGCTTGGTCATGGAAGGCATGCGCAGTCAGGGACAACGCGAACGGGTCGAGGCCACGCTGGGCCTCGCTTGCAGCCACGGATGGCATCCACGACAGGGAAGCCCCGCAGCCTTGGCTGCGGGGCAGTGTGGCAGGGCGGCCCGACACCCTCAGCCACAGGAGCCTGCCAGCGATGAAGTTCTTTGCGTTGCGCCAGCGTCGCCGCCACTTACTGCTGGGTCTGGCGTTCGCCACCGCGCTCGTGCCATTGGCCCTGGATACTGTCGAAAGCCGCGCGCAACCGGTGGACGGCACCCAGACGCTGGTATTTCTGCGCCATGCCGAGAAACCCAGCGAAGGCCTGGGCCAGTTGAACTGCCAGGGCCTCAACCGTGCCCTTGAGCTTGCCACGCTGCTGCCCGAGCGTTTCGGCGAGGCTGACTATGTCTTCGCCGCCAACCCCTCGCGGCACGTCGAGGAGGGCAGCGACGATCAGCGCTACAGCTATATTCGTCCGCTCGTGACCATCAGTCCCAGCGCAATCCGCCTCGGCCTGCCGGTGAACATCGACTTCGGCGCCAACGACACCGCCGACCTGGCCGACGAACTCCTGAGCAGCAAGTACCGCAACGCGACGGTCTACACGGCCTGGTCCCGTGGCTATCTGCCGGAGCTGATCAATACCGTGGCCGGCAAGGCCCTGGGTGAGGACTGGACGCTCGCCGAGGACTGGCACCGCGATGATTTCGACACCCTGTACGTTCTGACCCTGACCTGGCGCGATGGTCGGGCGAGCTTGCTCAGTCGTGCGCTGTCCCAGGGCATCGGCCATGGGGATCCTGGCTGCCCGACCTGAACTGCTGCTACTGTCCGGCTATCAGGTCGGCACAGGGATGAGCGAATGGATCAGCGGGTGACGGTGATCGGTGGTGGGGTGGTCGGCCTGGCGACGGCGTATGCGCTGGTGCGCAGGGGCTTTTCGATCGATCTGATCGAGGCGCGTGACAGCCTGGCCAGTGCCACCAGCTTCGCCAACGGTGGGCAGCTCTCGTACCGCTACGTGGCGCCGCTGGCCGACGCTGGCGTGCCCTGGCAAGCACTTGGCTGGTTGCTGCAAGGTGACTCGCCATTGCGCCTGCGCCTGCGCTTGGACCCTGCGCAATGGCGCTGGCTGGTGGCCTTCGTGATGGCGTGCCGGACGAGTGTCAATCAGCGCAATGCCGCGCAGTTGCTGGCCCTGGCCCTGGAGAGTCAGGCAGTGCTGGGGCGCTGGCGGGAAGAAGATGGTCTGCAGGGGTTCGCCTGGCGGCGCAATGGCAAGCTGGTCGCGTTCCGTAGCCAACAGGCATTCACCCGCGCACGCGAGCACCTGCTCGACCCCGCCAACCAGCAGGTCGTGGACGCCAGGGAACTGCGGCGACTCGAGCCGGCCCTGGCCGGCGCATCCTTCGTCGGCGGTGTGTTCACCCCTGACGAAGAGGTCGCCGATTGCCACCGCTTCTGCCTGAGTCTGGCCGAGCGGCTGCGGGCATCGGGACAGTGTCGGCTGTGGTTGGGGCGGCCGGTGACACGGTTGCTGCCGCGCGATGATCGCGTGGTTGCGCTGGAGCTGGGCAGCGATCGGCTGGAGGTCCAGCATCTGGTACTCAGCGCCGGGCACCTTAGCGCCGGCTTGAAACTGCCTGGCTTGAAACTGCCGGTCTACCCGCTCAAGGGTTACAGCCTGACCGCCCCGATCGGCGCCGCACACCAGGCGCCTGAGGTGAGCATCACCGACTACGAGCGCAAGATCGTCTATGCCCGGCTGGATGATCAGCTACGGGTGGCGGCGATGGTGGATATCGTTGGCTACGACGACTCGGTGAATGCCGGCAGGCTGAGGAGCATGCGCCGGCTCGCCCAGGAAACCTTGCCCCAGGCCGCCAACTACGGACAGGCGGTGGAGTGGGCGGGTATGCGCCCGGCGACGCCGACCGGGGTGCCGATCATAGGCGCCACACGGTATCGCAACCTGTGGCTGAATCTGGGGCATGGAGCTTTGGGGTTCACCTTGGCCTGCGGCAGTGCCGAGCGACTGGCGAGCCTGCTGCGTTGACCATCCCGGTCCCATCGCGGGCGAGCCCGCTCCCACAGGGATCGCGCCAGCGAAACTAGAGATCATTCGTGGGAGCGGGCTTGCCCTGCGATAGGTAGATCAGCGGCCGAAACGCATTGGCCAGCCCACCACCTTCTTCGCCCTTGGCGTGGCATAGGTACGCACCTTGGAGGTGCTCAAGCCCATGCGCACCAACGACTCGGCAATGGTCACCGCCGCGCTCACGCCATCCACCACCGGCACGCCGGTGCGCTGGCGGATCTGTTCGTCCAGACCTGCCATGCCGCCGCAGCCCAGGCAGATCACCTCGGCCTTGTCCTCGCGCACGGCACGCTCGGCCTGGTCGACGATGGCTTGCACCGCACGCCGTGGATCGGACTCCAGCTCCAGCACGGCCAGGCCACTGGCGCGCACCGATGCGCAGCGTTCGTACAGACCCGAGAGCCTGAGGCGATCCTCGATCAGCGGTACGGTGCGGTCCAGGGTGGTCACCACCGAATAGGCATGCCCCAGGTACATGGCGGTGCTGGCGGCAGCGTCGGTGATGTCCACCACCGGCACGTCGAGCAGCTCCTGCAGTCCCTCGCGGCCGTGCTCGCCGTAGCCGGCCTGGATCACGGCATCGAAAGGCTGGTCGTAGGCAAGCACCCGGTCCATCACCGCGATGGCGGCGAGGTAGCTTTCGAAGTTGCCCTCGACTGACTCGGCGCCGAACCAGGGGGTCAGGCCGACGATCTCGGTGCCGGGCGCGGCGACGCTGCGTGCCTGTTCGGCGATGGCCTCGGTGATGGCTTCGGTGGTGTTGACGTTGGCGATCAGAATACGCATGACGGTTCTCCCTGAGTCAGTGGTTGCTGTGGTCGACAGCGATGCATTCGCCGCTGACGTCGTGGTAGTGGCAGTTGCGCGGTGCGATCAGCAGGTAGATGGCGGCGGCGATGCCGGCACCGATCAGCCAGGAAAACGGCGCGACCCCATGGAAGTTCGGCACCAGGGCCAGGACGATGGCCAGCAGCGCGGCGGGAATGAACGCCGCCACGGCGCGCAGGTTGATGCCGCGGCTATAGTGGTAGGCGCCCTTAGGGTTCTCGCTGTAAAGCTCGGGCACGTTGATGCGGCCCTTACGCAGCAGCCAGTAGTCGGCCATGATCACGCCGTACAGCGGGCCGAGCAGGGCACCCAGGCCGGAGAGGAAGTACACGATCACCAGCGGGCTGTTGTAGAGGTTCCACGGCAGGATCAGCACGGCCAGGGTGGCGCTGATCAGTCCGGCGCGACGGAAGTTGAGGTGGCGTGGCGCCAGGTTGCTCAGCACGAAGGCCGGGGCGACGAAGTTGGCCATGATGTTCACTGCCACGGTGACGATCAGGAAGGCCAGGCAGCCCAGCACCAGGAAGGCGGTGTTGGGGATGCTGGCGACGATCTGCGTGGGGCTGTCGATGACCTGGCCGTTGATCTGGAACTGCGCGCCGCACAGCACCACGGTGATGGCCGCGAACACCAGGATGTTCACCGGCAGGCCCCAGAAGTTGCCTACGCGGATGGTCTTGCGGCAGGGCGAGGAGCGGGCGAAGTCGCAGAAATTGAGCACCAGCGTGCCGTAGATCGCCAGCCAGAGGGCGCCACCGGCGAAGATGTTGCGCCACATCTCGTAGCCGGTGAGCGGCTCGGCGACCGACCAGGCAATGCGGGCGTCGGCCTGGAAGTACATGAACACCGCCAGGCTGGCCACCGTCAGCAGGATCACCGGGCCGGCGAAGGCTTCGTAGCGCCGCACCATCTCCATGCCGTAGGCGAGGATCACCAGTTGCACCAGCCAGATCGCCACGAAGCAGATCCAGCCCAGGCTCGACAGCCCGAGGATGCTGTCATGGTCGTAGGCCGCCACTTGCGGCCAGATCGCGGTCAACAGCACGCGCAGGACCACCGAGGCCAGGTAGGTCTGGATGCCGAACCAGGCGATGGCGATCACTGCGCGGATCAGCGCGGGGATCTGTGCGCCATGGATACCGAAGGCGATGCGGCTGATCACCGGGAAGGGGACTCCGGTCTTCGGGCCCATGTAGCCGGACAGGTTCATGAAGAAGTACACCAGCGCCGCGCCAATCGCCAGTGACAGGAAGATCTGCCAGCCTCCCAGCCCAAGGGCGAACAGCCCCATGGCGAAGGAGTAGTTGGCGATGTTGTGCACATCGTTGGTCCACAGCGCGAAGATGCTGTAGCCACCCCAGCGGCGACCTTCGAGCTTGGTCGGGGCCAGGTCGCGGTTGTGCAGGCGCGGGCTGAGTTCCAGGTCGGCGGCATGGCCGTCGAGGGCGGTGGGGGAAGAGGTCGTGGCAACGGAAAGTTCAGGGGCAAGGGGGAGACTGCTACTCATTCCGGCGGCTCCTGATGCGTGTGACTGCGATGAGCGGGCGCTGGCGCACGGGCTCGCCATCTCGTCGGTGCAGGCGTTGGCATCTCTGGGTTCAGGGCGCAACGGTCGATAGGGAAGCGACGCTGCGAGTTATTGTGTATTTATGTTTCGTCAACTTTGTATACAAAACACAGACACACAAAAGCCAGTTCCATGCCAGCCAGGAGCCGCGGCTCAGAAGGGGATGTTTTGATATTTATCTTGTTGAAAGATAACTAAATGAAATAAATGGAATATAAGTTGACCAAATGAGCAGGTTTATTTTTTGTACATGAATTTAGTTGATCATTTGGTCAGATTTTATAATCGCACGGGTGTAACTTATTGGGGCGTTACCCTGAGTTATTGCACACAAAAATGGCACTTATGGTGACGTTTTTGTGTACATGTTCTTTGTGTCTGTAGGATGTCGCCGCCAGAGCGGGCGTGGGGAGATGCCGGCGCAAGACGATCCGCGTCTCACGCCATTGGCGGCAGCCGCCGCTTCACCGGGGTCTTCTTGATGATCGCGGTGTTGGTTTCGGCCAGCACATTCAAGCGGTCGAGCAGGGTGTCCAGTTGCTCCATCGAGCGCACGTGCAGGCGCGCGATGAAGCAATCCTCGCCCGTCACCTTGTCGCACTCGGTGAATTCGGGAATCGCCACGATCTGCCGCTCCACCTCCTGCAACTGCCCCGGCAACGGGCGAATGCGCACGATGGCCTGCAACTGGTAGCCGAAGCTGCGCGGGTCCACCTCCACGGTGTAGCCGCGCAGCACACCCCGTTCCTCGAGCTTGCGTAGCCGTTCAGCGACGCTGGGGGCCGACAGCCCACTGACCTGGGCCAGGGCCTTGAGCGAGCGGCGCGAGTCTTCCATCAGGGCGTTGATCAGCAATTGGTCGATGGCATCGGTCATAAGCACCTCGTTAGGTGATCGGCGTGATTTGCCTTGATAGTAAAGGCAGGATCTATGGCTTGCCTTCGCTATCCGCTGGAAGGTTGCACTTCACCCTCCGCATACTGTGCCCATCGTCGACAGGAGGCATGTAATGGACAATTCGCTGCGCCGTGGATCCTTGGAAATGATTGCCGCCATGCTGATCTCCGGCACCATCGGCTGGTTCGTGATGGTGTCTGGGCAGCCGGTCCTGGAGGTGGTGTTCTGGCGCTGCGTGTTCGGCGCCATCACCTTGCTGGCCATCTGCGCAGGCATGGGCTTTCTCAAGCCCGGTATCCTGACCCGCGCCACTTTCCTGCTGGCGGTGGCCAGCGGCGTGGCGATCGTCGGCAACTGGGTGCTGTTGTTCGCCTCCTACTCTCGCGCCTCCATCGCCATCGGTACGGCGGTGTACAACGTGCAGCCGTTCATGCTGGTGGGGCTGGCGGCGGTGTTCCTGGGCGAGAAGATCACCACGGCCAAGCTGACCTGGCTCAGCGTGGCCTTTCTCGGCATGCTGGCCATCGTCGGCGCCCGTGGCAGTGGGCAGGCCGGTGCTGGTGAGTACCTGCAAGGTATCGCCCTGGCGCTGGGCGCCGCCTTTCTGTATGCCGTGGCGGCGCTGATCATCAAGCGGTTGACGGGCACGCCACCGCACCTGATCGCCCTGGTCCAGGTGAGTACCGGCGTGCTGCTGCTGGCTCCCTGGGTGAATGCTGGCGCGCTGCCGGGCGCGTTGCCAGCGCTCGGCAGTCTGGTGACGCTGGGTATCGTGCATACCGGGTTGATGTATGTGCTGTTGTACAGCGCCATCCAGCGCTTGCCCACGGCGCTGACTGGAGCGTTGTCCTTCATTTACCCGATTGCCGCGATCCTGGTCGATTGGCTGGCCTTCGGTCACCGTCTGGCGCCATTGCAGTGGCTGGGGGTGGCACTGATCCTGTTGGCCGCGGCCGGCATGCAGCAGGGGTGGTGGTGGCCCGCGGCCAAGCCTGCGCGGCATCGGGCATAATCATCCGGCCACGGGATGCGTGGCCCGCAGGCATACAAGGAGGGAGCCATGTTTTCCAGGATCAGTCTCGACCAGTGGCAAGCGTTCGTCAGTACCGTGGAGTGTGGCGGTTTCCAGCAGGCCGGCGAGCACCTGTTCAAGTCACAGTCGGCGATCAGCCATTCGGTCAACCGCATGGAGCAGTTGCTGGGCCAGGAGCTGTTCATCATCGAAGGCCGCAAGGCCGTGCTCACTCCATTGGGCAGGGCGCTGCTGCCTCAGGCCAAGCACTTGCTGGGGGCGGCGCAGAAGCTCGAGGACCTGGCCAACCAGTACCAGCCGGGGTTGTTCACCGAACAGGCGTTGGCGGTGGACGTGCTGTTCCCCATGGAGTTGTTGCAACAGCTGTTGACGGATTTCGCCGAACGCTATCCGGATCACCGAATCCGCCTGTACGAGAGCGCGTTGTCCGGCACCCGCGAATTGCTGGAAGACGGCAAGGTCGAGCTGGGCATCGCCAGCAGCCTGCCGTCCGGGTACCTGCAGGAGTTCCTGTTCAATGTGACGCTGGTTTGCGTGGTCGGCGCCGGTCATCCCCTGGGACGGGAGGATGATCCGTTGAGCCTGGACGATATGAAGCAGCATCGCCAGTTGGTGATTCGTGACTCCGGGGTGCGCAACCCCCAGAGCAGTGGTTGGCTGGGTACCTCCCAGCGTTGGACGGTGAGCAGCCTGGCGACGGCCGAGCGTTTCGTCGAGCAAGGGTTCGGCTTCGCCTGGTTGCCGCTGCATCGCGTCCAGCACGGGCTCGCCGAAGGACGGTTACGCCGGGTCAACCTGCGGCACCAGCAAGCGCGGGAGGTGCCGATGTACGTGGGCTATCCGCAGGCCTATCGGCACAGCCCCGAGGTGAGCCTGCTGGTACAGGCGCTGCGTGAGCGGTGTCTGGCGTATCGACTCGGCACCTAGTGTGGTGTTTCACAAATAACGACCATAACTCGCGGCGCTTTTT
>NZ_JAOCDM010000167.1 GCF_029840925.1 Pseudomonas sp. GD03858
CTTTCGCGACACAAGGCCGCTCCTACAAGGGGGCGGTGTGTCCGCCATCTTTGCGTTATAATCCCGCCCTTTAGCCGCCATCCGCCTGAATGGCCGTTGGCGCATTTCATACCGATTTGAGAGGCTAGACCCTTGGCACTGACGATTCTTGGCCTGTCCGGCGCCCTTAGCCATGACCCTTCCGCGGCCCTGTACATCGACGGCAAGCTGATTGCCGCCGCCGAAGAAGAGCGCTTCGTGCGTGACAAGCATGCGAAGAACCGCATGCCCTACGAGTCGGCGAAGTTCTGCCTGGAGCAGGCCGGCATCAAGCCGTCGGACGTCGACGTGGTGGCCATTCCGTTCGCCCCGATCAGCCTGTTCGGCAAGGCCCGCTGGCACTACGCCAAGCGCTACTGGTACGCCCCGGACCGCGCCCTCGACGCGCTGCTGATGGGCAATCGTCGCTACAAGCGCTACCGCAAGAAGATCGTCTGGTGCCTGGAGCAGCTGGGCTTCGATCCGAAAAAGATCAAGATCGAGCCGGTCGAGCACCACCTGGCCCACGCTTCCAGTGCCTACCACTGCTCGGGCTTCAAAGAGAAAACCGCGATCCTCGGCATCGACGGCAAGGGCGAGTACGCCACCACCTTCTTCGGCTACGGCGAAAACGGCAAGATCCACAAGATCAAGGAGTTCTTCGATCCGGACTCGCTGGGCGGCCTGTATGGCGCGATCACCGAGTTCCTCGGTTTCGAAATGCTCGACGGCGAGTTCAAGGTCATGGGCATGGCGCCGTATGGCGACGCCAGCAAGTACGACTTCTCGCGCCTGGCCAGCTTCGAAAACGGTGAACTGGTGATCAACACCGAGTACGCCAACGTCATCGGCCTGCGCCGCTATAAAGAGAAGGGCAAGGGCTTCTACTTCTCGCCCAAGCTGATCGAGTGGCTGGGCCCGAAACGCGAAGGCGACATCGCCGACGAGCCGTACATTCACTACGCTGCCAGCATGCAGGCGCTGTTCGAGAAGCTGGCCCTGCAGATGATCGACCACTACCTGGGCGATACGCTGAAAGAGACCGGCAAGCTGGCCTTCGCCGGCGGCTGCGCGCTGAACGTCAAGCTGAACCAGAAGATCATCGCCCGCGACGACGTCAAAGAGCTGTTCGTCCAGCCGGCGTCGGGCGATGCCGGTACCGCCGTTGGCGCCGCCGCCTACGTCTCCCACGCCCGTGGCGTGCCGGTCGAGAAGATGGAGCATGTCTACCTCGGCCCTTCGTTCTCCAACGAGGACGTGATCGCCGCCTGCGCCCGTCACCCGAACGCGCCGAAATGGCGCAAGATCGACGACATGCCGCAGCGCATCGCCAAGATCATGGTCGACGGCAACCCGGTGGCCTGGTTCCAGGGGCGCATGGAGTTCGGTCCGCGTGCCCTGGGCGGTCGCTCGATCATCGGTTGCCCGAGCGTGCCGGGCGTGGCCAACCGCATCAACGAGCAGATCAAGTTCCGCGAACGCTGGAGACCTTTCTGCCCGTCGATGCTCGACACCGTCGGGCCGCAGATGATCAAGGTCGATCACCCTGCGCCGTTCATGACCTTCACCTTCGAAGTCGCCGAAGAGTGGAAGACCCGCGTGCCGGAAGTGGTCCACGAGGACGGTACCTCGCGCGCCCAGGTGCTCAAGCGCGAGTACAACCCGCGCTACTACGACATGATGAAGGCGCTGGAAGACCTGACCGGCAACGGCGTGTCGCTGAACACCTCGCTGAACCGCCGTGGCGAACCGATGATCTGCTCGCCGACCGACGCCCTGAACATGTTCTTCGGCTCGGACCTGCAGTACCTGATCATGGAAGACATCCTGGTGGTCAAGGAAGGCGCCGCGCCGTATGACCAGCCGCTCTGAACCGCGCATCCTGCAGTTCTGCCATGGCTATGACGGGCCGTTCCTGGACTGTGCCCGTCAGTACGCCAGCCTGTTCCAGGGCAGCGGCTACAAGGTCACCACCGTGTTCCTCACCGGGGCAGCCGACGCGAAAGTAGCGGCCGGCTGTGCCTCGGACGAGGTGCTGTTTCTCGAGTTCAGCTCCAAGGCCGTGCGCGGCCTGAAGCTGGGCGCGATCCGAGCGCTGCGCAAGATTGCCGCGACGCGCAACTTCAGTTTCTGCATCGCCCACCGCTTCAAGCCGATCTATGTCGCGCTGCTGGGGACCGGCTTGCCGGTGATCGGCGTGCATCATGCCTTCGGCGATTACCAGCGCAAAGGACGGCGGCTGTTCGCCAATCTGTTCCGCAAGCGCCTGAGCCTGCTTGGCGTGTCGGACGCGGTGCGCGATGACATGCGCCGCTGCCTGGCGCAATGGCCCGCCGAGCGTATCCAGACCCTGTACAACCGTATCGACGTCGCGGCGCTACAGGCCAGCCTGGTGCCGCGCGACGAGGCGCGGCGCGCCTTGGGCCTGGATCAGCAGGCCTGGGTGGTCGGCAATGTCGGCCGCCTGCACCCGGACAAGGACCAGGCCACCTTGCTGCGCGGCTTCGCCGAAGCCTTGCCGGGTCTGCCGGCCGGGGCTCGCCTGGCGATTCTGGGCAAGGGCCGTCTCGAAGCGAAACTCAAGGCGCTGGCCGGCGAGCTGGGCATCGCCGAGCAGGTCGACTTCCTCGGTCAGGTGCCGGATGCGCGCCGCTACTTCAAGGCTTTCGATGTGTTCGCGCTGAGCTCTGACCACGAGCCGTTCGGCATGGTCCTGCTCGAGGCCATGGTCGCTGGCGTGCCGGTGCTGGCGACGGCCTGCGGGGGTGCCCGTGAAGTGGTCGAGGGCGTTGGCGTGCTGTTCCCGCTGGGCGATGCCGCGCAGCTGGCCCAGGGCCTGAGGCACATGGCCGGCCTGGACGCGCAGCAGCGTGAAGCCTGTGCCGAGCACATGTTGCAGCGTCTGCGGCAGCGCTTCAGCGACCAGGCGGTGCGCGATGCGTTCTGGCAGTTGCCGCAGGTTCGTGCGCTGGTGGCGCAGGCGTGATGCTCAATCATCTTCAGACCTGGCGCGAACGTGGCTGGCAAGAAATCGACGCGGCGGCCTACAGCGATGCCTGGCAGCGCTTTGGCGGCAGCGTCGCCACGCACCCACGGGTGGTCGAGCAACTGGCGGAGCTGGCGCAGATCCCGGTGCGCTACCTGGGCTGGTCCCGGGATGGCGAACTCAAGGCCGCGCTGCCGACCTGGGGGCGTCACCTGGCGCTGTCCAAGGACGTGCTCAAGCGCCAAGGCAAGAAAGGCCTGTTCGACCTGGGCAACGCCGAGATCATCCTGCCGGCCGCCGACGATGCCGGAGCGCCGCTGCGTCACGCCGGGCGCTACCTCTCGGAGCTGAACCAGGGGCGTTTCGCCGGCCTGAAGACGCAGCCCGAGCAGTTGGCCATGGCGCGTCCCCACGAAGAGCTGTCGAAAAAGTTTCGCTACAACCAGCGTCGCGAGCTGCGCCTGCTGGAAGAGGCGGGCGGCCAGGTACGACCGATCGGCGATTTCACCGCAGCCGAGATCGCGGCGATGTACTGTGATCTATTCCAGCGCCGCTGGGGTTTCCCGGCCACCGGCGCGGCACGCATGGCCGAGGTGGTCGAGCGCCTGCGCGAGCTGCTGATCGGCTCGGTGCTGCTGCTCGAGGGCGCGCCCATCGCCATTCAGTTGGTGTATCGCGTCGAGGCGCCGCAGTGGATCAGCGTCGAGTATGTAAACGGCGGTGTCGATCCCGAGACCAAGGCGTTCAGCCCGGGTAGCGTGTTGAGCTTCCTCAATACCCAGGCCGCCTGGGAAGATGCCAATGCCCGTGGCAAGACGCTGCGGTTCTCGTTCGGTCGGGCCGATCGGGAGTACAAGGACCGTTGGTGCAACCCCGTCAACGTCTTCCAGGTCTGAACATGAGCGCTCACAAGCAGCAACTGCTCAAACGCCACCGCAAGCGCAAACGGGTGATCCTGCTGGTCGTGCTCGTCGTGCTCCTGCTGTCGGCGTTGTGGGCGTGGTGGTTGCCGCCGATGCTGGCGGTGCTGCTGTGGGTGGCGCATGAAGCCTGGTTCTCCGACCACCTGTTCTACGTGCCTGGCAGCGACTACCAGTACGACCTGCAGGCCAGCGAGCGGCATGCGCTGCGCAATCAGGACGGGATGCTCGCCGTGCCGGCCGAGTGCGTGCTCGATGGCAGTGAAACCCTGCTGTTGCGGGTCACGCTGAAGGCCGGCTGGCTGGGACGCCTGTTCGATCCGGCGGTGCGCATCGAGGGCGGGGTTGCTGACTGCCAGGCCTTCGAGCGCGGCGTCCGAGGCGTGCGCTACCTCAATCTGGTTGGCCAGGCCGAGGCGCTGAGTGCCGGTCGGTTACGCCTGCGTGGCCGTCATTGCCGTATCGCGTCGGACGTGGAGCTGCTGGTGTTCCGTCATGACGACTACCTGGCCGGCTCCATGATGGTCATCGCGCCCCATGCCGACGATGCCGAGCTGGCGGCGTTCGCTGCGTATGCCCAGGCACGGAGCAGCTGGATCGTGACCTTGACGGCCGGCGAGATCGAGAACGAGTACTACCGCGAGACCTTCGGCATCGGCCTGGCCGAGGCGGCCCGTCTCAAGGGCGAGCTGCGCAGCTGGGACAGCATCGCCGTGCCGCGTTGGGCGGGCGTGCCGTCCTCGCAGTGCGTGCAGCTGGGTTATTTCTGCATGCAGCTGCCCGCCATGCAGGCCGACCCTGACGCGGTAGTCGCCTCACGGGAGGCCGATCTTGCCGATACCCGTGTGTTCCGTCGCTTCAACGAGGTTGCGTTGGCCAGCGATGCCGATGGCCGCCCGACCTGGAGCAACCTGGTGCAGGACCTGCGTGAGCTGATCGAGCGCGCCCGTCCGGCGACCCTGGTGATGCCGCACCCGGCGCTCGACCCGCACCCGGACCATGTCGCGGCCCATGACGCCGTACAGCAGGCGTTGCAGGGCTCGAGCTGGCAGCCGGACACCTTGCTGTTCTATGCCAACCACCTGCACGACAACGATCGCTGGCCGATGGGCGACGCCGGTACCGGGGTGCCCTTGCCGCCCTTCTTCGATGCGGCTTTGCCCATGCGCCCTTGGGTGCTGGATGTCAGCGCGCAAATGCAGCGGCATAAGGCCATCGCTTTGGGTATGATGCACGACCTGCAGCCTGCCCCTCCGTTCAAGCGCCGCATCCGCCGCTTGCTGCAGCGCTGCCTGGCTGCCCGGCGCTGGCCGGCATTCGGTGACAATGAATTCTTCCGCAAGGCCGTGCGCCGACACGAGCTGTTGTGGGTCGGCACAGTGATCGACAAGAGAGAGCCACGGTGAAAGTCCTGTTCCTGGTCCAGAAAGAGCAACGCGCCATCCTGGACCGTCTTTACGAAGGTATCGCGGCTGACTGCGAGTGCGATATCCGCTGGCTCACCGCTGACGAGCAGGCCGATCTGCGCGGCTATTTCCGCCAGCATGTGCAGGTGGAGCAGTACGATCGGATCCTGTTCTTCCTGCGTTTCAAGAAAGAGATCCGCCAGGTGCGCTTCATCCGCAGCGTGCCGAACCTGGTGATCCTCGAGCATGACGCCTACCAGAACTACATCCCCTGCAAGTACACCGGCAAGTTCAGCGAGTACTACCGTCAGTTGCCGTGGGCGCGGGTCATCACCTCGGGTGCCGTCGTCACCCGGCGCCTGCGCGACGAGGGCTTCGACGCGGTGTTCGTGCCCAAGGGCTACGACCAGGCACTGCTGCGCAATGAAAACCGCGAGCGCGATATCGAACTGGCGTTCGTCGGCAGCCTGCGCAGCGTGGCCTACTCCGGGCGCAAGCAGATGCTCGAGTCGATCGCGGCGGTGGAAAACCTGCTGATCACCCGCACCAAGTCAGGTGAGGAATACAGCCAGACCCTCAGCCGCATCCGCTTTTTCGTCAGTGCCGACGTCGGCATGGGCGAATACATGATCAAGAACTTCGAAGCCATGGCTTGTGGTTGTGTGCTGTTCGCCTACGACCAGGGCGATGAAGAGAACCAGGCGCTGGGCTTCGTCGACATGCACAACATCGTGCTCTACCGCGACGTCGAGCAGCTGCGCGAGAAGCTGGCCCTGTTGCGTGGCGACCTGGCCTTGGCCGAGCGAATTTCGCGCAATGGCCAGCAGCTGGCCGAGCAGCGCTACACCTTCCACGCGCTCGGCCGGGCGATCACCGAGGCCATGCGCGCGCCGCTACGCCCGGCAAGCAAACCTGGGCTGCTGGATCGGTTGCTGCTGGCGATCGGCCTGTCGCGTTGAGTCCAAACCAAATCGAGGAAGCCATGCTCTTCAGTGAAAACAGTGAGATCACGCTGGTGGTGACCAGCTGTGGTCGTTTCGATCTGCTCAGGCGCACGCTAGAGACTTTCGATCGCTACAACACCGCACCTGTCCGTGAGGTGTTCATCACCGAGGACTCCGGCGACGAGGCGGTGCGCGGCTGCATTCCCGAGCACTGGCGTGAACACACGACCTTCATCGTCAACAATCCCAAGCTTGGGCAGTTGCGCTCGGTGGATGCCGCCTACGCCCAGGTCAAGACCTCCTGGGTGTTCCACTGCGAAGATGACTGGGCGTTCTACCGCCCGGGCTTCATCGAGGAGTCCCAGGCGCTGCTCGAGGCCGACCCGCAGGCGCTCCAGGTATGGCTGCGCAGCTTCAATCACGACCTGCAGCTGCACAGCCCCTACGTGTTCCTGGAGGAACGTCAGGTGCTGCAGGGCATCGCCTTCCACAAACTGGGCTCGCACAAGGCGGAATGGCAGGGGTTCTCCTTCAATCCTGGCTTGCGCCGGCTCGCCGACTACCAGGCCCATGCGCCCTATGCGTCGCACTCCGGCGAGAAGAGCCTGTCGCGGCTGTATGCCGAGCGCAACCGCTACGCGCTGATCCTGGAGAACGACGCCGTGCTGCACACAGGCTTTGGCGAGCATGTGGAAATGCCGGAAGAAAAGATCAAGAAGGCACGGCGCAAGCGCATGGACCGCATCCGCTTGCTGGGCGTGCTGTTTATCGGACTATTGCTTGGATGGGTGTTGAAGGATGTTTGAAGGGATTGACCGAGACAACAGCAAGAGTCGGCGCTATTTCACCGCGGCGCTGATCGCTTTTCTGGCCAGCTTCGTGCTGATGGACTCGTCGAAATGGACGAACAACATCTTCTACGCGTTCATCGCGTTGCCGGGGTTGGTGTTCCTTGTCAAGGAGCGAGGCGCCGGGTTGCTGAGCGACAAGCTGGGGCTGGCCTGGCTGGTGTTCCTGCTGTGGTTCCTGGTGCCTGCGGCGATTGCCGGCGAGGGCCAGTTCTACAAGCACATCGCCTACGTGACGCTGTTCGTCTTCGCCGTCGCGGGGCTGACCAACCAGCGCTTCCTGCGCTCGGAGCTGTTCGCCCGCGTGCTGTTCTGGGTCATCTGCCTGTATGTCTTCGGCTATTCGGCCTACGCCTACCTGACCGGCGTCCATGCCCTGGGCGAGCGGGTCAACCTGATGCCGGCGCGCATGCAGAACGTCATCTACACCAGCATCTGGATGCTCTGCGCCCTGGCGCTGGCCATGCCAGGCTGGCTGCACCGCCGTCGCTGGGTCGAAGCCTTCTGCGCGGTGGTGCTGTCGGTGGTGGCCGTTACCTTCGTGATGCAGACGCGTACCGCAATGGTCGGCGCGGTGTTCCTGTTCGCCGCCTGGGCGGTCTGGGCGCTGTGGCGTTTCCCGCGTGTGGCCGGGCCGTGGCTGGCGCTGTTCGCTGTGCTCGGGGTCGTGACCCTGTGGCTGGTCAAGGACGCGGCCTGGTTCCATTCGCTGTTCGATCGCGGCGATTCCTACCGCAGCGAGCTGTTCCACGTGATGGTCGGTGAGTGGGAGAACTGCGGCTGGCTGGTAGGCTGTGGCGTCGAGTTCCATACCGACAAGCTGCTCAGTGGCTTCATGCCGATCCAGCATCCGCACAATATCTTCGTTGCCCTGGGTCTTTATACCGGTGGGGTCTCGCTGGTGCTGTTCCTGGTCATCGTGGCGATGACCCTGGTCCAGGCCGTGCGCCTGCGCGACCCATGGGGCATGTACCTGGCCTGTGCGCTGGTGATGCTCAACTTCGACGGCAGCAAGCTGATCGGCAACCCCGACGAACTGTGGCCGCTGGTGCTGCTGCCGGCGGCCATGGTACTCGGCCGTGGCTTGCAGGCG
>NZ_JAOCDM010000168.1 GCF_029840925.1 Pseudomonas sp. GD03858
CAGGCCGGTACGCGGGTCGACACCGCCTTGCAGGTAGCTCATGAAGTTGAAGGCGTTGGAGTGCACGCTGGAATTGGCAGCCATGGCGGTTCCCCGAGGGTCGCGAGAGGTCGGTGCGTCGCTGTGCTGCAAGCACCGGAACAGGCGTTCGATCGCGAAGCTAGCAAAGGTCGCGAGCACCGGCAGCTAGCATTTTTGTCAGTTTCTCGCGCCAGCCGCTCGGTCTATAACTCGACCAGCGCCTCGAACAGAGGCTTCTTTTTCTCGAAAAGCCGGGGCACACCATGAGTCGACGCAGCCACGACACGTCACCGATGCCGTCCGCGGATGCTTCATCCGGCGCTGCCGGTTTCCGGGCGCCGGTCGAGCTGAGTGTCGTCCATGTCCGGCACCTGCATGTACACCACCTCGACCTGAAATTGTTCACCTCTGACGTACTCCTGAGTGTCCTGCCCTACGAGGGGATGATCCTCGGCGATACGGTCAAGGTCTGCTTTCAGGGGCTGACCAACGATGGCGAGCCTCTGCTGGAGCCGCTGGAGCTGACCGCCGAGGTCGAGCACCTGGATTCGCCCGTCACGTTCGAACTCGAGCGTGAACGGATCCAAGGACTCATCGGTTTTTCGGCGCGGTTCCACTACAGCGTTTCAGCGCCCGATGATCCGGAGCCGCTGCGCGAGTCGCAGCCGGTGACGATCCGCATCATCGACAACGACCCACTGCCGACGCTGTTGCCCCAGCCAGCGTTCGATGGCCTGGAGGGTCCAAGGATCTATCCTGTCGAACACGAGCAGGGCGTCACGCTGCTGTTGCCCGCCACGGGCAGGCAGCCGGGTGACGAAATCCTGCTGTATATCGACCAGGTTGGCACTGGAGGCATCAATACCCTGCTCGAGCAGCGGTGGTTGCGGGTGGAGCAAGCACAGGCAGGCCAGGCGAATCTGTCAGTAGCATTCGAACATGGCTGGCTGAGTAGTCACGTTGGCAAACAGCTCTCGATGACCTGGCAGTTCATCAACCCGTCAGAATCGGGCATGAGTGTTTCGCGAAGTGTCGAGTTGGTGGCCGCGCGCATGCTTTCGGCGCCTGTCGTAAAGGACGCAACTCGGAATAATGACCGTTCCGTAATCAAAGCGATGGACCTGCGCAAAGGCCTTACGGTCGCTGTACCCGCGGACACGGACACCAGCGATGGTACCGTGACCATGCACCTGCACGAGCTCGGAGTGGACTCCTCCGTGTATGACGGGCGGCCGGGTGAGACGCCTTCCTTCTGGTTCGCCCCGGAAAGGGTCGGCGGTCTGCTCCAGAACCATGTGCAGGTGTTCTACCGGTTCACGACCCGCGCCGGCACGCCACAGCGCTCGGCCTCCGTATTGCTCGAAGGGGAGCCCTTCGACGTCATGCATTTCCCCTACATCCAGTGCGACCTGGCAAGTGGCCGGACCGGTCTTTCCCTGGCCTCGGTGCCGAGCGAAGGCGCTCGCTGGCGCCTGGAGGGTTGGCCACTGATGGGGGTGGGTCAGACCGTCATCATCAAGGCCCTGGGCGTCGATCACTCCGGACAGAACAAGGAGTTCGTCCTGCGTGATACCCCCGTGGACGAAGCTGAACTCACTGCCCAATGCCTGCAGGGTGTGTTTCCCCGCAGCGAGCTCGAACAGTTGAAGTTGAACGCGAAGTTCACACTGCAGGTCGAGGTGTGCTTCAACGGCCTGCGCGCCTATCCGCTGCGCCCTGTCTACATCCTGCTGGTCGCGTGACGACAACCGCCGAGCGCAGGGAGCCGACCATGGCCGACAACGAATACACGCTGTTCAAATGGCTGCAGGAGAAGGGCCGGACCTTCTCCTGGGACCTCGTCGTGGCGATGGACCGCGCCAGGACCAACCACTTGCTGGAGCAGGACTATGTCCGGCGTTTTGCCGAGGACAGCTACCTGCCCAGCTTCTCGGCCGCGGTCAAGGTGGGCGACTATGTCGAGTTCTACCTGCACGACTTCCTTCTCGATCGCCCGAGGCTGTCCTTCGAGAACGCCGAGCTCAATGATTCGGTCGCCCGCCTGAGCCTGGTGATCATCAGTGGCAGCGAGGTGCAGCTGGAGGTCAAGGCCGGCGGATATGGGGTGGTGCGGTTGGAGCGCATCACCCCGTTGCAGGGGCCGGTGCTGACGCTGGACTTGCAGCTGCCCGACGCGCCGGTGACGGTCGAGCAGGAGGGGCGCCTGCTCCTGGACCTGAGCAACAGTGACGATTTCAACCTGACCCTCGATCCAGACCCTGATAAGCAACGGGCTGGCGGTGCGGTGTTCAAGGACCTGTTCAACAGGCTGCCGGCCGAGCAGCGCGTGCTGACACTGGGCCATGTGTCCCGGGACATCGATGAGTTCCTCAAGCCCAGGTCCATGCGCATGGCGACCCAGGCCCATCCACCGCTGCCTGGGCGTCCGGCGGGCGAGGGGGCGATGCTCGCCTTCATCAGCATGAAGGACGAGCACAGCGGGGGCGTGCCGAGCGAGGGGGCCGACTTCAGGTACCTGATACCCGATGGCGAGCAGGAAGCGTATTCCGCCACCGTGCTCTTTGGCTACCGGCGGCAGTTGGTCGCGCTGATGTTGAAGAACCTCACTGGCGAGTTGTCCAGCCAGCTCCACCTCGACTACGACCAGCAGTTGCTTGCCGGGGTGACGGTGAACAGTAAAAGGATGGAGCTGCCCGAGGCGCAGGTCAGGTTTGAAATGGACGGCACGTTCTACACGGCGAATCTGGAGCGGACCATTCTCCAGGGCATCGACGAGGGTATCGACATCCGTCTGACTGCCGAAGGTGCCGAGTTCGACTGGCCGTTCAAAGGGGCCTTCCAGGTCTCAGGCTTGAAGCGGGAGGGAGCCCCGGGGCCTGGTACGGGTTTCATCGGCGCATTCGAAAAGCGCTGCGAGATTGCCTATGTCATCGACGAGGAGGCGCCCGGCACGGTTTCGCTGCGCGCAACGCGCATGGAGCTTTCCGACCTCGACAACGGCGCCGCGATGAAATTCGTCGAGCTCAGCGAAGACGCCATCGTGCAATACCTTGGCCTCGACGCAGTTGCTGCCGCGCAACTCCATGCGCGCCACCGAGGCACCAATGAGGAATGGTGGGGGAAAGTGGTGGAGCTCGCGTTGATGCTCTTTTTTGGTTTTTCCTATTTGGTTATCCAACAGTTCATGAGGCTGTTGAGCGTTGCCATCATCAGCGTGATGAAGGTGTTGATACAGCAGGTGCTGCTGGCGCGCTTCACCGTCAGCCCGCAGACGGACGCGTGGATCAACCAGCTGATCAAGCTCAACCTGGGCGAGACGTTCGTGCCCATCAAGGTCCGTGGTCCGTTCGACATCGCCTGTTTCGGCCAGATCGCCTCGCACCGCGATGCGCCGCGGCTCATCCCGCAGGGCCCGACCCTCGCCGCAGACGCGACGCTGGTCTTCAGCGCCGAATCCCCATCGCCGATCGAGACCTGGACGGTAGAGCCGCTGGGCGACGCCACGGCACGCGGGCGCATCGATGCGCAGGGGGGCTACACGGCGCCACCGGCCAGTGCTTTCGAGGGGGCGTTCCTGCGGGAGCGGGTCACGGCCACCACGGTCTCGGGTGCCACCTCGGGGGTACTGGTCACGGTGGCGCGGGATGCCCTGGCCATGACGCCGCTGGTTCAGGTGTGTGTCGTGGGCAGGGAATATCCGTTGAGTGCCAACAGCACGCAGGACCCAGACCGGCTGCAGTGGCGCATCGTTAGCCCCGAGCCGAGTGGTCGCCTGGAAGGCCCGGTCACCGGTGCCAGCGTGACCTATCTCGCGGGGGCGTCCTCTGCCTTCTATGCGTTCGATTACGTCGAGGTTTCCGATCCAGAGAATGGCACGAGCGGGCAGATCCTCATGATCAACACGGATGAGCCGCATCCAGTCATCGTCAGGGAGATTGTTGGCAACAGGGTGACGCTGGCCGTGGAAGGGGTGGCGGCCGACGACCTCGTCCACTGGGCCGGGCCTGGCACGTTCGAGGATGCCGGCCACGACGCAGACCTCCACCAAACCTTTGTACGCTTCTCGCCCGCCAGCGACGGCGACGCGCCTTTCGTGGTGGTCGAGGCGCGGGTCGAGCCCACCGATGGCTGGGCGCCGACTGCCGGCTACATCGTGTTGCCGTTGCCCTTGCACCGCTATGCCGATACCTACGCGCTGTTGTGCCAGCGCCCTTGAACACGCGTGTCCCGTCGAGGTGATGCTCATGAGTAGCAGAGTCCCGCAAGCGATCGTCAAGTGGCTCGAAGAGGACCCCGATGTCCATGGATGGGACATGATCGTCGCGTTGCCGATGGGGCTGGTCAATCAGGTGGCAAACCAGTCGTTCCTGCGCCACTGGGTGCAGGATGGCGGCGCTCGTCTGAAAGGGGAGGTGCAGATCGGCAACACGGGTATCTCCCACCAGCTCGACGGTTATCAGCTTGCAACGCCGACCTTGACCGTCGAGGAGACCGACTATGGCAAGTCGAACCTCCAGCTGGAACTGACCATGGCCGAGGGTACCCATGCCATCGTCAGGGACGATACCGAGGTGATGAGCCTCACCGCGCATACGCCCATCAACGGTTTCGCCCCGCGTGTGCGGGTGCCCTTGCACCTGGTGGGAGCTGATCTGCGACTGGACCTGGAGGAAGGGAGCGAGCATGAGCTGACGCTGGGCGACAGCATGGAAAACCAGTACGGCGCGAGCCTGCTGGAAGATCTGTTCGCGCAATTGCCCGGCCACGCCCGGGTGCTGGACCTGGCGCAGGTCCTGGCCAATGCACGCAATCCGTTTCGCGATACCCGTGGCGTGAGGATTCGCGCCCAGGTCGATGACGCTACCGGCAGTCAGGCCCTGCTGCTGTTCGTGACGTTCGACAAAGGCAGCGATGGTTTCGAACCGGTGTCGCGCGCCGGGTTTCCTTTCCTTCTGGCCGAGGACGCGCAGCAGACGCATGCCTGCACGGTCATCCTTTCCCGGCACCTGCTGCATCGCACGGCCCTCGGCCAGGCGGTGCTCGGCGCCGTCGAGGATGGGGCGTTCAGCTATGCCGCCAACGATGGCAAGCCGGTGTCCCGCATGACCGCGCAAGGCGGGCGGCTTTCCATCCCCGGAGGCGCTTACGTGGACAGCGCAGGGGGACTGGAATTCGAGTACCCGGCCTTCGTCATTCCCACCACGGGGGGCGCACAGGCGTTGCAGCTGGAGTTCCATGGCGACCATGTCGAGCAGCGCTGGCAGCCCGAGCTGGCGCTGAGGTTGCGTTACCGCCCGATCGGGGAGGGCGCGTGGAGCGAACATACCGTCACCGTAAGGCCACACCTCGATTACCGTTTCGAGCTGACCGCCAGTGAAGACCCAGCGTTGCCTCCGCAGGGGCGATTGACTGCCTTGTCCGCCGAGACGGCGGCGGTAAGCGGATTGCCTGACAGCCTGGCCGGGCAGTTGGAGGACATCACCCGCGCCGCGTACTACATCGTCAGGCGCGGCTACCTCAACACGGTGTCCCGGCGCCTGACCGCGCGCCTGGCCGAGCAGATCCTGCCGCTGTTGCGCCTGCCCGACGGACCGGCGTTGCGCCCCCACGCCTGGGCCCTGCACAACAGCCTCGCGGTGCTGGGTGAATTCGAGCTGGTCCGACCGGCCTTGCGCATCGAGCCACAGACGCTGCAGATCGCGGCGCAAGGGCAGCATCGGTTCACGGTCGCATCGGGCCACGACACGTTGCGCTGGCGCGTCGAGGCCCTCTCGGACCCTGCCGGCGATCCGGGCAGCATCGATGCCGACGGCCTGTATGCCGCGCCCTCCGCTGCCAGCCTGGGAGGCCGGGCGCTCAAGGTGAAGGTGCTGGCCGAGGATGTGCTCACCGGCCAGGCCAGTTCGGCACTGGTCGAGGTGGTGGCGCGCACGGTGGTCATGAGCCCGGTGCTCAAACTGATCTATCGGCAACAGGAAGGCGAGGCGTTCCTGACGGCCAGCGCGCTGTCCGATGCCCCGCTCCAGTGGAAGATCGCCTCCGATTTCGGCGGCACGCTCGAATCGACCGGGGACAGGAGCTGCACCTACACGAGCGGCGAGCCAAGGCAGGACCGCACCTATGTGGTCGACAAGATCCAGGCCACCGGGCCCGCCTCCGCCGAAGCCGGTGACGGGGTGATCCTGGTCGTGCACAAGACCCCTATGTTGACGATCCATCAGGAAGGCGAGCCGTCTCCGGAAGGCACGCTCAAGCTCAAGGCGACGCAACGTGGTAACGACACTGGATTGGCTGCGCAATGGTCCCTGGAGGGACCAGGCCGAATCGACGCGGACGGTCTGTACCAGGCCGATCCGCAAGCGCAGGCCGCGTTCGTGATCGTTTTCGCCAGTTTCGAGCGCGCGGGCATCACCTACGAAGGGCACCTGGTCCTGCCACTGCCCCTGTCCAGCTTCCCGGCACTGCGCGGCGCAAGGATGGCCAGCGGCCGGTTGGCGAACGCGATGATCACTTCCCCCACGCAGGAGAAACGGCCATGAGCGGCATGTACCTGGAACCTTTCGAGCCCGAGCTGACCCCGGCGTCGGGCCTGCGGATCAAGCCCGGTGATTGGGTGCAGTTCACCCTCGATCCGCAATTCTGTCCGGAAGGGGCACGTACGTGGAGCTTCGTTGGCACAGGCGATAGAATCGAACAGACAGATGGAAAGGTAGAGTTCGTTAGCAGAGACAATGCGAGGGACGGGGATTTTGCAACCGTGATTTGCGACGTCAAGCTGGACGGCGTCGTCGTCGGCCGTGCAAGCAGCACCCTGTTCTACGAAACGGTCAAAGACGAGTGGCAGACGTTGGCCGAGTATTCTGTCAGGGCGAGCAATTTCCCGAATGCACAGGCCGCGCTCTATGCCAATGGCTACCAGCAACTGCAACTGATCGTCACGATGACGCTGACGAACGCGGATCTCACGCCGGCCGAGATCGCTACCTTGCGTCTTTTCGAGGTCGAAACCAATCAGGAACTGCCGTTCATGGCAGGGCGAGGGCTCGGCGATGGGCCTGCGCGATGGGGCGTGGACAACGATCGCAACGAGTATGACCTTGCGGCCCCGAAATCCCGGCCTGCCAGTCAGAGAGAGACCGGGTATTGCTCGGTGACGCCGCAGGGGACTCAGACGAAAACCTTTTACCTGCGAAGCCTGGCGGGTGCCAATGAGGACATTGACGTCTACCTTGGCCTGCGGGATCGACATGGCCTGTGGCACTACAGCACGGACAACACCGGGCAGAATTACAAGCAGATCAAGGTCAGCCCTGTGATCTTCAGGCCCACCGGCACCTATGAACTGGATCTGCGGCAGGTCGCCAGCGGCCAGCCCAGCGCGGCGCAGGATGATTATTACGAAATGTACCCCTGGACGATCGATTACTGGGTCGTCAAGGTGAAGCCCGTGCCGGTCGAATTCAGGGCGTGCACGGTGAGGGACACCAGCAACCCTGTGGTGTTGCGCGACTCGATGGCGCGCTGGGAGTCCGATCACCAGAACGAGATCATGTTCAGTTGCACGGGGGTGATCTTTCGCGAGAACGCCTCGGCCAGCATTCGATTCGACACCGCGCTGACGAACTTCATGCAGCACAACGGGCAGACACTCTCCACATCCGTGGACGTGAGCCAGATCCATGTCGGTGAAGTTGCCTTTACCAATCATCGCTACATGGGGGTTCGATATGACGGCGCCCTGGAGGCAGCTCTGAACACCTCTCTCTCTGCCGAGCTCAGGGACAGCGAGGGGAACCTGCACATGTTGGTGATTACCTACCCGCCGCGCACGAACAACGGGCACCGTGACCGTCTGACCATCACGCAGGTTTGACGGGATTGATCGTGAAGAATCCGCACACTGGCCATCCTTGAACTGGAGATTTCCCTATGTCTGCTTCGACAGCCGTGCACTCCAACGCCTTCAACTTCATGAGCTACCTGCAAGGCGGTGTCGACCCGCGTACCGGCCTA
>NZ_JAOCDM010000169.1 GCF_029840925.1 Pseudomonas sp. GD03858
GCGCTTGTGCTGGGTCTTGCGGTAGGTGGCGACGATGATGTCGAACGCTGCCTGATCGACCGGTTGCCCGTGCAGGAACGCATCGATCTGCTGGTAGGTCACGCCATGTGATGCCTCGTCCGGCTTGCCCGGCTCAAGGTCCTCGAGGTCCGCGGTCGGCACCTTCTCCACCAGCGACTCTGGCGCGCCGAAGCTGCGCGCTATGGCCCGCACCTGGTTCTTCACCAGCCCGCTCAGCGGCGCCAGGTCGCACGCCCCGTCACCGAACTTGGTGAAGAAGCCCATCACCGCCTCGGCGGCATGGTCGGTGCCGATCACCAGGCCCGCGCGGGCACCGGCGATGGTGTACTGGGCAACCATGCGCATGCGCGCCTTGGTGTTGCCGACGACGAAGTCCACCAGGCTCGGCGAGCCACCTTCCAATGCTTTCACTTCAGTGGCTAGCGCGCGTACCGCCGGGGCGATGTCGACGGTATGCACCTCGTCGGCCTTGATCACGTCCAGGCAGGCCTGGGCGTCGTGCTCATCGTGCTGCACCTGGTACGGCAGGCGCACGGCGATGAAGGTGTACGCCTTGTCGCCGGTCTCGGCACGCAGTTCGCTGACCGCGCGCTGGGCGAGCAGGGCGGCGGTCAGCGAGTCGACGCCGCCGCTGATGCCCAGCACCAGGGTCTTGAGCCGGGCATTGGCCAGACAGTCCTTGATGAAGGCCACGCGCCGGGCGACTTCCTGCTCGAGCGCGGCGGCGTCTGCGAACGGCGGCTGCACCTTGAGCGCCTGGGCAATCTCTTGCTGGACGGCTTGCATGGGTTACTCCTTGCTGGGGACTTTGAATACGTGACGCAGGTAGGCGACGAAGTTCGCGTCGCGGCATTGGGTCTTGGCGGCCTCGTCGGAGATTTTCGCCACCGGCGAGCCGTTGCAGTCGGTCATTTTAAGCACGATGTTCATCGGTGCCACGCCTGGGATATCGCAGGTCAGGTTGGTGCCGATGCCAAAGCTGACGTTGATGCGCCCGCGCAGCGCGCGGAAGATCTCCAGCGAACGGGTCAGGTTCAGGCCATCGGAGAACACCAGGGTCTTGGTCATCGGGTCGATTCCCAGCTTCTGATAATGGGCGATGGCCTTTTCGGCCCATTGCACCGGGTCGCCCGAGTCGTGGCGCAGGCCATCGAACAGCTTGGCGAAGTACAGATCGAAGTCGTTGAGGAAGGCATCCATGGTGATGCAGTCCGTCAGGGCGATGCCCAGCAGGCCACGGTACTCACGGACCCAGCAATCCAGCGCGGCGATCTGGCTGTCGATCAGCCGTGGGCCTAGCTGCTGGTGGGCCATGATCCACTCGTGGGCCATGGTGCCCAAGGGCTTGATATCCAGTTTCCATGCCAGGTCGACGTTGCTGGTGCCGACGAAGCGGGCCGGGAAGTCATCGCGCAGCACCCGCACCACTTCTTCCTGCACGCGACCGGAGAAGCGCCGCCGGGTGCCGAAATCGGCGACCTGCAAGTGGGCCAGCTCGTCGTCGCTGGCATGGGCGCGCAGCCAGTCGAACTTGCGGTACAGCTGGTCGCGGGCCTCGGCCAGGCGCATGCGGGGGTGCAGATGGCGGTTGCGCACCTCGCTGATGATGGCCAGCAGTGGCACCTCGAAGAGAATCACGTGCAGCCAGGGGCCGCGCAGGCGCAGGCACAGCTGGTCGTGCTCGATGCCCAGATGCACGTAGCGCAGGTTGAAGCGGAACAGGCGCAGGAAGCGTAGGAAGTCCGGCTTGAGGAAGCTGATGCGCTCGAGGAACGCCAGCTGCCCGTCGTCCAGGGTGAGCTCGCTGAGCAGTTCGAGCTGACGGCGAATCTCGCCCAGGTAAGGGCGCAGGTCCTCGCCGTTGCGACAGCGGAATTCCCATTCGACGTCGGCGTCCGGGTAGTTGTGCAGTACCGCCTGCATCATCGTCAGCTTGTAGAAGTCGGTGTCGAGCAGGTTATGCACGATGCGCTCGGCGAATGCGCTTTCGCTCATCAGGGGAAGCTCCAGGGCGGGCAATGGCGACCATTGTGCCAGCCTTTGAGGTGATGTTGCGCCTGTGCCGGCCCTTTCGCGGGTAAACCCGCTCCCACAGGTAGAGTGCCATCCTGTGACAGCAACGGTCTTTTGTGGAAGCGGGTCCGGCCTTGCCGGGCATCGTCAGCAAAGCAGGCTCCTGCAAGTGAGGCGCGGTCCATGTGGGAGCGGGTTTCCCCGCGAAAGGGCCGGCACAGGCAAAACAGGTGTTTTTCCGCGCACCGACTAGCCTTCAGACAGTGCCGCCTGTAGCAGTCACGCACCAGCGGTGTGCAGTTCGGTGACGTCGGCTGTTACAGGGTGGTTGCACGTAAACACTTGCAAGGGTTGCAATAATGGCGCTCGATGGTTGCTCCTTGTCTAGGCGTGTCGGTGGCGCTTGCCTTATGGCAGACGGTTGCACGCTCAATAAAGAAAAGGCCGTCGGTCGCCTCGTCACAACCTCCACAGTGTGTTTTCCCGGAAGACAAAACCAATGGCACGGCCCTTGCTCGGAGCACAGGGCTGAGAAGTTGTAGTGCCAACCAAAAAAATACTCTAGGAGCACCACCTCATGTCGCAGACGTTTTACAAGAAAGGTTTCCTGGCACTGGCCGTAGCCACGGCACTGGGTGTTTCTTCGTATGTTCAGGCCGACATCAAGATCGGCGTCGCGGGCCCGATGACCGGGGCCAACGCAGCGTTTGGCGAGCAGTACATGAAAGGTGCCCAGGCGGCGGCCGACAAGATCAACGCCGCCGGTGGGGTGAACGGCGAGAAGATCGTCCTGGTAAAGGGTGACGATGCCTGCGAACCCAAGCAGGCCGTGGCCGTGGCCAACCGCCTGGTCGACCAGGACAAGGTCATTGGCGTGGTCGGCCACTTCTGCTCCTCCAACACCATTCCGGCCTCCGAGGTCTACGACGAGGCGGGGGTGATCGCCATCACCCCGGGCTCGACCAACCCGCAGGTCACCGAGCGCGGCCTGGGCGCGATGTTCCGCATGTGCGGCCGTGACGACCAGCAGGGCATCGTCGCCGGCAATTACATCGTCGATGTGCTCAAGGGCAAGAAGGTGGTCGTGCTGCACGACAAGGACACCTACGGCCAGGGCCTGGCCGACGCGACCAAGGCGCAGCTGATCAAGCGTGGCGTCACCCCGGTGCTGTACGAAGGCCTGACCCGTGGCGAGAAGGACTTCAGCGCCGTGGTCACCAAGATCCGCGCCGCTGGCGCCGATGTCGTCTACTTCGGCGGCCTGCATCCGGAGGCCGGCCCGCTGGTACGCCAGTTGCGCGAGCAGGGCCTGAAGGATGTGGCGTTCATGTCCGATGACGGCATCGTCACCGACGAGCTGGTGGCCACCGCGGGCGGTGCGCAATACACCAATGGCGTGTACATGACCTTCGGCGCCGACCCGCGCCTGCTGCCCGACAGCAAGGTCGTGGTCGAGGAGTTCCGCAAGGCTGGCACCGAGCCTGAAGGCTACACCCTGTACGCCTACGCTTCGGTCCAGGCACTGGCAGCCGCCTTCAACGGCGCCAAGTCCAACAAGGGCGAAGACGCCGCCAAATGGCTCAAGGCCAACCCGGTGCAGACCGTCATGGGCGAGAAGAAGTGGGACAGCAAGGGTGACCTGACCGTCTCCGACTATGTGGTCTACCAGTGGGATGCCAACGGCAAGTACCACCAGCTGGAAAAACAAAAATAACAACGGCCAACGGCCCGGGTGCGTTTCGCACCGGGCCGTAGCCCCGCTGTACCTGTCCTTGTCCGTAGATATGCACAGTTCTGCGCTGCGAAGGCCGCTTCATCCGTGGCCCTGCGTGGTCGGCGCTCGTGCAATCTCAATCAGGTGAGGTTGCGTTATGGATGGTATTTTCCTGCAGCAACTGGTCAACGGCCTGACCCTAGGGTCGGTCTATGGCCTGATCGCCATCGGCTACACAATGGTCTATGGCATTATCGGCATGATCAACTTCGCGCACGGCGAGGTGTACATGATCTCCGCGTACCTCGCGGCGATCAGCCTGGCATTGCTGGCCTACTTCGGTATCGAATCCTTCCCGCTGCTGATGCTGGGCACGTTGTTGTTCACCATCGTCGTCACCGGCGTCTATGGCTTCACCATCGAACGCATCGCCTACAAGCCCCTGCGCAACTCCACCCGCCTGGCCCCGCTGATCAGCGCCATCGGCATCTCGCTGATCCTGCAGAATTACGCGCAGATCAGCCAGGGCGCCCGTCAGCAAGGCGTGCCGACCCTGCTCGAAGGCGCCGTGCGTGTCGAAGTCGGCACGGGCTTCGTGCAGCTGACCTACACCAAGATCTTCATCCTGGTGGCCGCCTTCCTCGGCATGGCGCTGCTCACCTACGTCATCAAGTACACCAAGCTCGGCCGCATGTGCCGCGCCACCCAGCAAGACCGCAAGATGGCTTCGATCCTGGGCATCAACACCGACCGGGTGATCTCCTACGTGTTCGTCATCGGTGCGGTGATGGCCGCGCTGGCCGGTGTGCTGATCACCATGAACTACGGCACCTTCGACTTCTACGCCGGCTTCATCATCGGCATCAAGGCGTTCACCGCCGCGGTACTCGGCGGCATCGGCTCGCTGCCGGGGGCCATGCTCGGCGGGATCATCCTGGGGATTTCCGAGTCGTTGTTCTCCGGCCTGATCAACTCCGACTACAAGGACGTGTTCAGCTTCTCGCTGCTGGTGATGATCCTCATCTTCCGTCCCCAGGGCCTGCTGGGCCGCCCGCTCGTGGCTAAGGTGTGAACATGTCCGCTGCCAATACTGCCTCAGTTGTTCAGTCCAAAGGTTTCGATTTCAAACGCAGCTTGCTGGAGACGATCGTCGCCGGGCTGCTGGCCCTTATCGTCTTCGGTCCGGTCGTCGGCGTGGTGCTCGACGGCTACAGTTTCAACGCCGAGCCCAAACGCGTCGCCTGGCTGGTCGGCGGGGTGATGGTCGGGCGCTTCATCCTCAGCCTGTTCCTGCAGACGGCCACCGGCCAGCGCATGCTCCAGGGCTTCGACAGCGGTGGCTCGGGCGTGCATGTGCTGGCGCCGGACTACAAGTCGCGACTGCGCTACATCATCCCGGCGCTGATCGTCATCGCCATCGTGTTTCCGATCTTCGCCAACAAGTACCTGCTGACCGTGGTTATTCTCGGCCTGATCTACGTGCTGCTGGGGTTGGGCCTGAACATCGTGGTCGGCCTGGCCGGCCTGCTCGACTTGGGCTACGTGGCGTTCTACGCCATTGGCGCCTACGGCCTGGCGCTGGGCTACCAGTACCTGGGCCTGGGCTTCTGGAGCGTGCTGCCGCTGGCGGCGATCGCTGCTGCGCTGGCCGGGTGCATCCTCGGCTTCCCGGTGTTGCGAATGCACGGCGACTACCTGGCCATCGTCACCCTGGGCTTCGGCGAGATCATTCGCCTGGTGCTGAACAACTGGCTGTCGTTCACCGGCGGCCCGAACGGCATGCCGGCGCCGTCGCCGACCTTCCTGGGGCTGGAGTTCGGCCGTCGGGCGAAGGACGGCGGAGTGCCGATCCATGAGTTCTTCGGCTTCGATTACAACCCCAATCTGAAGTTCGTGTTCATCTACGCCGTGCTGTTCCTGGTGGTGCTGGCGGTGCTGTACATCAAGCACCGGCTGACCCGCATGCCGGTCGGGCGCGCCTGGGAGGCCCTGCGCGAGGACGAGATCGCCTGCCGCTCCATGGGCCTGAACCATGTGCTGGTCAAGCTCTCTGCGTTCACCCTGGGCGCTTCCACCGCCGGCTTGGCCGGGGTGTTCTTCGCCACTTACCAGGGCTTCGTCAACCCGTCGTCGTTTACCTTCTTCGAGTCGGCGCTGATCCTCGCCATCGTCGTGCTTGGCGGCATGGGCTCGACCGTGGGCGTGGTGATAGCGGCATTCGTGCTGACCGTGGCCCCGGAGCTGCTGCGCAGCTTCTCCGAGTACCGGGTGCTGCTGTTCGGCGTGCTGATGGTGCTGATGATGATCTGGCGACCGCGGGGGCTGATCCGCATCAGCCGAACCGGTGTGGTCCCGCGTAAAGGAGTGGCGCCATGAGCGACGAAATCATTCTGTCGGTCGACAACCTGATGATGCAGTTCGGCGGCATCAAGGCGCTCAGCGATGTCAGCCTGAAGGTCAAGCGCAACCAGATCTTCGCCCTGATCGGCCCCAACGGCGCCGGCAAGACCACCGTGTTCAACTGCCTCACCGGCTTCTACAAGGCCAGCGGCGGGCGTATCGAGCTGAACGTGCGCGGCAGCCACACCAACGTCATCCAGCTGCTCGGCGAGCGCTTCCAGGCGGCGGACTTCGTCTCGCCGGCGCGCTTCGCCAACCGCCTGTACTACAAGATGTTCGGCGGTACCCACCTGGTCAACCGCGCCGGGCTGGCGCGCACCTTCCAGAACATTCGCCTGTTCAAGGAAATGTCGGTGGTGGAAAACCTGCTGGTGGCCCAGCATATGTGGGTCAACCGCAACCTGCTGGCCGGCGTGCTCAACACCCCGGGCTACCGCAAGGCCGAGAGCGACGCGCTGGACCATGCGTTCTACTGGCTGGAGGTGGTCGACCTGGTCGATTGCGCCAACCGCTTGGCTGGCGAACTGTCGTACGGCCAGCAGCGGCGCCTGGAAATCGCCCGGGCCATGTGCACGCGGCCGAAGATCATCTGCCTGGACGAGCCGGCCGCCGGTCTCAACCCCCAGGAGACCGAGGCCCTGAGCCGCATGATCCGCGTGCTGCGCGACGAGCACGACATCACCGTGGTGCTGATCGAGCACGACATGGGCATGGTGATGAGCATCTCCGACCATATCGTCGTGCTCGACCATGGCAACGTGATCGCCGAGGGCACCCCGCAGGACATCCGCCACAACCCGACGGTGATCGCCGCCTACCTGGGTGCCGACGAAGAGGAACTGACATGAGCGCACCCATTCTCGAACTGAAGGACCTGGACGTGTTCTACGGGCCGATCCAGGCCCTGAAGAAAGTCTCGATGCACATCAACGAAGGCGAGACGGTGAGCCTGATCGGCGCCAACGGCGCGGGCAAGTCGACACTGCTGATGTCGATCTTCGGCCAGCCGCGGGCGGCCTCCGGGCAGATCGTCTATCGCGGCACCGACATCACCCGCAAGTCGTCGCACTTCATCGCCTCCAACGGCATCGCCCAGTCTCCGGAAGGGCGCCGGGTGTTCCCCGACATGACCGTCGAGGAGAACCTGATGATGGGCACCATTCCGATTGGCGACAAACATGCCAACGAGGACATGCAGCGCATGTACGAGCTGTTTCCACGGCTCAAGGAGCGGCGCAACCAGCGGGCGATGACCATGTCCGGCGGCGAACAGCAGATGCTGGCGATTGCCCGGGCGCTGATGAGCCGGCCCAAGTTGTTGCTGCTCGACGAGCCATCGCTGGGGCTGGCGCCGATCGTGGTCAAGCAGATCTTCGCGACCTTGCGCGAGCTGGCGCAGACCGGCATGACCATCTTCCTCGTCGAGCAGAATGCCAACCATGCGCTGAAGCTGTCGGACCGGGCCTATGTGATGGTCAACGGGCAGATCCGCATGAGTGGCACCGGGCAGGAGCTGCTGGTCAACGAGGAGGTGCGCAACGCCTATCTGGGCGGGCACTGAGGATTTAGCACGCTCTTTGTAGGAGCGGCCTTGCCGGGGCGCCGGACC
>NZ_JAOCDM010000017.1 GCF_029840925.1 Pseudomonas sp. GD03858
ATCTCCCCCTGGCTGTCGCCGATCGCCTGCAGGTTCGGCCGGTACATCGACTCCACCTGCGGCGGCGGGATGCGGTAGCTGCCCGGGGTCACCGCACGGGCCAGGTACAGCAGGTGGGTGGTGCCGTAGCTGTCGAGCTTGAGCGCCGCCACGTAGCGGTCGTCGCGGTACTCCTGGTGCACCACGCTGGCGTTCTGCATCGACTCGCGCCACTGCTTCACCGCGCTGCTGGCGTTGTCCAGGCTGGCAGCGCTCTGCGCCAGGTTCTGGTTCTCCAGCTCCAGGCCCGCCGGCAGCAAGTCCACCACCAGGGCGTCCGGCACCTGGTCCTGGGCCTTGAGCGCCAGGTGCACCAGCACCAGGTCGCCGCTGCGCAGGTTGCGCACATCCAGCGCCTGGCCGTTCATGCCCAGGTACTCGCGACGGATCTCCATGCCGTTGCCGCTGGCGGCCGGGGCCTGGCGCGGGTAACCGGACAGGGTCAACTGCTGGTACAGGGTGTCGCCGCCCTGGTTCTGAATGCTCAGCGGCGAGGCCAGCAGCGGGCCTTCGAGTTTCAGGCCCGAGTCGTTGTTGTCGAACTCGCGCACTTCACCGGCGCTGTCCAGGCGGGCTTTCCAGTTGCCTTCCGGCTTGCCCAGCAGGCCACGGCCGGCGAGGAACAGCGCGTTGCGCTCCTGGGTGGACAGCCAGCGGTTGGCGGCCAGCTCGTCGGACAGGCCGAACAGACGCTGGTCGACCTGGTTGCCGGCCAGGTTGTTCTCCTGCAGCAGGGCCAGGATCAGCGCCTGGTCACGCAGGGCGCTGCCGTAGTCGGCCATCCAGCCTTTGCCCCGCGTGACAGACAGGCCCGCCTGCAGCGCCTGCTGCGAACGCTGTTTGTCACCCATCTTGTCCAGCGCCACCGCCAGCTGCACCAGCGGCAGGCCGGAGCGGGCATCGGCGCGACGCTCGAACAGGCTGCGCAGGGCGCCCAGCGGCGCCTGTTGGCTGCGCGCCAGCACCAGGCCGGCATAGGCCTGCACGGCGAAGCGGGTGTGGTCGGCGTTCTGGCTGTAGTCGACTTCGATCAGGTTGCGCTCCTGCACATAGCGCAGCAGGCGCTCGCTGGCCTTCTTCAGCGCTTCGGCCGGTACGCCGTAGCCTTGCTCGCGGGCACGCAGCAGGAAGTCGGTGACGTAGGCGGTCAGCCAATACTCTTCCTCGCTGTCCGAGCTCCACAGGCCGAAGCTGCCGTTGTAGCGCTGCATGCCCAGCAGGTGTTCGATGCCCATCTCGATCTTGCGCTTGCGCACATCGGCAGGTTCGCCCTTGATGCCCAGGCGCTTGAGGCTGTCGGCATCAGCGTACAGCGATGGGTACAGGCCACTGGTGGTCTGCTCCAGGCAGCCGTAAGGGTAGGCTTCCAGGGCGCGGATCTGCTCGGCCAGGTTCAGCGGCGGGCGGCTCGACAGCGCCAGGCTGGCTTCAAGGCCCGCCGCTTCGAACTCGGCCAGGTCGCTGTCCGGCAGGCTCCAGGGCTGGTCCTTGAGGGCCACGCGGTAGTGCTTGAGCATCGCCGGGTAGGCCGGGCGCACGCCGAGGGTCCACTCGCGCTCGAAAGCGTTGGCCGGCTCGCCTGGCAACTGCAGACCATTGACCTGCACGCGCACCTTGCCCTGGCCAAGGCCGCCCAGGGCCTGCACCGGGATCATCAGCGTGGTGCGCTGACCTTCGGCGAGGGCAACGGTTTGCGACGCGCCAGCGGCCAGGCTCAACTGCCCTTCGGCAGCCAGCTGCACGGTCAGTTGCTGGGCGCGGCCGGAGAGGTTGGCCAGGTCCAGCGCCAGGCTGGTGCGGTCGCCACCGGCCAGGAAGCGCGGCGCGGACAGTTCGGCGATCAGCGGCGCGGCGACCACGCTCTTGCCTTCGGCCATGCCGAAGTGTTCCTCGGTCCAGGCTTGGGCCATCAGCCGCAGCTCGCCGTTGAAGTCGGGAATATCGACCGTGGCCTGGCCTTCGCCTTTCTCGTCGAGGGTCACCGGCAGGCTCTGCTGGGCAACGATGGTCACCGTGGTGTTCGGGCGCTTGCCGCCCTTGGCCATGGCGGCGTCGCCACCGAAGGCCAGGCTGGCCAGGCGGCCCTGGCCGGCTTCGATCAGCTGGCCATAGATGTCCAGCTGGTCGGCGCCATAGGCCTTGCGACCGAACAGGCTGGCGAACGGGTCGGGGGTCTTGAAGTCGGTGATGTTGAGGATGCCCACGTCCACCGCGGACAGCAGCACATGCACCTGCTTCGGCACGCTGCCGTCGGCGTTGACCGCCTTGAGCTTGACCGTCAGCGGCTGCTTGGGTCGCATCTTCTCCGGCGCCTGCAGCGACACGGCCAGCTTGCGCTCGGCGCGGTCCAGAGGCAGGTGCAGCACGCCCACGGCGCGTTTCGGCGTGGCATTGGCCTTGCGCTCGCCCGGGCGGATCACCAGGGCGCTGATGTACAGGTCGTGACGCGCCCACTGCTTGTCCAGCTCGACATCGAAGGTCTTGCCTTCGGCGGGCACCTCGATCTCCTGCCACCACAACGGGCCATCGGCGGACTCGATCATCAGGTAACCGCTGCCGGCGGCCGGCGGGGTGACGGTGACCTTGGCGGTGCCACCTTCCTTGTAGGCTGGCTTGTCCAGGGCGATCTTGACCTGGTCGGGGCGCACGGCGCCGCCTTCGGCGTTGTCCTGGGCACGATAGCCAGCCCAGAAGCGCGCGCTGGAAACCAGGCCGGTCTGCGGGTCTTCCAGCTCGACGCGGTAAGGGCCCCACTCCACCTGGAAGTTCAGCTTGGCGGTGGAGCCGGCCTTCACGCTGACGGTCTCCTCGGCCTGGGTGAGGAATTTCTCGTTGTAGTTGTAGCTCCAGCCGTCGCTCTGCGAGTAGTTCCAGTAATAGTCGCGGCGCTCGCGGATCAGGCGCACCTTCAGGTTGTCGGCGGCGAGCTTGTTGCCGTCGCGGTCGGCCACCAAAAATTCGAATTCCACCGGGCCGTCGCCGTCGGTCTCTTCGCCGTCGAACAGGCCGCGCAGGCCCGGCAGGCGTTCGGCAGGCCAGATCGGCTGCTCCAGGCGCCGGGTGATCGGCCGGCCACCGGACTCCTGCAAACTGGCCTGCACGGTCAGTTGCAGCGGCGAACGGGCCTCGGCCCAGCGGCTTTCGATATCGATGCGGGCCTTGCCGTTCTGATCGAGGGTGACTTCGTCCAGCTCCAGGTCCTGGTTCAGGTCGGTCTCGGTGACCGCGCCGAACTGGTAGCCCGGCAGCGCCTTGACCGCTTCACGCAGCGGGCGCACGTAGGCCTGGCCGCTGAGGCGGTTGCCGGCGGCCGGCGCGCCGTAGAGGTAACGGCCATTGACCTGGATGGTGGCGGTCTCATCCGGCGCCAGCGGCGTGCTGCTGCCCTTGAGTTCCAGCGCCAGGCGTTCGGGGAGGAAGTCCTCGACGAGGAATTCGTAGACCTGCTTGCGCCCACCACCCAGGTCCAGCAGCAGTTGCCAGCGGCCGGTCGGGGCCTCGCTGGCCAGTTGCAGCTGGTACTGGAACAGGCCGTTCTGGTCGGCCTCCCAGACGAACTTGCGGCTGACCTGCTCGTCCGGGCGGCGCACTTCCACATTCACCGGCTGGGCCTTGACCGGCTTGCCGTCCTGATCGCGCAGCAGGCCGTTGAGCAGCACGGTCTCGCCCGGGCGATACAGGTCGCGCGGGCCGAAGATGAAGAACTGCAGCGGGTTGGCCTGGGGGCCGGTGATGTCGAACTCGGCCAGGTCCAGGGCGGCGGTGTTCAGGCGCAGCAGGGTGGTGTTCACGCCCTGGGTGGCGATCAGGGTGTCGGCCTTGGCGGTGATCGGCAGCTGGGCATGGCCGTCGCCATCGGTCTTGGCCTGGGCCAGCAACTTGCCTTTGTCGTCGTGCAGTTCGAGGGTGACGTCCTTGAGCGCCTTGCCGCCTTCCAGGGCCTGGCTGAACACGTCCAGGCGGTCGCGGTAACGGTGGGCGGAAACGCCGATGTCGCTCAGGGTGAACAGGGTCGCCGGCTGCGAATAGTCATAGGTACCCGAGGCGCGCATCACTGCCAGGTACACGCCCGGCTCCTGCAGCGGCTTGATCCCGGCGATCGGCAGCAGCACGGTCTCGCGGGTGTTGCGCGCGGGGTTGAGGTCGAAGCGGCCGCTGTAGACCAGCTCGGCCATCTCCAGGGTTTCCTTGGACTGGTAGTAGTAGAGGCTTGAGTTGCGGCCCCAGTTGACCAGGAAGCTGGAGAGCATGTCCGGCTTGATGCGGAAGAACTCGACATCGACCTTGTCGACGTTCAGCGCGATCACCGGCAGGCCTTCGGCCAGGCGCGTGGGCAGCAGCGAACCGCGACTGGCGAAGCCCACGGTGGGCTGCATGTCGCGGGTCTCGAAGCGGCTGACCGATTCGGCCTCAAGCTGATTGCCGTTGACCGAGAGCAGGCCCTTGTCGATGGTCAGGACCATCTTGCGCTGCGGCTCCAGGTGGCGCAGACGCAGTTCCATCTGGTTGTCGGAGAGTTCCCAGGCGCCGTCGACCTTGCCTTTGACGGTGTCGACCAGGTGCAGCTTGGCGGCGAAGTCCTGGTTGGCGTCCAGCGGCGCGGAGACGCTGACCGACAGGGTGCTGGCGCCGTCGAGCTGGACTTCCGAGACGTCCAGCACGGTCAGCTCGCGGCCGGCGTAGCGCTTGGCGAGCAGCGCCGGGTCTTCACGCTTGGCTGCCTTGGTTTCGGCGGGCGCGACGGCGGTGGCGGCGTCGGCGGGGGCCGATGGCTTGTCCGGCGTGGACGAGTCACAGGCACTGAGCAGGGCCAGCGCGCAGGCCAGCAACAATCCTTTGTTGAGCATTGAGAGAGAACTCTTCGGCAGCGTGTACGTGAGGGGGGCAACTATAGCGCAACGCCGAGGGGCTTACCTGGCGATGCGCGGCAAGTGAGACCGTGTTCGCGCCGATTGGTTGCCGGGGCGGTACAATCCGTTCGACCATCGCGGGGCAAGCCCGCTCCCACGTGATGAAGTGCACTTGCGTGGGAGCGGGCTTGCCCCGCGATGGCCCAATTTGTATCCCCCGCTGGAGCCCGCATGTCTTCACTGTCCACCGCCTGGCGCGACCGCCCCACCCACCACAAGGTCTGGGCCCTGGCCGCGCCGATGATCCTGTCCAACATCTCAGTACCGCTGGTGGCACTGGTCGACAGCACGGTGATCGGCCACCTGCCCCACGCCCACCAGCTGGGCGCGGTGGCGGTGGGCGCCACGCTGTTCACCTTCATGGTCGGCCTGATGGGCTTCCTGCGCATGGGCTCCACCGGCTTCGCCGCCCAGGCCGCCGGTCGCGCCGACGGCGCCGCGCTGCGTCAGGTGCTGGTGCAGGGGCTGTTGCTGGCACTGGCCTTCGCCCTGCTGATCGGCCTGCTCGCCCTGCCCTTCAGCCAGCTGGCGCTGCAAGCGATGCAGCCCAGCGAGGCACTGCATGCCTCCACCGAGGCGTTCTTCCACACGCGCCTGCTCGGCCTGCCGGCGGCGCTGGCCAGCTATGCCCTGGTCGGCTGGTTTCTCGGCACGCAGAACGCCCGGGCGCCGCTGGCGATCCTGCTGACCACCAACCTGCTGAACATCGCCCTGAACCTGTGGTTCGTGCTCGGCCTGGACTGGGGCGTGGTCGGCTCGGCGCGGGCCTCGGTGATCGCCGAATGGTGCGCCGCCCTGCTCGGCCTGGCCCTCACCCGCCCGGCGCTGCGCGCCTATCCCGGGCACATCGCCTGGGCCGCGCTGAAGCGCTGGCAGGCCTGGCGCCCCCTTCTGGCGGTGAACCGCGATATCTTCCTGCGCAGCCTGGCGCTGCAGCTGGTGTTCCTGCTGTTGACCGTGCAAGGCGCGCGGTTGGGCGAGGCGACGGTGGCGGCCAATGCCCTGCTGCTCAACGGGCTGATGCTCACCGCCTATGCCCTCGATGGCCTGGCGCATGCGGTCGAGGCACTGTGCGGGCATGCCATCGGCGCCCGTGATCGCCGTACCCTCAAACGAGCGCTGGTGGTGGCCTGTGGCTGGTCGCTGATCGTCAGCCTGGGTTTCGCGGTGCTGTTCGTGCTGGGTGGTCACCTGTTCATCGACCTGCAGACCGACATCGCCAGCGTGCGCGAGGCGGCGTATCCGTTCCTGCCGTACTTGGCGTTGCTGCCGTTGATCGCGGTGTGGAGTTACTTGCTGGATGGTTTGTTCATTGGCGCCACGCGGGCGCGGGAGATGCGCAATGCGATGCTGGTGTCGGTGCTGATCGCCCTGCCCTTTGCGCTGGGGTTGAGCGGGTTGGGCAACCATGGGTTGTGGCTGGCCTTTTTGCTGTTCATGGCGCTGCGAGCGGTGACGCTGGGATGGGTGGGGTGGCGGTTGCAGGAGAAGCAGCGCTGGATTCAGTGACGCCGGGGCCGCTGTGCGGCCCTTCGCGACACAAGGCCGCTCCTACAGGGGGATCGCGTATGGCAATTATTGCGCGATCGCCTGTAGGAGCGGCCTTGTGTCGCGAAATGAGGGCGAAGCCCTCACCTGCGGGCTCACAGCCACACACAATCCCAATGTGGGTACTCGCCGGCTCGTCTAACCAGTCCAGCCCGAATCGGGTTGGCGATGATGTAACGGGCAGCAGCCCTGACATCCTCGTCCTTGCGCAATGCCCGGTCGTAAAATCCAGGCTGCCAGATGTGCTTTCGCTCGGCACCTTTACGGTAAAGAGCACAACTGCTTCGCGACTTGAAGGCACACATGAGTTTGTCCAGGCTGGTAGGCCCAAGCTCGATCAACCAGTGCAGATGGTCTGGCATCAGAACCCAAGCCAATGTACGGCAGCTACCTTCATGATCATTCAGACGCAATTGATGGATGGCCGCTCGCGCAAACCAAAGATTCTGAAACAGTGGGCTACGCTGGCGGGTAGCGGTAGTTAGCAGATAAAGCCTGCCTGACTCTGAAAAGCGCCCTTGGCGCAGGCGATGATTGCCGTGACGGTCCATGTCGACTTCCTTTGAACATTGCATTCGCAGGATAGGTGTCTCGATGAGGGATGGCGTAAGCGGATCATTACCGGGTATGACGCGGTGAGGGCTGCGCCCTCAGATCGCGACACAAGGCCGCTCCTACAGGGGGATCGCGTATGGCAATTACTGCGCAATCGCCTGTAGGAGCGGCCTTGTGTCGCGATGGGCCGCAAAGCGGCCCCGGGGATTACGAAGACAGGTACGAAGACCGGGTCAATCCCAAGCGCAACGCATCGAGGAACTGCGTGCGCTCGCGCGCGCTGATCCGGGCGCTGGCCACCTTGTCGCGGTAGTGGGTCATCAACTCCTCCGGCGACAGGTGCACGTAGCGCAGCATGTCCTCGATGGTGTCGTGGGTCTCGATGCCGGCGTGGTACACGCTGCCGTCGGCGTTCTGGTAGATGTTCACCGAGTCGGTGTCACCGAACAGGTTGTGCATGTCGCCGAGGATTTCCTGGTACGCGCCCACCAGGAACACGCCCAGCAGGTAGTCCTCGCCTTCCTTGACCGCGTGCACCGGCATGCTGGTCTCGATGCTCTGCTCGTCGACGTACTGGTTGATCTTGCCGTCGGAGTCGCAGGTCAGGTCCTGCAGCACGGCGCGGCGCAGCGGCTCTTCGTCCAGGCGGTGCAGCGGGATGATCGGCAGCACCTGGCCGATGGCCCAGGTGTCCGGCAGGCTCTGGAACACCGAGAAGTTGCAGATGTACTTGTCGGCCAGCTTGTCGTTCAGCTCGTCCAGCACCTGGCGGTGCGAGCGCTGGCGGGCCTTGAGCGAGTTGTGCAGGCGACGGCACACGGCGAAGTAGCACTGCTCGGCCAGGGCCTTTTCGGCCAGGGTCAGCTTGCCGTCGGCGTACTGCGCGGCCACGTCGCCCATGTAGTGGGTGGCGCGCCAGTAGGTCTCGGTGACCATCTCGATGTCGGTGGGGCCGAGCAGGTCGGCCAGCCACTGCACGGTCTCGGGCAGCGACTCCTTGTTCTCGATGGTCGGCATCTCGTCGTTGTGGCTTTCGACGTCGGTCACCTGGATCACCAGCATGGCGTGGTGCGCGGTCAGCGAGCGACCGCTCTCGGAGAAGATGTGCGGGTGCGGCAGGCCCTGCGCGTCGCAGAACTCCTTGAGCATCCCGACCACCACGCCGGCGTAGTCGTCCATGTCGTAGTTGATCGAGCTGGCGTTGCGCGAATGGGTACCGTCGTAGTCAACGCCCAGGCCGCCGCCGACGTCGATGTGATCGACTGGCAGGCCCAGCGCGCGCAGTTCGCCGTAGTAGCGGATGGCTTCCTTGAAACCGTGCTGGTAGTCGGCCAGGTTGGCGATCTGCGAGCCCATGTGGAAGTGCAGCAGGCGGATGCCCTGGTCCAGGCCCGCATCACGGAAGCGCTGCACCACCGAGATCAGCTGGGCGGCGGATAGGCCGAACTTGGACTTCTCGCCGCCGGTGTCGGCCCACTTGCTCGAGGCCAGCGACGACAGGCGCACGCGCAGGCCGACCTGTGGCTTGACCTTCAGCTCCGCGGCTTCCTCGATCACCAGGGCGACCTCGGATTCCTTCTCGATGACGATGAACACGTTGTGACCGAGCTTCTGGCCCATCAGCGCCAGGCGAATGAACTCGCGGTCCTTGTAACCGTTGCAGACGATGGTGCCGCCCTTCGGTGCCAGCGCCAGCACCGCCAGCAGCTCGGGCTTGGAGCCGGCTTCCAGGCCGATGGAGACGTTCTGGGTGGCGATGATGTTCTCGACCACCGCCTCCTGCTGGTTGACCTTGATCGGGTACAGCGCGGTGTACTGATTCTGGTACTCCAGGCGCGCGATGTTGGCATCGAAGGCGCCGGTCAGCTGGCGCACGCGGTCCTGCAGGATGTCCGGAAAACGAACCAGCAGCGGCAGCGACAGGCCGCTCTGGCGCAGCTCCTGGACTTGCTCGAACAGGTCGATCGGCGCGCTGTCCGGGCCGTTGGGGCGCACTTCGACGCGCCCGGCTTCATTGATGGCGAAATAACCAGCGCCCCAATGGCGGATGCCATAAACACTGCGGCTGTCGGCCACGGTCCATTGGCTACCATCGTCTTTGCGTGTGCGTCGTACGGACATTCAAGTCCCCTATAGATAAGTCCAAGACACTGCCCCGTCAGGTGGCGGGCGCAGTGTAGAAGCTGAAAATGACGAATCGTCCGTGCCCCCGGATAGACCCTGGCCACGGCATCGAGTTTAGAAAGCGCTGGGCGAAAAGTCGCGCGACAGCCTCAGCCGCCGGATTTTTTCGCCTTGAAGCCCTGTTTGATCAGCTCGCCGAGCAACAGTTCGACGTGGTCGCCCTGAATCTCGATGACCCCGTCCTTGAGCGCGCCGCCGGTGCCGCAACGACGCTTGAGCGTGCTGGCGAGCTCCTTGAGCTGTTCGAGGGGCAGCGGCACGCCGGTGATGGTGGTCACGGTCTTGCCGCCGCGACCTTTGCTTTCACGACGCACACGGGCAATGCCATCGCCTTCGGGGATGACCTGCTGCTTGCAGATACAGGCGTCCACCGGCTGGCCACAGTCGGGACAGTGCCGACCGGCATCGGTGGAATATACGAGACCGCCAAGGGCGGCGAAGGAAGAAGCTTTCTTGGCCACTTTTGTTCCTCTGTGCCGAGGACAAAAAACTGGTCGGCGGGAGCCGACCGCGAAGCCCCACTCTGGCAGGGGCGGCGCTACTGCCGCAAGATCATGCGACAGCCCGAAAAGGGCGCGCAGTTTAACGATAAATCTGGCTGTTGCTAAGTACAGGATTGCGCCATTTTACGAAAGTTTTGCGACCTTCAGATGCTTGGGGCTGCTGCGCAGCCCTTTCGCGACACAAGGCCGCTCCTACAGGAGAACGCGATCCCCTGTAGGAGCGGCCTTGCCGAGGCGTCGGACCGGTCGGAAAGGGGCGCAAAGCGCCCCCAAGAGGCAACACTGCTAAATCAGACTGTTCCTGTACCGCTGCAACGCCACCAGCGAGTCCGGGCAATACGGTTTCTTCACGCTCTCTTGCTCGATTATCTGCAAACTGATGAACCGCGCCTCGATAACCTCCTCGGGCTGCAAGCGCAACGGCCCGTCCCACACCGCCGAATACACCGCGCACCACAAGCGGTTGCCCGGCTGCTCGAAGTAGAACGTCTCGTGGAAGCGCAGCTCGACACCGCTCACCCCCAGTTCCTCGGCAAGCTCCCTCGCCGCCGAATCGGCGTAGGACTCCTGCACCCCGACCATGCCCCCCGCCGCCACGTCCCAGTAACCGGGATACAGCGCCTTGCTCAGGGTCCGACGGTGCACGCACAGCTCGCCCGCGCCGTTGAACAGCAAGATGAAGGTGCAGCGCCCGATCAGGCCTCGCTCGCGCAGCTCGGCCCGTGGCAGGGCGCCGAGCAGTTGATCATGCTCGTCGACCCAGGCCACCAGCTCGGCGTCGGAGGCCGCGCGGTGCGCGACCTCGGCAGGATTGACCGGCATCTCAGCCCTGGGACAGCAGTTGGCGCAGGTCGATGACCGCGGCGTTGGCTCGGGAAATGTAGTTGGCCATCACCAGCGAGTGGTTGGCCCACATGCCAAAGCCGCTGCCATTGAGCACCATCGGGCTCCACAGCGCTTCCTGCGAGGCTTCCAGCTCGCGGATGATCTGCCGCACGCTGACCGTGGCGTTCTTTTTCGCCAGCACGTCGGCAAAGTCCACCTCGATGGCGCGCAGCAGGTGCGACAACGCCCAGGCCTGGCCACGGGCCTCGTAGAACACGTTGTCGATCTGCAGCCACGGAGTCTCGACCACTTCCTCGTCGACCTGCGGCGCCTGGCCCGGGGCCACGGTCTCGGTCTTCAGGGTGTTGTTCAGCTTGACCCGGCCGACGCTGGCCGACAGGCGCTGCGACAGCGAGCCCAGACGGGTGGCGACATCGCCCAGCCAGTTGTTCAGGTTGTCGGCGCGGGTGTAGAAGATCGCGCCCTGGTCGCCCTTGGCCAGACGGGTCTGGTAACGGTTCAGCGACTTGATGCCCTCCTCGAACTCCGACTCGCTCGACGGCAGGATCCAGCTCTTGTTGTCGAAGTTGAAGCGCGGCTCGGCCTTGGCCAGGTCGGCGTCCTCGGTCGATTGCGACTGGGAACGGGCGAAGTCCTTGCGCAGGGCGCGGGACAGGTCGCGCACCTGGACCAGCACGCCGTACTCCCAGCTCGGCATGTTGTCCATCCACAGCCCTGGCGGGAAGCGGTCATTGGAAATGTAGCCGCCCGGCTTGTCGAGCAGGGTGCCGGCCACGGTCTTGAGGGTCTCGACGGTGGTGTAGCCGACCACCATCTGCTGGCCATTGCGCTCGGCGGCAGCCTGGGCGTTCTGCTGCACCGGGAACAGATCCGGCTCCTGGCTCCAGTACCAGCCCAGGCCAATGCACACCAGCAGGTAAAGGCCGATCAGCGTGCCCAGGGCGCGGCTCCACAAGCCGCCAAGGTAGCTACGGGTGGCGGCGCCACGGGTATCGACCCGCTCACGGGGCTCGGCCTTGGCCTCACGGTTTTTCCAATCCAGCATGGCAGTGTCCTTAATCAGTCACGAACGGTTCAGGGCTTGGACCGCAGGCCTCGGCCAGGGTGCCACGACAAACCCAGGTGGCAGCACTATAAAGCAGACACCGCCATTCGTATAAGCAACCAACGGGTCGGCAACTGAATAACGGGCCTTGAACACTTTGTTGACCCGAGGCACTCGCTTGTCGGAAAAGCGGTGCTAGCATAGAGCCATCATTGAACCTGCGCCCCGCCCACCTATAAGTAGTCAGGACATGACCCAGCCAGCCGAGCCGAGCCACGAACGCCTCAAGCAGCACTTTGCCCAGCGGGTGATCCACCAGGCCCGGCAGATGCTCGAGATCTGGCAGCGCCTGCAGCGCGGCCAATGGTCCAGCGGCGACCTGGGCGAGCTGTGCGAAGCCAATCTACGCCTGCAGCGCTATGCCGAGCGGTTCGAGCAGCCCGAGCACCGCAGCCTGTCGACGGCCATCGGCCAGACCTTGCGCGCCATCGAGGCCAACAGTGCCCGGCTCAACTCTGAACTGATCAGCGAGCTCAACCGCCTGATGCAGCGTCTCTCGCGCACCGGCCTGCGCAAGGGCGACCAGCTCGACAACGTGCCCCTGCCACCGCTGCGCAAGCCGGTGTACATCGTCCTGCAGGACCACGACCGCGCCGAGCGCCTGGCCCAGCAGTTGGAGTTCTTCGGCCTGACGGTGCAGGCGCTGTTCAGCGCCGACGCATTCCAGGCGTCGATGAGCGAACGCCTGCCTTCGGCCATCGTCATGGATGTCGACTTCACCGGCCCCGGCATCGGCCTGCAACTGGCGGCCCAGGCCCAGCAGGGGCTGGAACAGCCGGTACCGCTGCTGTTCTTCAGCCTGCACGAAACCGACACCCCGACCCGCCTGGCCGCCGTGCGCGCCGGCGGCCAGGAGTTTCTCACCGGCACCCTGGACGCCTCGAGCCTGCTGGAGAAGCTCGAACTGCTGACCAGCGCCACCCAGTACGACCCGTTCCGCGTGCTGGTGATCGACGACTCCCGCGCCCAGGCCCTGCACACCGAACGCCTGCTCAACGGCGCCGGGATCATTACCCGCACCCTGACCGAGCCGATCCGCACCATGAGCGAGCTGGCCGACTTCCAGCCCGACCTGATCATTCTCGACCTGTACATGCCCGAGTGCACGGGTCCGGAGCTGGCCAAGGTGATCCGCCACAACGATCGCTATGTCAGCGTGCCGATCATCTACCTGTCGGCCGAGGACGACCTGGACAAGCAGCTCGATGCCATGAGCGAGGGCGGCGACGACTTTCTCACCAAGCCGATCCGCTCGCGGCACCTGGTGACCACCGTGCGCAACCGCGCCGCCCGCGCCCGCCACCTCAAGGCGCGGATGGTCCGCGACAGCCTTACCGGGCTGTATAACCACACCCATATCCTGCAACTGCTCGAAGACTGCAGTTTCCGCGCCCGCCGCGAAGCGCAGCCATTGAGTTTCGCCATGCTCGACATCGACCATTTCAAGAAGATCAACGACCGCCACGGGCACCCCATGGGCGACCGGGTGATCAAGAGCCTGGCGCTGTTCCTCAAGCAACGCCTGCGCAAGACCGACTTCATCGGCCGCTACGGCGGCGAGGAATTCGCCATCGTCATGCCCGGCACCGGGCTCGAGGCCGCGCACAAGGTGCTGGACGAAATCCGCAGGCGCTTCGCCGAAATCCACTACCCGGCCCAGCCCCACGACCTGCAGTGCACCTTCAGCGGCGGTGTGGTGCAGCTGGACGACAGCCTCGATGCGCTGACCATGGCCAGCGCCGCCGACGAGGCGCTGTACCGGGCCAAGCATGCCGGGCGTAACTGCGTGGTCAGGGTCGAGCCGTAGCCGCCGACATGGGCCGCTCTAATGGAAAACTCGTAATCCACTGATTTAACTCGACCCTGTAGGAGCGCCCTTTCCGACCGGTCCGACGCCTCGGCAAGGCCGCTCCTACAGAGAGCAACCATCAAACAATACCGGCACTGTGCCACTTTTTTATGGCGCCAACCCTCCGGCGTCATCACCTCGTCACAAAATCGCAATAACTTCAGGCCCCGACCTCTCCACTCCCCCTCCGCAGGAAGTTCGCGGCTATGCGCCTGAAGTGGCTGACCAATTTCAACACCCTGTTGCTGGTGACCGTGTGTATCGCCCTGGGCGCGACCCTGTGGTGGTCGCAACGCGCCCTGGAACGTCCCTACCAACTGATGGAGCGCTATCTGGGCCTGTCCCAGCAGTTCCAGAACGACACCGCGCGCAATATCCAGGCGTACCTGGGCAGCGGCGATGCCCTGCGCCATGCCGCGGCCATGGAGGCCAACAAGCAGCTGCAGGCCGCCCTGGCCGACTGGCCCGAGGACCTGTCGGCCAAGTTGCGTCCGAGCCTGGACAACCTGCAAGGCTTCACCGCCAACGAACTGCTCGCCGCCGGCAAGCTGGCCGGCGATCCCCAGGCCCTGCTGCTGCAGGCCGAGCGGGAGCTGGGAGCGAACCTCGAGCAACTGGTTGGCTACGCCCGCGACAGCGCCAGCAGCGACGCCGGCCGCTACCTGGCGCCGCTGCTGGAGGCCTCCCTGCACCTGGGTCGGCTGTCCCTGGCTCGCGACAAGCTGGTCAGCAGCGGGCGCGCCGAGCTGGCCGACGAGGTGCAGCGCGAACTGCAACTGATCGCCGCCCAGGCCCAGGCCATCGACAGCCTGCCATTGCTGGGGGTGACCCGCGCCGCCGAATCCAACGCCGACGACTTCGCCGCGATGATGGGCCTGGAATCCCAGGCCAGCAGCCAGCAGGAAGACATCGCCGTGGGCCTGAAGCGCGAGCTGCACAGCCTGCTCGGGCGCTACCCCGGCGAACTGCAGCGTACCCGCGAGCAGATCGAGCGCCGCGCCGCGCTGGCCGCCAGCACCGGCGAACGCCTGGATGCGGTGCAACAGGCCATCGCCGGCCTGGAGCCCGAGGTGCGCGGCCTGCACGCGACCATCGCCAGCGAGGTACGCCTCATCCAGGGTCTGATGATCGGCCTGATTCTGCTGATCGCCCTGCTCATCGATACCCTGCAACGCCGCCTGGCGCGCACCCTGACCAGCCTGGCGCCGGCGCTGTCGCGCTGGGCCGAGGGCGACTTCGCCCAGGCCATCGCCCTGGGCCGCACCAATCGCGAGCTGCACGACATCCAGGAATCGCTCAACCGCCTGCGCCAGTACCTGGTGGGGCTGGTCGGCACCATCCGCCACAACGCCGAACAGGTGGCCGGCAGCAGTCACGCTCTGGCCGGCATGAGCAGCGCCCTGCACGACGGCGCCGAACGCCAGGCCGGCGACACCGCGCAGATCCGCGACGCCCTGGGTGAACTGGAGGCGACGATCCAGCAGGTGGCCGGCGATGCCAGCGCCGCCGCCGAGGCCAGCCGCGATGCCGGCCGGGCCGTGGAACAGGGCCAGACGGTGATCGGCCAGAGCCTGTCCGGCCTGCGTTCGCTGGTCGACGAGGTGCAGGGCAACGCCCGGATGATCGAGCAATTGGCGCAAGAGTCGGCCACCATCGGCAGCGTGCTCACGGTGATCCGGGCGATCGCCGAGCAGACCAACCTGCTGGCCCTCAACGCTGCCATCGAAGCGGCCCGGGCCGGGGAGATGGGACGCGGTTTCGCCGTGGTTGCCGATGAGGTGCGCTCGCTGGCCCAGCGCACCACCGGCGCCACCGGCGAGATCCAGGCGCTGATCGACCGCCTGCAGCAGGCCGCCCGTGAATCGGTGGAGGGCATGCGTGCCCAGCTGGAACACGCCGAGGCCACGGCCAACCAGGCACAATCGGCCGATGGCGCGCTGGACGCGATCGTCAGCGCCATCCGCACCATCTCCGACACGGCGGTGCGCATTGCCGACGTGACCGCGCAACAGAGCGGAGCAGTAAGCGAGATCCGCGATCACAGCGAGCGGATTCACGAGCTGGGCGAGGACAACCTGCAGCGCATTGGTGAAGGGCGTGAGCAGGGCGAGCAGTTGCTCAAGCTGGGCGGCGAGTTGAATACGGCGGTGCGGGCGTTCAGGCTCTAGCCATCTGCTTGATGGGGCTGCCTCGCAGCCCATCGCGACACAAGGCCGCTCCTACATAGGTACGCGAACCCTGTAGGAGCGGCCTTGTGTCGCGATGGGCCGCGCAGCGGCCCCAATTTCGACCAACTCCGCTATCATGCCCGCCACGTTCCACCTCGCGAGTCCGCCATGCGCCGCCTGTTTTTCCTGCTGTTCCTGCTGCTGGCCAGCCCCGCCTTCGCCACGGGCCTGCTCGACAACCGCCCCAGCGCCACCCTCGGCGCCGCGTCCAACAGCGCCGACTTCCTGCCGGTGCATGAAGCCTTCAAGCTCAGCCTGGTCCAGGCCGACGCCCAGACCATCAAGCTGCGCTTCGTCGCCACCGACGGCTACTACCTCTACCGCCATCGCTTCCAGTTCCGCGCCGAGCCCGCGGACATTCGCCTGGGCGTACCGAACATCCCCAAGGGCGAGGCCAAGCACGACGAGTTCTTCGGCGACGTCGAGGTCTATCACGGCGTGCTCGACATCGAGCTGCCACGCAATGACCCGCGCGCCTTCACCCTGCTGGTGGGCTACCAGGGCTGCGCCGACAAGGGCCTGTGCTATCCGCCGGAAACCGAACGGCTGAGCATCGACGGCGAAGGCGCCCCGCTGCCGGCAACCGCCGAGCAGGGCTGGACCTGGAAATCGCTGCTGCTGTTCTTCCTCGCCGGGGTCGGCCTGACCTTCACTCCCTGCGTACTGCCGATGCTGCCGATCCTCTCCGGCGTGGTCCTGCGCGGCCAGGTCGGCGGCCTGCGCGGGCTGTCGCTGTCGCTGGCCTATGTGCTGCCGATGGCGGCGAGCTTCGCCGTGCTCGGCGCGCTGATGGGGCTGTTCGGCGCTGGCCTGAACCTGCAGGCGCGCCTGCAGTCGGCCTGGGTGCTGATGCCGTTCGCCGCATTCTTCGTGCTGTTCGCCCTGGCCATGTTCGGCTTGTTCGACCTCAAGCTGCCACAGGCACTGAGCAGCCGCCTGGACAACCTCGCGCACCGCACCAAGGGCGGTTCGCTGCTCGGCGCGGCGGTGCTCGGCGTGCTCTCCAGCCTGCTGGTTTCGCCTTGCGTCTCGGCGCCTCTGGCCGGCGCCTTGCTGTACATCAGCGCCAGCGGCGACGCCTTGGGCGGCGCGCTGAAGCTTTTCGCCCTCGGCCTGGGCATGGGCGCGCCGCTGTTGCTGGTGGCCACCGGCGGCGCGGCCTGGCTGCCGAAGAGCGGCCCCTGGATGAACACCGTGAAGAACGCCATCGGCGTGCTGCTGCTGGGCCTGGCCATCGGCCTGCTCAGCCGCGTGCTGCCAGGGCCGGTCACTCTGCTGCTGGTTGGTCTGCTGGCTGCCGGCGTGGCGCTGTTCCTCGGCGCGCTGGAATTCGTGGTCAAGACGCCGCGCCAACGCCTGGCGCAACTGCTTGGTCTGGCGCTGCTGGTGTACGCCCTGGCCTGCTGGTATGGCGCCCTGAGCGGCCAGGGAGACCCGCTGCGCCCGCTGCCGCCACCAGTCGTGGCCAGCAACACCGCCGCGACCCAAGCCGACGCCTGGCAGACCCTCACCACCCCCGCCGCTCTCGACGCCGCCCTGGCCGAGGCCAAGGCCGCCGGCCAGCCGGTGCTGCTCGACTGGTACGCCGACTGGTGCATCAGCTGCAAGGTGATCGAGCACGAAGTGCTCAATGCGCCGCAGGTCCAGCCACAACTGGCCGCCTTCCGTCTGCTGCGCGTCGACATCACCGAGAGCAATGCCGAGCAGCGTGCCCTGCTCGACCGCTACCGCCTGTTCGGCCCGCCCGCGCTGATGTTCTTTGCGGCGAACGGCAGCGAAATGACCGCCGATCGGGTCATCGGCGAGACAAACGCCGGCGATTTCGCGAAGACTTTGGCGCGCGTGCGTGGCCAACTGGGTCTATAACTTCCCGCTACCTGTGAAAAATCTCGCTACAAGTGACCAGACTTAATCATCTGGTCACATACTTTGCGCGAACCTCGGACATCGTGCTGGCTATTGCCGGGAACTGGACACTCATCACTTGTTACGGCATAGTCGCCGCGCTATGTCGAATTGCCCTACAAAACCAAGGAATCGCAGATGGCAACCCTACTGGTGCTGCACGGCCCCAACCTGAACCTGCTCGGCACCCGCGAACCGGGCCACTACGGCGCCGCCACCCTGGCGCAGATCAATCAGGACCTGGAGCAGCGCGCCCGCGCCGCCGGCCACCATCTGCAATACCTGCAGAGCAATGCCGAATACGAATTGATCGACCGCATCCATGCCGCGCGCAACGAAGGCGTGGACTTCATCCTGATCAATCCGGCCGCTTTCACCCACACCAGCGTCGCATTACGTGACGCATTGCTCGCGGTGAGCATCCCATTCATCGAAGTGCACCTCTCCAACGTGCACAAGCGTGAACCGTTCCGCCACCACTCCTACTTTTCCGATGTCGCGGTGGGAGTGATCTGCGGCCTCGGTGCCACCGGCTACCGGTTGGCCCTGGAGTCCGCGCTGGAACAGCTGGCTGCCAACGCACAGCCCTGATGACACAAGGTCTTGGCCCCTTCGGGCCGAGGCTCATGAAGAAACGTTTTCGACACGTTTTAAAAATACGTCCCCGACCGAACCTTGGGAGTTGATGATTAATGGATATCCGTAAAGTCAAGAAGCTGATCGAACTGCTGGAAGAGTCTGGCATCGACGAACTGGAGATCAAGGAAGGCGAAGAATCCGTTCGCATCAGCCGCCACAGCAAGACCCCGGCCGGCGCCCAGTACTTCGCCGCTCCGGCTCCGATGGCCGCTCCGGTTGCCGCCGCAGCACCTGTTGCCGCTGCCGCCCCGGCCGCTGAAGCCGCTGCCGCCGCGCCGGCCCTGAAAGGCACCGTGATCCGTTCGCCAATGGTCGGCACCTTCTACCGCAAGCCTTCGCCAACTTCGCCGAACTACGCAGAAGTCGGCCAGGCCGTGAAGAAAGGCGACACCCTGTGCATCGTCGAAGCCATGAAGATGATGAACCACATCGAATCCGAGATCGGCGGTGTGATCGACGCCATCCTGGTGGAAGACGGCCAGCCGGTTGAGTACGACCAGCCGCTGTTCACCATCGTTTGATTCGCGGAGAACCAACGATGTCTGGGAAGCTCGAAAAAGTTCTGATCGCCAACCGCGGGGAAATTGCCCTGCGGATCCTGCGTGCCTGCAAAGAGCTGGGTATCAAGACCGTCGCCGTGCACTCCACGGCCGACCGTGAACTGATGCACCTGGGCCTGGCGGACGAGTCGGTCTGCATCGGCCCTGCATCGTCCAAGGATTCGTACCTGCACATTCCGGCGATCATCGCCGCTGCCGAAGTGACAGGCGCCACCGCCATCCACCCGGGTTACGGCTTCCTCGCGGAAAACGCCGATTTCGCCGAGCAGGTGGAAAATTCCGGCTACATTTTCATCGGCCCGAAAGCCGACACCATCCGCCTGATGGGCGACAAGGTGTCGGCCAAGGACGCGATGATCAAGTCGGGCGTGCCGACCGTGCCGGGCTCCGACGGCCCGCTGCCGGAAGACCCGGAAACCGCGCTGGCGATCGCCCGCGAGGTGGGTTACCCGGTGATCATCAAGGCCGCCGGTGGCGGTGGTGGTCGCGGCATGCGCGTGGTGCACAAGGAAGAAGACCTGATCGAATCGGCCAAGCTGACCCGCACCGAAGCCGGTGCCGCGTTCGGCAACCCGATGGTCTACCTGGAGAAGTTCCTGACCAACCCACGTCACGTGGAAGTGCAGGTTCTGTCCGACGGCCAGGGCAACGCCGTGCACCTGGGCGACCGTGACTGCTCGCTGCAGCGCCGTCACCAGAAGGTCCTGGAAGAAGCCCCGGCCCCGGGCATCGACGAGAAGGCCCGCCAGGAAGTCTTCAAGCGTTGCGTCGACGCCTGCATCGAGATCGGCTACCGCGGTGCCGGTACCTTCGAGTTCCTGTACGAGAACGGCCGTTTCTACTTCATCGAGATGAACACTCGCGTGCAGGTCGAGCACCCGGTCTCGGAAATGGTCACCGGCATCGACATCGTCAAGGAGATGCTCAGCATCGCCGCTGGCAACAAGCTGTCGTTCCGCCAGGAAGACGTGGTGATCCGTGGTCACTCGCTGGAGTGCCGGATCAACGCCGAGGACCCGAAAAAGTTCATCCCGAGCCCAGGCAAGGTGAAGCACTTCCACGCCCCGGGCGGCAACGGCGTTCGCGTCGATTCGCACCTGTACAGCGGCTACTCGGTTCCGCCGAACTACGATTCGCTGATCGGCAAGCTGATCACCTACGGCAAGGACCGCGACGAAGCCATGGCGCGCATGCGCAATGCCCTGGACGAGATCGTCGTCGACGGCATCAAGACCAACATCCCGCTGCACCGCGACCTGGTGCGTGATGAAGGTTTCTGCAAAGGCGGCGTCAACATCCACTACCTCGAGCACAAACTGGCCAGCCAGGAGTGATCGTGAGGTGAGATGAAGAACAACCCCGGCCTGGAGCCGGGGTTGTTTTTTTCGCCTGGTTTCAGCGCAGGTCGATCACGCTGATGGCCTGCTGGTTGGTCGCCGCCGCGTCGGCGGGACGCCCCAGCGCGTCGAACACCGCCCCGTTGCCGCCCTCCCGCAGCGTCTCGGCACGGACTCTGCGCATGAAACGGTGCGCCCTGCCCGGCAGACCAGGCGCATTGAACCTGGCCGCGCGCAGGACCGGGTCATAGATGCCCGCGACGAAATCCGCCGAGGTCTGGAACACCTTGACCGCGCCCCCGTTCAGGTCCAGTCGCACGCCATAAGTCCTGCCGAGACATGACGAGTAAGACCAATGATCCCAGCTGGGGCGCAGCCCATTGCGCCGCAGGACACTCGCCACCGGCCCACCGATATCCGCCCCTGTCAGCCAGTCTCCTCCCACCATCACCGTGCGTATCTTGCTGGCTGGCGTCGTCCCCTTGACCGCAGGCAGCACCTCATTGATCGCACGCGTGATCAACGACCTGATGTTGTGATCGAAGTGGAGCACTGCACCGGCCTTGGTCACAGGGTTGTATAGCGTCACCGCCACGCAGGTCTGTACGTTCAGAGTGAACAGGTAGTTGTCGTTGACCGCGGCTCCGAACCGGCCGATGACAGCTTCGCCCTGCAGCGCTCCACGCGCCACGTCAGGACGATCACCCGAAAACGCCTCGGCAGGTGTGCGCACCCTACCCAGGTCCTGCGCGGGAGCACCACCCACGAGGCCTGGCCGGACCGGCTGCAGGCGACCATCAGCGGACACACGCACCGGCATCTTGAAATACGCATCGGGACGACGCGCATTGACCACGCGCAGGAAGTCTTCGCCAAGCTCATGGCGCACCTGGAAATAGCGACCTTTGTGGTGCACGTAGTACTTGCCATCGCTACCGAGCCGTGTACCGCTCCATACCCCATCACGGGGGGCATTCGTCAGGCCCGACGGGCTATTGCTCACGGCCCATTGCTTGTCCAGGCGCACGTTCTGCCTGATCGCCGGCGCCAGCTCGCGCGCAGTCCGGCTCGCCCGCCCGCCCCCAACCACCGCGCGCAGGGTACCTAACACCCGCGGTGCCAGCGTAAACGCGCCGAACAGCGCCCAGGAAGCCTGCAGCCACTCCCGCAACGCCTGCTCGGTATCACCCTTGGCGTGCGCGATGATCGCATTCTGCACGCCATGAACCAGGAAACCGATGTCCATCAGCAAGGCAAAGGGGGGGCAAACGAGCGCTACAGGTATCGATGCGAAGAACAGCCCCTTGAATACCTGCGCCTTTATTACCTGCGCGCGGGAGCGGGTGATCTGCCTGACCTCGTTGAGGCCGTGCCGGATGTAGACATCGAACTCTGTCCGCAGAGCATCCACGCGCTGGGCTTCACGCACCGAATCCGGATGCGTGGAGCCCGCCGCCAGTCGCTCGAGAAACGCACGCACCACCTCGGCGGTGGCCTGCGTGGCTCGACCGACCAGCTCCTCCCGCAGCATTCCGGTGGCGGTGCCTCGCAGGTCCGCATAGGGCCGCAGCACACGCTGGTCATAAGCTTCCGGCAGGTACAGCCAATCCCGTGCCACGCTACCTTCGATCAGTCGCAGCACGTAGGCACCGCGTATCGGATGGCCAGCCAGCGTCAACTGGAAAATACCTTCGGTGCTGGCGACACTTTCGGGGAGCGCTTTCTGCGCGCGAGGCGCATTGCGGCCCGAGGCCTCGCTTACCAGCCTGACCAAATGGTTGTAGTGATCCACGGCGATGTCCTTCTGCCCCAGGGCCTGGCACAAGTCCCGGTCCAGGAGCCAGTTCAACATCTGACCAAACGCCTCGCGCCGGGCGGTGTAGTCAGCCGAAGCGGCATTCAGGTAACGGACCTCGATCGCCTCGGCATACTTCTGCCCCAGGTAGACTCGCCGGGCATAGCGTGCGAGTTCCGCGCTACGCACCCGACCCAGGTCCTGCCCGACGGAGGAGCGCACGCCGCGATCGGGATTGTCGATCCCCCAATTGTCGTCGTAGCCGAAGATGCTCATATGCAGCAACGTCATGCTGCTGGCGGGCTGACCATCTCCATCGGCGTGGTAATCGATCAGCACCGTTTCCGGGTCCACCGCCTCGGTCACACCGACCGTGGCCAGGTAAGGCGCGATGTCCTCGCGGACCTTCCGGCGGGCGAACGCCAGGAAGCTTTCATGACCGGCCATCAGGCCGTCGAACTTCTGTTCATGCCAGCCAGCCAGCGCCCGGTTGTAGCAATAGGTCCTGCGCATCTCGAGCGACAGTCCACGATACCAGTCTGGCGAGTCGACGCGCTTCACGTGCTCCAGATGCATGCTCTGGCGGGACACGACATGCTCCTCGAGACATGCCGCATAACCTGTGGCCAGCCCGCGCAGATCACTGCCCAGGCTCGACTTCGCGGGATTGTCGATCACCTGCGAGTAGAGCTCATGCGCATACGAGCGGATAACCACCGGGGTCAACGATCGAAGATAGGCCTGCCCCCAGTCCCGTGACAGCCAGCCGCCGACTTCCATTGCAATGGCTCCAGGCCCGCGCAGCGCCACCCACTCCTGGCCATCGGGCTTTTCCGGTGCGTAGAGCACCGCTTCGTCCAGCTCACCGCGATCGTCCTCGCTGTAAAACAGCATCAGGCCATACCAGCTGCTGGTTGCCGTGACCCCAAGGGTGCGAACCTGCAGCGTGTCCCCCTTGGCGTTGACCGTCGAGGTGACACGATCCGCCATCCGCTGGTCGATATGACCTGCGTGGATTGCTACCAGCAGACTGTGCTGCAAGCGAGCCTGATAGGCATCCTTCATTACCCCCATCACGTCATCCTGTGCGTAATGTTCAAGCAAGGCTGGGTAGTAGTCCCCCGGCGCATCGATCGATTCCACCAGCCGCTCCAGCAACTGCACGGAAAGGGCGCCCTCATGGCGCGCTGGGGCTTCGAACTTGCTGATGACCTGAAGCATGCCCGCCTTGAGCGGCCCAAGCATGACCTGCGACGTCAGGCTCAAGGTTTCGACAGGGTGCCCTGGGTCGACCGTGAAACGCCGGTGAAGCTTGATCTGGTCCGGGTCCATGCGATAGCCGGTCTCCCCGAGCAGGAATTGCCTGGCCCGCTCCCGCGCATAAGCTTCGAGCGTCTCGACATCCTCCAGCTGGAGCTGTTGCAACAGCAATGCGTCCTCCAATCGTGAATGGGATTCACGCAACGCAGTTTCTGTGCTGTCCTGGAGCGCCTTCATCCACTCGGGCCGAGAGGCAGTGGCAAAGCGCTGCAGCCTCAGTGTCTGCACGTCGGTCGCCAGGGCCTGGATCGCGACTTGGCCATGCCACTCACGTTGCAGCTCCTCGATTTCCGCGCGCAGGCCTTGCGCCGTCCGCCCTTCCCGATCCTTGCCATCGACCAGCGCCTTGCATGCCTCGATATGCTTATCGAGGCATGCCTGCAGCCGCACATGAAAATCCACGGCATCGTCGACGACTATCGGCGGTGTCTGCCAGTGCCGACGAAGCGCGTCGTCGTAGATGCCGACCAAGCGATCGAACATGCCCTCGATCAGTTGGACAAGGGTGTCTCTACGCTCCTGCGGGATCTCCTGGGACACCTTCTTCTCCCAACGATGAGGCGCGTCGAGCGCCTCGTCGTAAACAGACGCTTGCCCGTCGATCGAGGCTTGCAGGATGGTATCCAGCAGATTGTCGAGAAAGCCGTCGGCATAGTGCCCCTGTGCAAAGTAGACCCGCAGTTCGACGTGGATGTTTTCCGCGAGCGTATCCAGCCAGGTCGGCTGCGACTTCAGGCGCTGATCGAACGCTTGCGCCCAGCCTTCCAGCTTGTCCACAAGCTGCTTGATCGATATTTCGGAAGCTGCTGTCTCTACCTGTGTACTCACTTATCCTGCTCCTGATAGTGTTGGAGCCGGTAGTTTCGAATGTCGCCACCCGAGGCTGGCTGTACATATCACTTATCGCCAAGACATTGCGCGGCGCGGTGAGGGTCGGAACATCAACCGACCCTCACTCCCTTTTACCGCCCGTCTGGCGTAAACTGGCGCCCTTTGCGCAGCCACGCGCTGCCCCTGTCGATTTCCCAAAGGTGCCCGCCATGCCCTGGCTGCAAGTACGCCTGGCCATCAGCCCGGAACAAGCCGAGACCTACGAAGACGCCCTGCTGGAAGTGGGTGCCGTCTCGGTGACTTTCATGGACGCCGAAGATCAGCCGATCTTCGAGCCGGACCTCAACACCACTCCGCTGTGGTCGCACACCCACCTTTTGGCCCTGTTCGAGGCCGACGCCGAGCCTGAGGCGGTGTTCGCCCACCTGGCGCTGCTGACCGGCGCCGCGCTGCCCGAGCACCACGCCGAGGTGATCGAGGACCAGGACTGGGAACGCAGCTGGATGGACAACTTCCAGCCCATGCGCTTCGGTCGGCGCCTGTGGATCGTGCCCAGCTGGCACGAGGCCCCGGAGAAGGACGCGGTCAACCTGCTGCTCGACCCGGGCCTGGCCTTCGGCACAGGCACCCACCCCACCACTGCGCTGTGCCTGGAATGGCTCGACGGCCAACAGCTCGAAGGTGCCCAGGTACTGGACTTCGGCTGCGGCTCGGGCATCCTCGCCATCGCTGCCCTGCTGCTGGGCGCCCGCGAGGCGGTCGGCACCGACATCGACGTGCAGGCCATCGAAGCCTCGCGTGACAACGCTCAGCGCAATGGCATCGCCGATGAGAAACTGGCGCTGTACCTGCCAGAACATATGCCAGCCATGCAGGCCGACGTGCTGGTCGCCAACATCCTCGCTGGCCCATTGGTATCGCTGGCTACGCAACTGTCCGGTCTGGTTCGCCCAGGTGGCCTGCTGGCACTGTCGGGCATCCTCGCCGAACAGGGTGAGGAAGTGGCCGCCGCCTATGCCGGCGACTTCGATCTGGACCCGATCGTCGTGCGCGACGGCTGGGTGCGCATCAGTGGTCGCCGCCGCTAAGCGCGCCTAGAATCAACTCTTGCCCAGTTCTCCGGATCGCCGCATGACCGACAGTTTCGTCACCCAGTGTCCGCATTGCCAGACCAGCTTTCGCGTCACCCACCACCAGCTGAGCCTGGCCCGTGGCGTGGTGCGCTGCGGCAATTGCCTGCAGGTGTTCAACGCGGCGAAACAGCTGCTGGAGCAGAACCGCGCTGCCAGTGCAGAGGCCAGCACCAGCGCGCCGGAGCCAGCCGCGGCGACGCTACCCGACGCCGAGCAGCCGCCACCCGGCGAAGACAGCTGGGCCGTGACCGCCGAAGAGCTGGACGCGCTGGACCTCGACCAGGAACTGGCACGCCTCGAACGGCGCAGCCCGGGCGATCGCCGTAGCGCCGGACAGAAGGGCGTGCTGCAGGCCAGCCGTGACGACCACCAAGGCACCGACGAACACGCCGACGAACTGTTCGGCACCGCCACCGACGCGCCCCTGGAGCCCGCGCCGGAACGCAAGGAAGCGCCGGTGCTGGTCGAGCAGGAACCGCTGGACCTCGAGCCTGTCGACGGCGAACGCACCGAGCCTACCCTCGGCAACGCCGACCTCGACCTGGACGACGAGCCGCCGGTACGCCGTCAACCCCATGCCGAAGACCTCGACGCGCCAATCGAGCGCCTGTCCGCCGAGGACGAGCCGATGCCGGAAAAAGGCCTGTCGGCACTCGATGACGAAAGCCGCGACGAGCATTTCTCGGCACGCGACGGCGTGTCCGAAGAACAGCGCCTGGAGCCGAGCCTGGGCATCAAGCCCGAGCGCCCGCGCAAGGAGCCGCTGGTCGACGTGGTCGACGATCCGTTGCAACTGGATTGGGAAAAGCCCGCGCCAAACTGGGGCAAGCGCCTGCTGTGGGGCTTGCTGACCTTCCTGGCCGCCGGGGTACTGGCCTTCCAGTACGTCTGGTTCCACTTCGACGAGATGGCCCGCCAGGACCAGTACCGTCCATGGTTCCAGCAACTGTGCCCGGTACTTGGTTGCCAGGTGCCGACCCGCGTGGACATCTCGCGGATCAAGAGCAGCAACCTGGTGGTGCGCAGCCACCCTGACTTCAAGGGCGCGCTGATCGTCGATGCGATCATCTACAACCGCGCCCCCTTCGCCCAGCCCTTCCCGCTGCTGGAGCTGCGCTTCGCCGACCTCAACGGCCAGCTGATCGCCAGCCGGCGCTTCAAACCCAGCGAGTACCTTTCCGGCGAATTGGCCGGGCGCGGCGAGATGCCCAGCCAGACCCCGATCCACATCGCCCTCGACATCCTCGACCCGGGCCCCAAGGCCGTGAACTACAGCCTGAGCTTCCGCTCGCCGGAATGAAACAGCTGCAAGCTGCAAGCTTCAAGCTGCAAGAAAAAGCCGATCGGCATCTGTCTTGCAGCTTGAAGCTTGCCGCTTGAGGCTACCGCCCGTTGTTCAGATTTTATCCAGATTCATCTTTATCCGGTCATCGAGAGCGGGTATCATGCCAACCCTTTTTCGAACTCCAATGATTCGGCCCCACAACAGGGAACACCTATGTCGGCGGTACGCATCGGCCCTTACACACTGCAGAACAACCTGATCCTGGCACCCATGGCCGGGGTCACGGACCAGCCTTTCCGTACCCTGTGCAAACGCCTGGGGGCGGGCATGGTGGTCTCGGAGATGGTTTCCAGCGACATGCGCCTGTGGAACAGCCGCAAGTCGAGCCTGCGCCGTATCCACGAAGACGATCCCGAGCCACGCTCGGTGCAGATCGCCGGTGGCGACGCGCAGATGATGGCCGAGGCGGCCCGCGCGAACGTGGACGCCGGCGCCCAGATCATCGACATCAACATGGGCTGCCCGGCAAAAAAAGTCTGCAACAAGGCTGCCGGCTCTGCTTTATTGAAAGACGAAGCCCTGGTCAGCGAGATCCTTCATGCCGTGGTCGGCGCAGTGGAGGTTCCGGTGACGCTGAAGATACGCACCGGCTGGGACCGGGCGAACAAGAACGGCCTGAATGTGGCGAAAATCGCCGAACAGGCCGGCATCCAGGCGCTGGCGGTGCACGGCCGCACACGCGCCGACCTGTACACCGGCGAAGCCGAGTACGACACCATCGCCGCCATCAAGCAGGCGGTGTCGATCCCGGTGTTCGCCAACGGCGACATCACCTCGCCAGCAAAGGCCCAGGCGGTGCTGGACGCCACCGGGGTCGACGGCTTGCTGATCGGCCGTGCCGCCCAAGGGCGGCCGTGGATCTTCCGCGAGATCGAGCATTACCTGCGCACGGGCGAGCAGCTGCCCGCACCGGCGCAGGACGAAGTGGAACGCATTCTGCTGGAGCACCTGGCCGCGTTGCATGCCTTCTATGGCGATGTGATGGGCGTGCGTATCGCCCGCAAGCACGTTGGCTGGTACCTGGCGACCCGACCTGGCGGCAAGGAGTTCCGCAGCCAGTTCAACGCTTTGCAAGACACACAAGCACAGTGCGCCAACGTTCAGGCCTATTTCGCCGAACGTCGACAGAGCCTTGGCACAGAGGACGAACAAGGGGTGGCCGCATGACGATGATGACCGAGACATTAGTGAGTGGAACAACGCCCGTGAGCGACAACGTCAACCTCAAGCAGCACCTGAACACGCCGAGCGAAGAGGGCCAGACCCTTCGCGGCAGCGTCGAGAAGGCGCTGCACAACTACTTCGCCCACCTGGAAGGCGCCACCGTCACGGACGTGTACAACCTGGTGCTCTCGGAAGTCGAGGCACCGCTGCTCGAAAGCGTGATGAACTACGTCAAGGGCAACCAGACCAAGGCCAGCGAGATGCTCGGGCTCAACCGAGGCACGCTGCGCAAGAAGCTCAAGCAGTACGATCTGTTGTAAGGCCAGAACCCCAACCAAAAAGGCGCTCTTGACGAGGCGCCTTTTTTGCTGACTCCACCGCGTTATGGAATCTGAAATGACCGACCAGACTACCCGCCTGCCGATCCGCCGCGCTTTGATCAGCGTCTCCGACAAGACCGGGATCCTCGAGTTCGCCCGTGAGCTGCAACAGCTCGGTGTCGAGATCCTGTCCACCGGCGGCACCTACAAGCTGCTCAAGGACAATGGCGTGAACGCGGTGGAAGTGGCCGACTACACCGGCTTCGCCGAAATGATGGACGGCCGGGTCAAGACCCTGCATCCGAAGATCCATGGCGGCATCCTCGGCCGTCGCGGCACCGACGACGCCATCATGAACGAACACGGCATCAAGCCGATCGACCTGGTCGCGGTCAACCTGTACCCGTTCGAGGCCACCATCAGCAAGCCGGGTTGCGACCTGCCGACCGCCATCGAGAACATCGACATCGGCGGCCCGACCATGGTCCGTTCGGCGGCGAAGAACCACAAGGACGTGGCCATCGTGGTCAATGCCAGCGACTACGCCGGCGTGCTGGAAAACCTCAAGGCCGGCGGCCTGACCTACGCCCAGCGCTTCGACCTGATGCTCAAGGCCTTCGAGCACACCGCCGCCTACGACGGCATGATCGCCAACTACATGGGCAGCATCGACCAGGCCAAAGAAACCCTGTCGACCGCGGACCGCAGCGAATTCCCACGCACCTTCAACAGCCAGTTCGTCAAGGCCCAGGAAATGCGCTACGGCGAGAACCCGCACCAGAGCGCGGCGTTCTACGTCGAGGCGAAGAAGGGCGAGGCCAGCATCTCCACCGCCATCCAGCTGCAAGGCAAGGAGCTGTCGTTCAACAACGTGGCCGACACCGACGCCGCGCTGGAGTGCGTGAAGAGCTTCGTCAAGCCGGCCTGCGTCATCGTCAAGCACGCCAACCCGTGCGGCGTGGCCGTGGTGCCTGAAGACGAAGGCGGTATCCGCAAGGCCTACGACCTGGCCTACGCCACCGACACCGAGTCGGCCTTCGGCGGCATCATCGCCTTCAACCGCGAGCTGGACGGCGAAACCGCCAAGGCGATCGTCGAGCGTCAGTTCGTCGAAGTGATCATCGCCCCGAAAATCTCCCAGGCCGCCCGCGAAGTCGTGGCCGCCAAGCAGAACGTGCGTCTGCTGGAGTGCGGCGAGTGGCCAGCCGAGCGTGCCGCCGGTTGGGACTTCAAGCGCGTCAACGGTGGCCTGCTGGTGCAGAGCCGCGATATCGGCATGATCACTGCCGACGACCTGAAGATCGTCACCAAGCGCGCGCCGACCGAGCAGGAAATCCACGACCTAGTGTTCGCCTGGAAAGTGGCCAAGTTCGTCAAGTCCAACGCCATCGTCTACGCCAAGAACCGCCAGACCATCGGTGTCGGCGCCGGCCAGATGAGCCGCGTCAACTCCGCGCGCATCGCCGCCATCAAGGCCGAGCACGCCGGCCTGCAGGTCCAGGGCGCGGTGATGGCCTCGGATGCGTTCTTCCCGTTCCGCGATGGCATCGATAACGCAGCTAAAGTGGGTATCAGCGCGGTGATCCAGCCGGGTGGCTCGATGCGTGACGCCGAAGTCATCGCCGCAGCCGACGAAGCCGGTATCGCCATGGTCTTCACTGGCATGCGCCACTTCCGCCACTAATCAGATGCCGGGCCGATCCCGGTCCCTGTAGGAGCGGCCTTGTGTCGCGAAAGGGCCGCAAAGCGGCCCCAGGTTTCAGCTTCGCAGCAGAAATTGCTGGGGCTGCTGCGCAGCCCTATCGCGACACAAGGCCGCTCCTACACAGGGAACGCGGATCGCCGTAATACAGAATTCGAGGTTTTGACATGAAAGTTTTGATCATCGGCAGCGGCGGTCGTGAACACGCCCTGGCCTGGAAAGTCGCCCAGGACCCACGCGTCGAGAAGGTCTTCGTTGCCCCCGGCAACGCCGGCACCGCCACCGAAGCCAAGTGCGAGAACGTCGCCATCGACGTCACCGCCCTGGAGCAACTGGCCGACTTCGCCGAGAAGAACGTCGACTTGACCATCGTCGGCCCCGAGGCGCCGCTGGTCATCGGCGTGGTCGACCTGTTCCGCAGCCGTGGCCTGGACTGCTTCGGCCCGACCAAGGGCGCGGCCCAGCTGGAAGGCTCCAAGGCCTTCACCAAGGACTTCCTGGCCCGCCACAAGATCCCTACCGCCGACTACCAGAACTTCACCGAGATCGAGCCGGCCCTGGCCTATCTGCGTGAAAAAGGCGCGCCGATCGTGATCAAGGCCGATGGCCTGGCAGCGGGCAAGGGCGTGATCGTCGCCATGACCCTGCAGGAAGCCGAAGACGCGGTGCGCGACATGCTCGCCGGCAACGCCTTCGGCGACGCGGGCTCGCGCGTGGTGATCGAAGAGTTCCTCGACGGCGAGGAAGCCAGCTTCATCGTCATGGTCGACGGCCACAACGTGTTGCCCATGGCCACCAGCCAGGACCACAAGCGCGTCGGCGACAAAGACACCGGACCGAACACCGGCGGCATGGGCGCCTACTCGCCCGCCCCGGTGGTGACCGCCGAGGTTCACCAGCGCGTGATGGATCAGGTGATCTGGCCGACCGTGCGCGGCATGGCCGAGGAAGGCAACGTCTACACCGGCTTCCTCTATGCGGGCCTGATGATCGACAAGGCCGGCAACCCCAAGGTCATCGAATTCAACTGCCGCTTCGGCGACCCGGAAACCCAGCCGGTCATGCTGCGTCTGGAATCGAGCCTGGTGCTGTTGATCGAAGCCGCCTTCGCCAAGGCCCTGGACAAGGTCGAGGCGCAGTGGGATCCGCGCCCGAGCCTGGGCGTGGTGCTGGCTGCCGGCGGCTACCCCGGCGACTATGCCAAGGGCGCGGCAATCAGCGGCCTGGACGCCGCCGCCAAGCTCGAGGGCAAGGTCTTCCATGCCGGCACCGCGCTGAAGGACGGCCAGGTGCTCACCGCTGGCGGCCGCGTGCTCTGCGCCACCGCCATGGGCGACACCGTCGAGGCCGCCCAGCAGCACGCCTATCGCCTGGCCGAGCAGGTCAAGTGGGATGGCAGCTTCTACCGTACCGACATCGGCTACCGGGCCATCGCCCGCGAGCGCGGTGAACATCAGCAGTAAACGCAGCGCATGACCGCCACGCCTCGCGCGCGCGGTCCTCGCCTCGTCGCCAAGGCCCCTCGGGGCCTTGCCTTCGCCTTGGCCCGCCGCGCATAGTGGGTACTCGGCACATCAGCTAAGAAGGGATTTCGTCGTGCGTCGGCTTCGGATTGCCATTGTCCAGATCGTCAGCCTGCTGACCCTGCTCTGCCTGGTTCCAGCCCATGCCGAACCGAGCGCGGGCTGGTCCGCTCTGCTCGACGAGCAAGCCAACCTGCAGCTTTCCGACGTACGCTCCGAGCGCTACCGCAACCAGTTCAGCCCTCTGGCCCTCGACCAGCTCGATGCCGCCCTGCCCGACCAGGCCCTGTGGCTGCACTATCGCCTCGCCCCTGACGAGCAGGAACAACTGGTCCGCATCTTCGCCCCCGACCTCTCACGCATCGACCTCTACGCCCTCGAAGGCGACAAGTTGCTGCGCCAACTGCACCATGGTGGCCAGAACGAAAGCAACGACTCCAGCCTGCACGGCAGTGACCATGTACTGCCTCTGCCACGCAGCAGCCAGCAGGTGGATATCTACCTGCGCCTGATCTCGGAGCATCAGCTGCGCCCGGCCATCAGCCTGGAGCCCTCGGCTCAAGCCGCCGCCGATCAGCGCCAGCCCCTGCTGTTCGGCTTGCTGTTCGGCGGCCTGGTGATGCTGATCCTGCACAACCTGATTCGCTTCGCCTACACCCGCTCCTACACCACATTGTCCCTGGCGCTGTATCACGCCCTGATGCTGCTCAGCGCCCTGATTCTCCTCAACCTCAGCGGGCCCTGGTGGCACCTGTGGTACAGCGCCCAGACCCCGGCCGCCTACCTCACCCTGGTGCTGGCCGGCCTGGCCGGGCTGTATTTCACCCTGCACTTCTTCTCCCCTTGCAGCTCGGCGCGGCTCAACCGGCTGCTGCATATGGAGATGCTGGTAGCCGCCGTCAGCGGCCTGGTGGTGCTGTTCGTCGACACGCTCCCGCTGAACCTGATGACCTACGCCCTGCTCGCCCTGGGTAGCGTAAGCATGCTGCTGGTCAGCAGCTATCACTGGTACAAGGGCTACACCCCAGCGCGCCTGTTCACCCTGGCCATGCTGGTGTTCAACCTCGGCGGCCTGGTACTGCTCCCGGCCCTGCTCGGCCTGACACGGACCGCCACCCCCTGGCTGCTGTGCATTCTCATGACGCTGACCGTGGTCAGCGGCCTGTTGCTCAACCTCGCCGTCAGCGAACGCCTGCGGCGGATCAGCGAGGAACGTTTCCGCGCCAGTCGCGCCCTGGCCGCCAGCGACGCCGAGATCAACGCCAAGGCCGAGTTCCTGGCCAAGATCAGCCACGAGATCCGCACCCCGATGAACGGCGTGCTGGGCATGACCGAACTGCTGCTGGGCACGCCGTTGTCGGTCAAGCAGCGTGACTATGTGCAGACCATCCACAGTGCCGGCAACGAACTGCTCACCCTGATCAACGAGATCCTCGACATCTCCAAGCTCGAGTCCCGACAGATCGAGCTGGACGACGTGCAGTTCGACCTCAATGCACTGATCGAGGACTGCCTGAACATCTTCCGGGCCAAGGCCGAACAGCAGAACATCGAACTGATCAGCTTCACCCAGCCCCAGGTGCCGCGGGTGATCAGTGGCGACCCGACACGCCTGCGCCAGGCGCTGTCGAGCCTGCTGGACAACGCCCTGAAAAACACCACACAGGGCGAGATCCTGCTGGTGGTGGCGCTGGAGCAGCGCGGCGCTGGACCGCGCCTGCGCATCGCCGTGCAGGACAGCGGCGAGCCCATGCCCCCCGCCGAGCGCGACGCCCTGCTGCAGGCCGAACTGCACAGCCGCCATTTCCTCTCCAGCAACAAGCTCGGCGGCCACCTGGGGCTGGTGATCGCCAAGCAGCTGATCGGCCTGATGCAGGGCGAATTCGGGATCAAGACCAGCACCAGCCTGGGCAACACCCTGTGGCTCACCCTGCCGCTGGACCCGCAGCGCCTCGAGCAGCCGCCGACCGACCTCGATGGCCCGCTGCGCGACGCGCGGGTGCTCGTGGTGGACGACAACGACACCTGTCGCAAGGTACTGGTGCAACAGTGCAGTGCCTGGGGCATGAATGTCAGCGCGGTGCCGTCCGGCAAGGAAGCCCTGGCCCTGCTGCGCACCAAGGCACACCTGCGCGACTACTTCGACGCCGTGTTGCTGGACCAGAACATGCCTGGCATGACCGGCATGCAACTGGCGGCCAAGATCAAGGAAGACCCGAGCCTGAACCACGACATCCTGGTGGTCATGCTCACCGGCATCAGCAACGCGCCGAGCAAGGTCATCGCCCGCAATGCCGGGGTCAAGCGCATCCTTGCCAAGCCGGTGGCCGGCTATACCCTCAAGACCACCCTGGCCGAAGAGCTCGCCTTGCGCGGCCGTGAACAGGCGACACCGCCGCAGCCGGTCGGCACGCCGCCACCGCTCGACCTGCCCGGCGACTTCCGCATCCTGGTAGCCGAGGACAACAGCATCTCCACCAAGGTCATCCGCGGCATGCTCGGCAAGCTCAACCTCGAGCCGGACACCGCCAGCAACGGCGAAGAAGCCCTGCAGGCGATGAAGGCCAAACAGTACGACCTGGTGCTGATGGACTGCGAGATGCCGGTGCTCGACGGTTTCTCCGCGACCCAGCAGCTGCGCGCCTGGGAAACCGCAAACCAGCGCCCGCGCACGCCGGTGGTGGCACTGACCGCGCATATTCTCAGCGAGCACAAGGAGCGCGCGCGCCTGGCAGGCATGGACGGGCACATGGCCAAGCCAGTGGAGCTGTCGCAACTGCGCGATCTGGTGCAGTTCTGGGCGGGGCAGCGGCAGGTGGTCACCGCGCCCCTCGACTGAAACGCCGCGGGCAGTGCTATCGGTGTAGGAGCGGCCTTGCGTCGCGAATGGGCTGCACAGCAGCCCCCGACCATTTCTGCTATAGCTGAGATCCTGGGGCCGCTCTGCGGCCCTTTCCGACCGGTCCGACGCCTCGGCAAGGCCGCTCCTACAGGTTCCGTGCTATACAGATGCCACTCTTCTCCGCCTGGACCCGCCCCCATGCTCCATGAGTTGTTCAGTGTCTATCTGAAAATGCTCGTGCTCTACAGCCCGTTCTTCGTCCTGTCGTGCTTCATCGGGCTGACCCGCGGTCACTCCAGCAAGGAGCGCAAGCAACTGGCCTGGCGCGTGGCCATCGCCACGCTGATCGCCAGCGTGCTGCTGTATCTGTTCGGGCGGGTGATCTTCGGCGTGTTCGGCATCACCGCCGACGCCTTCCGCATCGGTGCCGGCTCGGTGCTGTTCATCTCGGCGCTAGGCATGGCCCAGGGCAAGTCGGCGGTGCAGACCGACAACGTGCAGCAGGACGTGACCATCGTGCCGCTGACCATTCCGCTGACAGTCGGCCCGGGCACCATCGGTGCGCTGCTGGTGATGGGGGTGGGCCAGCCGCACTGGGACGACAAGCTGCTGGCCATCGTCAGCATCGCCCTGGCCAGCTTCACCGTCGGCCTGGTGCTGTACCTCTCGCACCGTATCGAGCGGCTGCTCGGCGACCAGGGCCTGCAGATCGTCAGCCGCCTGATGGGGCTGTTCGTCTGCGCCCTGGCGGCGCAGATCATCTTCACCGGGATCAAGGGCTACCTGCTGCCCTGACCCCGGCTGCGCTCAGGGCTTGGCGGGGTACCAGCGCGGCGTGTACACCCACTGGCCGCCATCGGCACGGGGGAAGGCGCAGGTGGTCGAGGAGCCGACCAGCACCATGGTGCGCATGTCGACCATCTCCGGCAGCAGCTCGCCCAGGCTCACCACCCGCAGGGTCTGCCCCGGCCGGCCGATATCACGGCCCAGCACCACGGGGGTGCCTGCGTCGCGATGACGACGTACCACCTCCAGCGCCACACCCAACTGACGAGGCCGGGCCTTGGAGATCGGGTTGTAGAACGCCAACACCAGATCCGCCTGGGCCGCCAGGTCGAGGCGTTTTTCGATGATCGACCAGGGCTTGAGGTTGTCCGACAGCGACATCACGCAGAAGTCGTGCCCCAGCGGCGCCCCCGCTTGCGCGGCGGTGGCCAGCGAGGCCGAGACGCCGGGCAGGATCTGCAACTCGACGCGCTGCCAGGCCGGGTCGCTGGACTCGTGCAACGCTTCGAGCACTGCGGCGGCCATGGCGAATACGCCCGGATCACCGGACGACACCACCACCACCGAACGGCCCTGGGCCGCCAGCTCGAAGGCATGGCGGGCGCGCTGCATCTCTTCGCGGTTGTCGGTGCAGTGCAGCACTTGATCGTCGCGGAAGGGGCCGGCCATGCGCACGTAGGTTTCGTAGCCGAGCACATCCTGCGCACGCGCCAATTCCGCCTTGACCGCCGGCACCATCAGCTCGGCGGCACCAGGCCCCAGGCCGATCACGGCCAGGCGACCCCGGCGACGGCCAACGCGGTCGATGTCGACCGGTGCCGCGGCAACCGCGTGGGCGAGCCCCACGGACGACCCCACACGCGCTTGCGGCAATGCATCAGCCAGCATCCGCTCCAGGCTCTCGGCAGCCGGGGCAAAGCGCAGGGGGACATTCAGTGCCTGTGCAGCCTCGTGCAGGGCCGGCTCCGCCATCTCGGTTTCGCTCGCCAGCAGGCAGGCCAGCGCGGGCTCGGCGATGTTCGCTTGCAGCAGTTCCTCGCGCACCTGTTGCACCAGGTCAGCGCTACCGGCGGTGACCGCCACCACCACGCAACGCGCATGGATCACCAGTTCGTCACGGCTGGCCGGACGCAGTGCGCTGCCCACGTGGATGATGCGTTGCGCATCGTCACTGGCGGGCAACTGCACGTGCTCGAGCCACGGCGCCTCGCCTTCGACACGCACGGTTTCGCCCGCCAGCAGGTCGGAGACGAAGCGCTTGCCCTGTTCCAGGTCTGCCAGCGCGTACCCCTCGGGCGGGTTCAGCAGACAGGTGCCGAAGCGCAGCTCGCCACTGGTGGTGATCGCTGCGCTTACACCCAACGCTTCACCAATGTCTCGGGCCATGACGTTGACCCCGCCCAGGCCACCGAGCAGCGGCACCACGGCGCTGCCATCCTCGGCCACGGCCAGCACCGGCGGCTCGACGCCTTTTTCGCTCAACAGCGGCGCCAAGGTGCGAATGACGATACCCGCCGCGCACAAAGCAATGATCGGCGTGTCTTGTTGATACAGCTCGCGCAGGGTGTCGCCGAAGGCCGCGTAGTAACGGTCGGCCCCCTCCACTCGCCCTTGCAGGCCATGAATCACGGCCTGTGGATAACGTTGCTGGATACGCTGCGCGGTGGCCAGGCTGCCCGGGCCGAGAATGACGATTGCCGGTGCCTTGATCATCCCTGCCATTTCTCACCCGGCACGATGATCAGCGAGAAGTACGGCGAGGACTGCGGATCGACTTCATCCAATGCGACGATCTTCTGGTTGGCCATGGTCGCCCGCTCCACGTAGAGCGCACGGCTATCCAGGCCCAGCTCGCCGAGCACCTGGCGCACCTTGGGGAAGTTGCGTCCCAGCTTCATGATCACTGCCGCATCGGCGGCGGCCAGGCGCTGCTTGAGCTCTTCATGAGGCAATACACCGGACAGTACGGTGAGGGTCTGGTTGCGATACACCAGCGGCGCACCGAGCACCGAGGCGCCGCCGAGCATCGAGCAGACGCCGGGGATCACCTGGGCCTCGTAACGCGACGCCAGGCGATCATGCAAGTACATGTAGGAACCGTAGAAGAACGGGTCGCCCTCGCAGATCACCGCCACGTCGCGGCCGGCATCGAGATGTTCGGCCACCTGTACGCTCGCCTCGTCGTAGAAGTCGCTGATCACCTGCTCGTAGGAGAGCGGCGCGGGCAGCGCCTCGGTGGTTACCGGATACACCAGCGGCAGCAGGGTCTGTTCGGTTTGCAGTTGCGCTTCGATGATACCGAAGGCGTTGCCGCGCTTGCCCTTGGCCACGAAGTACGCCACCACCGGTGCCTCGCGCAGCAGGCGCAGGGCCTTGACCGTGATCAGCTCGGGATCGCCCGGGCCCACGCCCAGGCCCAGCAGTCGTCCGCGTGCGTGCATCATTCCACCTCCGAGGCCAGGGCGTTGACCGCGGCGGCGGCCATCGCGCTGCCGCCCAGGCGGCCCTGCATGATCACGAACGGCACGCCGCGGCTGTCGGCGGCGAGCATGGCCTTGGATTCGGCGGCGCCGACGAAGCCGACCGGGAAACCGAGGATCAGCGCCGGTTTCGGCGCGCCGGCATCGAGCATTTCCAGCAGGTAGAACAATGCGGTCGGCGCGTTACCGATCACCACCACGCTGCCTTCCAGGTGCGGGCGCCACAGTTCCAGGGCCACCGCGGAGCGGGTGTTGCCCTCGGCCTTGGCCAGGTCCGGCACGCTCGGGTCGCGCAGGGTGCAGATCACCGGGTTGTTGGCTGGCAGGCGGGCGCGGGTGATGCCTTCGGCGACCATGTGCGCGTCACAGAGGATCGGCGCGCCCTTGGCCAGGGCCTCGCGGCCGGCGGTGCCGGCGCCTTCGGAGAACTGCAGGCCATCGATGGCCTCGACCATGCCACAGGCATGGATCACGCGCACGGCGAGCTTTTCAAGATCGGCGGGGATCCGCTCGAGCCGGGCTTCCTCGCGGATGATCCGGAAGGAATTGCGATAGATCTCCTGACCATCGCGGATGTAGTCAATCATCAAGGTGCTCCGTCGGCAGGTCGAGCATGGCGCCTGCTTCTTCTGGGGTAAGGTCGGCGCCGCGCAGCCTGCCGAAGCCCGGCAGGCGCGCATCGCGCAAGTAAAGGTCATAGCGGCCCGGGGCACGGGCCAGCAGGGTAGCCGGGGCGACGTGGGCCATGGCGCAGGAACGTGGGCAGGCGGAAAGGTGCACGCTGCCAGGGGCACCGTGGTGCAGCAGGGCGGCCAGGGCAATGGCGTCGGCCTTGGTGTCGGCCTGGGCCTTGGCGCAACCACTGGAGCCGGTGCAGGCGACGACCCGCGCCAGCGGATGATCGTTGTGACAGAGCATGCCGGATGCCGTCAGTTGCGCGCGTGCGTTTTCCAGCTCCGTCGGTTCGAGGGAGGTCAGCACCAGGCTCTGCCAAGGCGTCAGGCGTAAGCTGCCATCGCCCCATTGCCGGGCGATATGCGCGGCACAGCGGAGCATTGCGGGCGTCAGGCGCCCGAGGGGTGGTGCGACGCCCAGGGCCACGCCCTGGCGCTGTGGCAGCACGCCCAGCCAGGGGCTTGTCACCACCGGGAGCTGCCAGGCCATCGATACTGTGTCGATCTGCAGGGGCAGCCCTTCAAGGAAGTGCTTCACCGGGCACACCTGCAGTAATTGACGCATGCGCGACTGCTCGGGTGTCGCGAGATCGAGGAAGCGCTCCAGCATTGCGCGCACCAACGCCAGCCCCTGCTCCACCGGCACCGCACCCAACGCTTGGCCATTCGACAGGCTGCTCGCGAGCCCGAACCGCAACCAGATGCGTCCTTCGCGTTGCATCGCGGACAGCCACAGATCATGGGCGTGTTCGCGCATCGCCAGCGCTTCGCCGCCATCGAGCTGCACGGCGAACTTGGCCGAGAGCTTGTGGAACCTGGGTGTGCTCTCCAGCAGGTCGAGGATCTGCCCTGCCAATGGCCGGGTGTCGAACAGCATGGCCGGATCGAGCCCGGCCAGTGGGCTGAGCATGAGGTTGCGTACATCATCGCCCGCCGCGTCACGCGGGCCGAGCCCTGCGGTCAGCAGATGCTCGACCAGGCCGCCGTGATCCTGGCCAATGCCGCGAATCTGCAGGTTGGCTCGGTTGGTCGCCTCGACCACCCCTCCGGCAAAACACTCGGCGGCGTCGGCCACGGCATCGGCCTGGTCGGCCAGCAGCAGGCCACCGGGCAGCTTGATCCGGCAAATGCCACCATCGCGTGCAGCGACGATGCGCCACAACCCCGGACAGGCCGAGGGACGGGGCGAAACTTCGGAGGGCGGGGGCTGCGTCAAGGGGGCATCCGGCAATCGTGAAAGTGCGCTTCAGTGTAGAAGGCGCGGTATTATGCCTGCTTTGTCCGGCGGCATGAAAAACCGGTGGTCGAACGTTTAGACGAATCGCGGGGCAAGCCCGCTCCCACGCGCCCACGTGGGAGCGGGCTTGCCCCGCGATCAATGATTGGTACGAGGAACAGATGGCCCCCTGGCTGACAGTAATAGGCATCGGCGAAGACGGCTTCAGCGGCCTGGGCAAACAGGCCCGCCGCGCCCTGCTGTCGGCCACGCGAATCATCGGCGCCCCACGCCAGCTGGCGCTGCTGCCCCGCTGCGTGACCGCCGAGCAATTGCACTGGCCCAGCCCGTTCTCCCTGGCCCCGGTCATGGCCTTGCGCGGCGAGCCGGTATGCGTGCTGGCCAGCGGCGACCCGATGTTCTATGGCGTCGGCGCCAGCCTGGCGCGCCAGCTGCCCGCCGAAGAACTGCGGGTGCTGTCGATGCCCTCCTCCTGCGCCCTCGCTGCCGCCCGCCTGGGCTGGCCGTTGCAGGATGTGCAGGTGGTCTCGGTGGTCGCCCGCCCGCTGGCCGCGCTCAATGGCCATCTGCACAGTGGCGTGCGCCTGCTGGTGCTGAGCAACGACGAAAGCAGCCCGGCTGCCATTGCCGCGCAGCTGCGCGAACGTGGCTTCGGCCCCAGCCGTCTCCAGGTGTTCGAACACCTCGGTGGCCCGCAGGAGCGAACGCTGAGCGGCACCGCCGATGACTGGCCACACGCCGATATCGCCACGCTCAACCTGGTCGCCATCGAATGCCAGGCCTCGCCTGACACCCCGCGCCTGCCTCGCGTGGCCGGCCTGCCCGACAGCGCCTTCCGTCATGACGGCCAACTGACCAAGCGCGACGTGCGCGCCATCACCCTGGCCCGCCTGGCACCACAACCCGGCGAGCTGCTGTGGGATGTAGGTGCCGGTTGCGGTTCCATCGGCATCGAATGGATGCGCGCCCACCCCAGCTGCCGCACGCTTGCGATCGAGGCTGACGAAGGCCGCCAGGGCTTCATCGAACACAACCGCGACACCCTCGGCGTGCCCGGCCTGCAACTGATTCGCGGCAAGGCCCCCGAAGCGTTGGCCGGGCTGGAACGTCCGGATGCGATCTTCATCGGCGGTGGCGTCACCCGCGAAGGTGTGCTCGAGCTGTGCTGGGAGCGCCTGCTGCCGGGCGGACGCCTTGTTGCCAATGCGGTCACGCTGCAAAGCGAGGTCGCCCTGGCACAGTTCCGCGAGCAGCACGGCGGCGAGCTGACCCGCATCCACATCGCCCACACCCAGCCCCTGGGCAGCTTCGACACCTGGCGCCAGGCCCTGCCGATCACCCTGCTCGACGTGGTGAAACCTCTCGATGCGTGAAGAAACCCGCGAACAGGCCGCGCCACTGCGCAGCGGCCTGACCACCGGCAGCTGCGCCACCGCCACCAGCCTGGCCGCAGCACGCCTGCTGCTGACCGGGCAACGGCACGACGCGGTGGAAATTACCCTGCCCAAGGGCAAGGTGGTGCAGATGCGCCTGGAGTTCTGCCACCTCAAGGGCGACATGGCCGAGGCCGGCACCTTGAAGGATGCCGGCGACGATCCCGATGTCACCCACGGCGCCCTGCTCTTCAGCCAGGTGCGCTTGTGCGCCGAACCTGGCGTTCGCTTCGTCGCGGGCGCGGGCGTGGGGACCGTGACTCGCCCGGGGCTGGTGCTGGCAGTCGGTGAACCGGCCATCAACCCGGTACCGCGCAAGATGATCAGCGACCATCTGCTGCAACTGGCGGGCGATTGCGGATACCACGGCGGTTTCGAAGTGACGGTCAACGTGCAAGGCGGCGAACAGCTGGCCCTCAAGACCATGAACCCACGTCTGGGCATCCTCGGCGGGCTGTCGATCCTGGGCACCAGCGGCATCGTCCGGCCGTTCTCCTGCTCGGCCTACATCGCCTCGATCCACCAGGGCATCGACGTCGCCCACACCAACGGCTACACCCATATCGCCGCCTGTACCGGCAACGCCAGCGAAGACACCATGCGCCGGGTCTACGACCTGCCGGAGATCGCCCTGATCGAGATGGGCGACTTCGTCGGCGCCGTGCTCAAGCACCTGCGCAAGGTACCCGTGCCGCGCCTCACGCTATGCGGTGGCTTCGGCAAGATCAGCAAGCTGGCCGCCGGGCACATGGACCTGCACAGCCGCCATTCGAGCATCGACCTGCCGCAGTTGGCGGGCTGGGCGGCGGCCATTGGCGCGGATACGGCGCTGCAACAGGCGATCATCGCCGCCAACACCAGCCAGCAGGCCCTCGCCCTCGCGCATGCCGCCGGCATCGCCCTGGGCGATGAGGTGTGCCGCCATGCCCTGGACTTCGCCCGCAGCGTGGTGCCGGCCCAGGTGCAAGTGGAAGTGTTCGCCATCGACCGCCAGGGCGGCATCGTCGGCAAGGCGGGCGTGGCATGAATGGTCGCATCCTGCTGCTCGGCGGCGTCACCGAAGCCCTGGCCATCGCTCGCCAGCTGGGTCCGCAACATGTCTACAGCCTCGCCGGTATCGGCCGCATTCCCCAGGACCTGGCCTGCCAGGTGCGGGTCGGCGGCTATGGCGGCGCCGAAGGCCTGGCCGAGTACCTGCGCGAAGCAGGCATCGACCTGCTGATCGACGCCACCCATCCCTATGCCGCGCAGATCAGCCGCAACGCCGCCCTCGCCGCACGCAGCGCCGGCATTCCCTGCTGGGCCCTGCGCCGCCCGGCGTGGCAGGCGCAGCCCGGCGATGACTGGCGCGAAGTCGAGGACTGGGCCGGGCTGATCGAGGCGCTGGCCCCGTTCCAACGTCCCTTGTTCACCCTTGGTCGCGAACCCCTGCAACATCTGGACGAAATCCCACCACACCAGTTCTGGACCCTGCGCGCCCTCGAGGCGTGCCCCGGTAATGAACGCTGCGAGGTGATCGGTGCTCGCGGGCCCTTCCTCATCGACGATGAACGTGCCCTGTTCGAACGTCGGCAGATCGACGTGCTGGTGAGCAAGAACAGCGGCAGCACGGCTACCGAGCCAAAGCTGGAGGTTGCACGGGCGCGCAGGGTGCCGGTGCTGGTACTCAAGCGGCCAGTACTGCCGGAAGTGGATCGGGAACTCCAGGATGCGAGGCGGCTGCTGGAGGCGCTCCACCTGCCCAAGGCCTGATCGGCATCATATATATCCCATTGACATATCCATCTCCGGAATTAAACTCCGGTCATACATTTGCGCTTTCAAGGAGGCCCATCATGGAGCAAGGTGCAGTCTTCAAAAGTAACCGCAGCCAGGCTATCCGCATGCCAAAAGCCCTCGCCCTTCCAGAAGACGTCACCCGCGTGGACATCGTTGCGGTGGGCCGTTCCCGTATCATCTCGCCTGCCGGCGAAAGCTGGGACAGCTGGTTCGAGGGTGACAATGTGAGTGCGGACTTCATGGCAAGCAGGGAACAGCCAGCCGACCAGGAGCGCGAAGGATTCTGATGCTCAGGTACATGCTCGATACCAACATCTGCATTTTCACCATCAAGAACAAGCCACAGGTAGTGCGCGAGGCATTCAATCGCCATCACGGCCAGCTGGCCATCAGCACGGTAACCCTGATGGAGTTGATCTACGGTGCGGAAAAATCCGCCGCGCCGGAACGCAACCTGGCCATTGTCGAGGGGTTCGCCGCACGGCTCGATGTGCTTGACTACGACATTCAGGGCGCCGCTCACACCGCACAGCTACGTGCGGAGCTGGCCAAGGCCGGCACGCCCATCGGCCCCTACGACAGAATGATTGCCGGCCACGCCCGCGCTCGCGGCCTCACACTGGTGACCAACAACCTGCGCGAGTTCCAGCGTGTGCCGGGGCTGCGTGTGGAAGACTGGGTAACATACCCACGCTGACGGTCACGAGATGGCCCTGTGCCTTGATCCTGCCGTAGAATCACCTCTCCCCTTCTGGAAGGCTCCACCCATATGGAAATGCAATGGTGGATCTGGCTCGTCTTCGGCGTGGCCCTGATCCTGCTGGAACTGGTGCTCCCCACCTTCTTCATCCTCTGGTTCGGCGTCGGTGCCGTGCTGGTGTCGCTCGTCTCGCTGCTCGCCCCCAGCCTGCAACTCGATATGCAGGGCCTGCTGTGGGTGGTGTTCTCATCGATCACCACCGTGCTCTGGTTCAAGGTGTTCCGCCGCAAGAAGCCGGACGTGCGCTGGACCGCCGACAGCGTGATCGGCGAGGTCGGCCTGCTGACCACCAATGTCTCGCAGTTCCAGAAAGGCCGGGTGCGCTTTCAGAAGCCCATCCTCGGCAACGAGGAATGGACCTGCGTCGCCGACAACGACATCCCCGCCGGCGAGCGCGTGCGCCTGGCCGCCATCGAAGGCAACACCGCCCGGGTCACCCGGGCCTGAATCCGCACTAAAAGGAAGTTCGCAGCATGACCAGCCTCATCGTCGTCGGCACCCTCGCCGCATTCGTTCTTATCACCGTGTTCAAGGGGGTGCGCATCGTGCCCCAGGGCGAGGAGTGGATCGTCGAGCGCCTGGGCCGCTACCACAGCACCCTCAAGCCGGGCCTGAACATCGTCATCCCGTACATGGACGTGGTCGCCTACCGCCTGCCGACCAAGGACATCATCCTCGACGTGCAGCAGCAGGAGATCATCACCAAGGACAACGCGGTGATCGTCGCCAACGCCCTGTGCTTCGCCAAGGTGGTCGACCCGCAGAAGGCCTCGTATGGCGTGCAGAACTTCTCGTTCGCCGTCACCAGCCTGACCATGACCTCGCTGCGCGCCATCGTCGGTGCCATGGACCTGGACGAAGCGCTGTCCAGCCGCGAGCAGATCAAAGCACGCTTGCGCGAGGCGATGTCCGAGCAGACCGAAGACTGGGGCGTGACCGTGCGCTCGGTGGAGATCCAGGACATCAAGCCATCGCCGAGCATGCAGACCGCCATGGAGCGCCAGGCCGCTGCCGAGCGTGAGCGTAAGGCCGACGTGACCCGTGCCGAAGGCAACAAGCAGGCGGCGATTCTCGAAGCCGAGGCGCGCCTGCAGGCGGCCAAGCTGGATGCCGAGGCCCAGGTCAACCTGGCCGAGGCGTCGGCGCGGGCGATCACCCTGGTCAAGGAAGCGGTGGGCAGCGAGACCGTGCCGGCCATGTACCTGCTGGGTGAGCGTTACATTGGGGCGATGGAGAACCTGGCGGGTAGCGACAATGCGAAAGTCGTGGTGCTGCCGGCTGATCTGCAGGAAACCGTGCGTGGACTGCTGGGGCGTGGCAAGGTCTGATAACGCCGGGGGCGCTTTGCGCCCCTTTCCGACCGGTCCGACGCCTCGGCAAGGCCGCTCCTACAGGCGATCGCATCCCCCTGTAGGAGCGGCCTTGTGTCGCGATGGGCTGCGCAGCAGCCCCCAGGTGCGGCACTTCACCGCACCCTGGCATTTTTACCTATACTCCGCCGTACAATAGCCATCACGATTCCTGACCGGATCTCTCCATGCCCCCACGTCGGCACATTGCCTGGATAGCCTGCTTCGCAGTGCTGTTCAACCTGCTGGCCATGCCGCTGTCCTCCGCCGCGCCGAAAGGCCCGGCCGAGCAGCTGCTGTGGGGGGCTTTCTGTTCCAGCATGGCCGGCAAGGCCAAGGTCGATGTCCAGGCCCTGGCCAAGATCGACCTAGGGACGCAAAGCGACGACAGCGCCAGCATGATGAACTGCTGGTGCTGCCTGGGCGCCGCGCCCTTGCTGGCCCTGCCAGGCTACCCGCCGCAGTTGCACAATCCGCCCGTGCTGCCTGCGGGGCACTCTGCGCAACTCGCCGACTACCAACCTACGCCGCGCCAGCTATGGCCCGCGCTCAACCCCCGTGCCTCTCCGCTGACCTGAGTTCACTACGCTGTCTGCCTGAACCTCAACAGATCGGAGACTCACCCATGCTCAAGCAAGCCCTCGTCCTGGCCGCCCTGCTGCTGCCCGGCGCCTATGCCAACGCCCACGAATACAGCAAAGGCGACCTGCACATCGCCCACCCCTGGTCGCTGGAGCTGCCGCCGAACGCGCCCAACGTCGCGGCCTATTTCGTCGTGCACAACAACGGCAAGACCGACGACCGCCTGCTCTCGGCGGACACGCCGATCAGCGCCGACGCCCAGTTGCACGAGCATGCGATGAGCTCAACCGGCGCCATGAAGATGCAGCAGGTGCAAAGCGTGGTGGTACCCGCCGGCAAGGACCTGACCTTCGCCCCCAGCGCCTACCACGTGATGATCATGCAACCCAAGGACCGCAGCCTGCTGACCGACGGCAAGCGCTTCCCGCTGACCCTGCACTTCGAGAAGGCCGGTGACATCACCGTCGAAGTCGCCGTGCAGAAGCAGCCACCGGCCGAGCAGGCCGCGCACGAGCACGCGCACTGACCTGATCGACTGACTGGCGCTCACCATGAGCCTGCCGCGCTACAGCTCCGTCCGCACTACCCGCCCTGATCGCAGGCGCGTCGGTGGCGGCTGGCTGAGCCTGTTCGCCATGTGGATGATCTTCATCGGCCCGCTGGTTTCCCAGTCGATGCCGATGGAGCACCACGCCGGCATGTCCATGCCCATGGACATGTCGATGAGCATGCCCATGGCGCACGGTCACGACGAGCACCACGGCCACGGCAACGACGGCCAACTGCATGTGATGTGGGAGAAGTGCGGCTACTGCAGCCTGCTGTTCAACTGCCCCGCCCTGCCCCAGACCCTCAGCCCGCTCAGCGCGGATAGCATCACCCCACCCAGCCACCTCACCGTCGCCACGCGCCAGGGCCATGCCCGGCAGGCTGTATTCCCCGGCGCCCGCAGCCGCGCGCCGCCCCGTTCGATCGTCGCCTGAACACCACACGCTAAACGCCCGAAGCCAGGAGGCTTCGCGCTGACTCATGACTGATCGACTGGAATCATTATGTCCGGCTGCACCCCTGTTTTTGCCCTTTCCCTGCGCGGCACCGTCGCCGTGCTCTGCGGCTCGCTGCTCGCGCCACTGGCCCTTGCCGCCGAAACCGGCCATGAAGGCCATGTGCACGACCCGGCCGAGCTGAGCCCGACGGTGATCACCGCCATCGCCCCCAGCTCGCCGCTGACCGTGGTCACCAACCCCAAGGACCCGCGCCAGCCCGTACCGGCCAGCGACGGCGGCGACTACCTCAAGACCATTCCCGGCTTCTCGGTGATCCGTGCCGGCGGCACCAATGGCGACCCGGTGCTGCGCGGCATGTTCGGCTCGCGCCTGAACATCCTCACCAATGGCGGCATGATGCTCGGTGCCTGCCCTGGCCGCATGGACGCCCCGACCTCGTATATCTCGCCGGAGACCTACGACCGCCTCACGGTGATCAAAGGCCCGCAGAGCGTGATCTGGGGCCCGGGCGGCTCCGCTGGCACCATCCTGTTCGAGCGTGAACCGGAGAAGTTCGGCGAGCTGGGCAGCCGGGTCAACGGCAGCGTGCTGGCCGGCTCCAACGGCCGCTTCGACAAGGTGCTCGACGCCGCGGCCGGCAACCAGCTCGGCTACGTGCGCTTCATCGGCAACCAGTCGCACTCGGACGACTTCGAGGACGGCAACGGCGACACCGTGCCTTCGCGCTGGGACAAGTGGAACGGCGACGTCAGCCTCGGCTGGACCCCGGACGCCGACACCCTGCTGGAACTGACCGCCGGCAAGGGCGATGGCGAAGCCCGCTCCGCCGGGCGCGGCATGGACGGCTCGCAGTTCAAGCGCGAAAGCCTGGGGCTGCGTTTCGAGAAGTCCAACCTCGGCGAGGTGCTCGACAAGGTCGAGGCGCAGGTCTACTACAACTACGCCGACCATGTAATGGACAACTATACCCTGCGCACACCGTCGGGCACCGGCATGATGGGCATGCCCATGGTCAGCAACGTCGACCGCCGCACCATGGGCGCGCGGATCAAGGCCACCTGGCGCTGGGCCGACGTGCAGTTGATCAGCGGTATCGACGCGCAGACCAACGAGCATCGCCAGCGCGGCGGCATGGGCGTCAACGCACACAAGGGCCAGCCTTGGACCAAGGACGCCGACTTCCACAACTACGGCGCCTTCGGCGAGCTCACCTGGTATGCGACCGGCGAGGACCGCCTGGTCACCGGCGCTCGCCTGGACCGTGCCTCGGCCCGCGACTTCCGCAAGGGCAGCGCCACTGAGGGCGATACCCGCGCCGACACCCTGCCCAGCGGCTTCGTGCGCTACGAGCACGACCTGGCGGCGATCCCGGCCACCACCTACATCGGCCTGGGCCACACCCAGCGCTTCCCCGACTACTGGGAGCTGTTCTCGCCCAAGCGCGCCCCGGCCGGCTCGGTCAACGCCTTCGACGGCATCAAGCCAGAGAAGACCACCCAGCTCGACTTCGGCATCCAGTACCGCGACGAACGCCTGGAAGCCTGGGCCTCGGGTTACGTCGGTCAGGTCCGCGACTACATCCTGTTCGACTACCAGCGCAACATGATGGGTTCGCTCACCTCCCAGGCGCAGAACATCGATGCGCGCATCATGGGCGGCGAACTGGGCGCGGCCTACAAACTGACCGAAAACTGGAAGGCCGACGCCACCCTGGCCTACGCCTGGGGCAAGAACAGCAGCGACGGCAAGGCCCTGCCACAGATGCCACCGCTGGAAAGCCGCCTGGGTCTGACCTACAGCCACGACACCTGGAGCGTCGGCGCCCTGTGGCGCCTGGTGGCCGAGCAGAACCGCATCGCCCAGAACCAAGGCAATGTGGTCGGCAAGGACTATGACACCAGCTCAGGCTTCGGCGTGTTCTCGCTCAACGGCGCCTACAAGGTCAACAACAACCTCAAGCTCAGCGCGGGCGTCGACAACCTGTTCGACAAGGCCTACGCCGAGCACCTGAACCTGGCCGGGAACGCCGGGTTCGGCTACCCGGCCAACGCCACGGACCCGGTGAACGAGCCAGGCAGGACCTTCTGGACCAAGGTCGACTTCAGCTTCTGACAACAACAAACGGGCGCGGGGCCTGACCGCGCCCACTTAAGGTCTACGGGAGGCTCATATGAGCAAACCAAACGTTTCCTTCTACAACCTTGCGTGGCGCTGGCATTTCTATGCCGGGCTGTTCGTGGCGCCGTTCATGATCCTGCTGGCGATCACCGGGATCATCTACCTGTTCAAGCCGCAGCTCGATCCGTTGATGTATCGCGAGCTGATGGTGGTCGAGGCCGGCCATCACCGACAGGACGCCGATACGCTGCTGGCCAACGTGCGCCAGGCTTATCCACAGGGTCAGGTGGGGCAGTACCTGCCACCGGTAGGCGCCGAGCGCAGCGCGCAGTTCGTGGTGCACGATGGCGGTCGCGAGCTGAACGTCTTCGTCGATCCGTACAGCGGCAAGGTACTGGGCGAACAGGACGGCAAGCAGAACCTGCAGGCCATCGCCCGCGCCCTGCATGGCGAACTGATGGTCGGCACGGTCGGCGACCGGCTGGTGGAACTGGCGGCCGGCTGGGGCATCGTCCTGGTCGTGTCCGGCCTCTATTTATGGTGGCCACGCGGGCGCAGCAGCGCCGGGGTGCTGTGGCCACGCCTGAGCGCACGCGGCCGTGTGCTGTGGCGCGACCTGCATGCCGTCACCGGCTTCTGGGGTTCGGCATTGCTGCTGTTGATGCTGATCAGCGGCATGACCTGGACCGGGCTGTGGGGCAAGCAGTATGCCGACCTGTGGAACCGCTTTCCGGCGGCCATGTGGAATGACGTGCCCAAGTCCGATAAAGAAGCCCGCGACCTCAACAGCGCCCATCGCCAGACCGTGCCGTGGGCCATGGAGAACACCCCGATGCCGGTGTCCGGTGCCCATGCCGAGCATGCCGGGCATCACATGATGGATCACGCCCCCGCCGCGCCGCAGGTCAGCCTGCAGCAGGTCGAGAACATCGCCGATCTGCGCGAGGTCGAGCCGGGCTACAGCATCACCCTGCCGACCAGTGCCGACGGCGTGTTCACCATCGCGGTATTCGCCGACGATCCGCGCAACGACGCCACCCTGCATGTGGACCAGTACACCGCAAAGGTGCTGGCCGATGTGCGCTGGCAGGACTACAGCCCGGTGGCGCGTGCCACGGAGCTGGGGGTGATGCTACATGAGGGCAAGATGTTCGGGCCGTTAAACCAGATCGTCATCCTGCTGGTGTGCCTGATGATCCTGCTGGGCTCGGTGAGCGGGCTGGTGATGTGGTGGAAGCGCAAGCCGGCCGGTGGGCTGGGGGTGCCGCCGCTGCGTCATGACCTGCCGCGCTGGAAGATGGCGGTGGGGGTGATGGTGGTGCTGGGCGTCGCCTTCCCGCTGGTGGGGGTTTCGATGGTGGTGATGTGGGTGGTGGATAGCCTGGTGGTGAGACGCCGGGCCATGGTCCAGATTTGAGATTGCCGGGGGCGCGTTGCGCCCCTTTCCGACCGGCCCGACGCCTCGGCAAGGCCGCTCCTACAGGGGACGCGGTCGCCTGTAGGAGCGGCCTTGTGTCGCGAAAGGGCTGCGCAGCAGCCCCAGGATGTGTGATCCATCCATTGACCGCGATCATGTCCCCGACCGCGCTGCACCGCCAAGATCGTGCCGATCTGCCGCACCCGCGATCGGAACGCGACGTGATAGCCTACTCGGCTTTCGCTCACAAAAAGACTGACCCTCAATGGAATGCAGCCTATGACCCGGACCTCCCAGACACCCTCCGAAGAGCAGCACCTGCAACGCAACCTGACCAACCGCCACATCCAGCTCATCGCCATCGGCGGCGCCATCGGCACCGGCCTGTTCATGGGCTCGGGCAAGACCATCAGCCTGGCCGGCCCGTCGATCATCTTCGTCTACATGATCATCGGCTTCATGCTGTTCTTCGTCATGCGCGCCATGGGCGAGCTGCTGCTGTCGAACCTCAACTACAAGTCGTTCATCGATTTCTCCGCCGACCTGCTCGGCCCCTGGGCCGGCTACTTCACCGGCTGGACCTACTGGTTCTGCTGGGTGGTCACCGGCATCGCCGACGTGGTGGCGATCGCCGCCTACACGCAATTCTGGTTCCCGGACCTGCCACAGTGGATACCGGCGCTGAGCTGCGTGGCCCTGCTGCTGTCGCTGAACCTGGTGACGGTGAAAATGTTCGGCGAGATGGAATTCTGGTTCGCCCTGATCAAGATCATCGCCATCATGGGCCTGGTCGCCACCGGCTTGTACATGGTCGTTACCGGCTTCCAGTCGCCAGCAGGCCACACCGCCACCCTGGCCAACCTGTGGAATGACGGCGGCATGTTCCCCAACGGCATGCTGGGCTTCTTCGCCGGTTTCCAGATCGCCGTGTTCGCCTTCGTCGGCATCGAGCTGGTGGGCACCACCGCCGCCGAGGCGAAGAACCCCGAGCGCACCCTGCCGCGGGCGATCAACTCGATCCCGATCCGCATCATCGTGTTCTACGTGCTGGCGCTGATCGCGATCATGGCGGTAACGCCATGGCGCGACGTGGTGCCGGGCAAGAGCCCGTTCGTCGAGCTGTTCGTGCTGGCCGGCCTGCCGGCGGCGGCGAGCATCATCAACTTCGTGGTGCTCACCTCGGCGGCCTCGTCGGCCAACAGCGGCGTGTTCTCCACCAGCCGCATGCTGTTCGGCCTGGCCCAGGAGGGCGATGCGCCCAAGGCGTTCGAGAAACTCTCGCGCCGCGCGGTGCCGGCCAACGGCCTGTACTTCTCCTGCACCTGCCTGCTGCTGGGCGCGGTGCTGATCTACCTGGTACCCAATGTGATCGAAGCTTTCACCCTGGTGACGACGGTGTCGGCGGTGCTGTTCATGTTCGTGTGGACGCTGATCCTGCTGTCGTACCTGAGCTACCGCAAACAGCGCGCGGCGCTGCATGAGCAGTCCACCTACAAGATGCCCGGCGGGCGTTTCATGTGCTACGTGTGCCTGGTGTTCTTTGCCGGCATTCTGGTGCTGTTGAGCCTGGAGGCGGATACGCGCTCGGCGCTGGTGGTGACGCCGATCTGGTTCGTGATTCTGGCGGTGACCTATCAGTTTGTGCGCAGCAGGCGTCAGCCGCGTGCGTCGGTGCGTGAAGCGTCTAACAACTGATCTGGCCAATGGGGCCGCTGCGCGGCCCTTTCGCGACACAAGGCCGCTCCTACAGGAGATTGCGTTCCCCTGTAGGAGCGGCCTTGTGTCGCGAAAGGGCTGCGCAGCAGCCCCAGGATGTTCAGCCAGGCACTAAGCCTGCTCCAATCCCTCGAGCACCGCCTCGGCCAACGCCAGGCCTTTCTCCAGCGAGTTCTCGGTCGCCGTCAGCAAACTGCGCAACGGCTCCCCCGCCTTCTCCAGCGCTGCGGCATTGGTTTCATACGCCGCCTTCAACGCCGCCACGGCGCACACCAGCGCATCCTCGCTATCAACGCCAGCACGTACCGAGAGAATCGGATCATGGGCGTGATTGCAGGTGCCGAAGTGGGAACAAGCAGTGACGGGACGTGATTGGCGGGGACTGTGGTTGACCAGCGATTCCTGGCTCATGGCTGCACCTCTCGATGAAAGGTGGCGATATCAACAAATGCGAACGGTGGATCTGGAACGATCTTCTTGAGCATGGTGCTACTCCTTGCAGCCTTCTGAAGTGTCTCTCCGTGCCCATACGCCAATATGGGTGGACGGAGCCGTGCGGGTTGGCGTTGCCGGTCAGAAGGTCCGGTGAGCCCGAAGGCTCCCACACACGGCTCCGCCCATAACGGGTGCAACCATGCAGGACACGCTATCGCAGGTGCGATGTGCCCGGTTCTGACAGCGGGACGCCAATCCCGAACCGCAGAAACTACTGCGGTGCGGCACGGTACTCAAGTAGTGCTTATGTGTCAAAAGTGTTCATCGCCCCCGGCCCCAATCCTGTGCAGGCCCAACCTGCAAGCACCATCCTGGCCCCACCCCGCGCCCCGATTCGTCGCACAACCGCTCTATCACGCACATTCCATCGCTCGGCACAGCCTTTGCACTCTCCAACTAGGCCAACACCCACCATCACATCGGAGTGAGCACATGAAGCGACGCAGTCTGATCAAGGCCTTTACCCTCAGCGCATCGATCGCCGCGATGGGCCTGAGCTGGAGCATCCAGGCCGCCGAGACCATCAAGGTCGGCATCCTGCATTCGCTGTCCGGGACCATGGCGATCTCCGAGACCTCGCTCAAGGACATGGCGCTGATGACCATCGACGAGATCAACGCCAAGGGCGGGGTCAACGGCAAGCTGCTGGAGCCGGTGGTGGTGGACCCGGCGTCCAACTGGCCGCTGTTCGCCGAGAAGAGCCGCCAGCTGCTGACACAGGACAAGGTCGCGGTGGTGTTCGGCTGCTGGACCTCGGTGTCGCGCAAGTCGGTGCTGCCGGTGTTCGAGGAGCTCAACGGCCTGCTGTTCTACCCGGTGCAGTACGAGGGTGAAGAGATGTCGCCGAACGTGTTCTACACCGGCGCGGCGCCCAACCAGCAGGCGATCCCGGCCGTCGAGTACCTGATGAGCGAGGACGGCGGCGGCGCCAAGCGCTTCTTCCTGCTGGGCACCGACTACGTCTACCCGCGCACCACCAACAAGATCCTGCGCGCCTTCCTGCACAGCAAGGGCGTGGCCGACAAGGACATCGAAGAGGTGTACACGCCGTTCGGCCACAGCGATTACCAGACCATCGTCGCCAACATCAAGAAGTTCTCGGCCGGGGGCAAGACGGCGGTCATTTCCACGGTCAACGGCGACTCCAACGTGCCGTTCTACAAGGAGCTGGCCAACCAGGGGCTGAAGGCCACCGACGTGCCGGTGGTGGCGTTCTCGGTGGGAGAAGAGGAGCTGCGCGGCATCGACACCAAGCCGTTGGTGGGGCACCTGGCCGCGTGGAACTACTTCGAGTCCGTGGATAACCCGGTCAACCAGAAGTTCGTCGCCGACTGGAAGGCCTACGCCAAGGCCAAGAACCTGCCGGGGGCCGACAAGGCGGTGACCAACGACCCGATGGAGGCCACCTACGTCGGTATCCACATGTGGGCGCAGGCGGCGCAGAAGGCCGGCAGCACCGATGTGGACAAGGTGCGCGAGGCGCTGGCCGGGCAAAGCTTCAAAGCGCCGTCGGGCTTCACCCTGACCATGGACAAGAGCAACCACCACCTGCACAAGCCGGTGATGATCGGCGAAATCCAGGATGACGGGCAGTTCAGCGTGGTGTGGCAGACCGAACAGCCGCTGCGGGCGCAGCCTTGGAGCCCGTTCATTCCGGGGAATGACAAGCGGCCTGACTATGCGGTGAAAGGCAACTGACGCCATCGCGGGGCAAGCCCGCTCCCACGCCTGCCCCCTCACCCATGTGGGTACGGCGTGGGAGCGGGCTTGCCCCGCGATGAATCCACCGCCGATTTTCCAGGACTGCCCTTATGCTCAGACTCCTGCTCACACTATTGTTGCTTCTACCCCTGGCCACCCAAGCCAGCGAGGGCGAATTCTTCCTTACCGCCAAGCCCGCCGAACAGGCCAACATGCTCGAAACCTGGGCCGCGCAACCCGATGCCGCCCGCCTGCCGCTGCTGGAAAACCTGCGCCAAGGCCGCATCGCCGACAACGATATACGCAAGCTACGCCTGAACAACCGCCTGCGCGGCCTGATCGACAACGCCCTGGCCAGCCATCAGCTGTTCAGCGACCAAGCCAGCATCCGCCTGGCCGCCGCCCAACAACTGCAAAAAACCGCGCAACCGGCGCAGATGGCCTTCCTCGACCGCCGCTTCGCCAGCGAACCCGACGCCGCCGTGCACGCCGCCCTCGGCCTGGCCCTGGCCAACCTGCAACTGGGCGCCAGCGAGCCCGCGGTACGCCTGGCCGCCGTGCGCCTGCTCGGCGAAACCGGCGACCCGCTGGCCCGCACCCGCCTCGAAGCGCTACTACAACCCGACGCCGAAACCGACGCCGCCGTGCGCACCGCCGCTGAAACCAGCCTGGCCCAGGTACAGCGCAAGCTGCTGGTCGGCGAACTGCTCGGCCAGGCCTTCAGCGGCCTGTCACTGGGCTCGATCCTGCTGCTGGCGGCGCTGGGCCTGGCAATCACCTTCGGCCTGCTCGGGGTGATCAACATGGCCCACGGCGAGATGCTGATGCTCGGCGCCTACAGCACCTATATGGTCCAGGTGCTGCTGCAACGTTATGCCCCCGGCGCCATCGAGTTCTATCCGTTGATCGCCCTGCCGGTGGCCTTCGCCGTCAGCGCCGGGGTCGGCATGGCCCTGGAGCGCACGGTGATCCGCCACTTGTATGGCCGGCCACTGGAAACCCTGCTGGCTACCTGGGGCATCAGCTTGATCCTGATCCAGGCCGTGCGCCTGATCTTCGGCGCGCAGAACGTCGAGGTGAGCAACCCGGCCTGGCTGTCCGGTGGCATCCAGGTACTGCCCAACCTGGTGCTCCCATACAACCGCCTGGTGATCATCGGCTTCGCCCTGGCGGTGGTGCTGCTCACCTGGCTGCTACTCAACCGCACCCGGCTGGGCCTGAACGTGCGCGCCGTCACCCAGAACCGCAACATGGCGGCCTGCTGCGGGGTGTCGACCGGCCGCGTCGACATGCTCGCCTTCGGCCTCGGCTCCGGTATCGCCGGGCTCGGCGGCGTGGCCCTGAGCCAGGTCGGCAACGTGGGGCCGGACCTGGGTCAGAGCTACATCATCGACTCGTTCCTGGTGGTGGTGCTCGGCGGCGTCGGCCAGTTGGCCGGCAGCCTGTGGGCAGCGTTCGGGCTAGGTATCGCCAACAAACTGCTGGAGCCGCAGATCGGTGCGGTGCTGGGCAAGATCCTCATCCTTGCGCTGATCATTCTGTTCATCCAGAAGCGCCCGCAAGGCCTGTTCGCCCTCAAGGGACGGGTAATCGACTGATGAACCAGCCATTGATTGTCACTGCCTCGCGCAAGGTCGGCACCCGGGTTTCAATGGCCGTCGGCGCCGTTGTCGTCCTGGTGCTGCTGGCCCTGCCGCTGCTGTCGCTGCTGCCCGACGGGCACGCCTTGCAGGTCTCGGCCTATACCCTGACCCTGGTCGGCAAGATCCTCTGCTACGCCATCGTCGCCCTGGCACTGGACCTGGTGTGGGGCTACGCAGGGTTACTGTCTTTGGGCCACGGCCTGTTCTTCGCCCTGGGCGGCTATGCCATGGGCATGTACCTGATGCGCCAGGCGGCGGGCGACGGCCTGCCGGGGTTCATGACCTTCCTGTCGTGGAGCGAGCTGCCCTGGTACTGGGCCGGCACCCAGCATTTCGCCTGGGCGCTGTGCCTGGTGGTGCTGGCGCCGGGGCTGCTGGCCCTGGTGTTCGGCTTCTTCGCCTTCCGCTCGCGGATCAAGGGTGTGTACTTCTCGATCATGACCCAGGCCCTGACCTTCGCCGGCATGCTGCTGTTCTTCCGCAACGAGACTGGCTTTGGCGGCAACAACGGTTTCACCAGTTTTCGCACCATCCTCGGCTTCGACATCGCCTCCCAAGGCACCCGGGCCGTGCTGTTCCTGCTCACCGTGGGCCTGCTGCTGGGTAGCCTGTTCCTGTGCTGGCGCCTGACCCAGAGCAAGTTCGGGCGCCTGCTCACTGCCGTGCGTGACGCCGAGAATCGCCTGATGTTCTGCGGCTACGACCCGCGCGGCTTCAAGCTGCTGGTGTGGGTGCTCAGCGCCGTGCTGTGCGGCCTGGCCGGGGCGCTGTACGTGCCGCAGGTGGGCATCATCAACCCCAGCGAGATGTCGCCGACCAACTCCATCGAAGCCGCCGTGTGGGTGGCGCTCGGCGGGCGCGGCACGCTGATCGGGCCGCTGCTTGGCGCAGGCGTCGTCAATGGCATGAAGAGCTGGTTCACCGTGGCGTTCCCCGAGTTCTGGCTGTTCTTCCTCGGCGCGCTGTTCATCCTCGTCACCCTGTACCTGCCCAAGGGCGTGGTCGGCCTTGTGAAGAAAAGGAGCCAGCCATGAGAAGCGTGCCCCCGGTGCATCCGGAATTCATGCTGGAACCGATCTTCGACCAGATCGGCAGCGGTCGCGAGGCCATCGGCCTCGGTCGGCGCCGCGAGGCTGGGCTCGACACCCGCCACGGCACGGTGCTGAGCCTGGAGGGCATCAGCGTCAGCTTCGATGGCTTCAAGGCGCTCAACGACCTGAACCTGTACATCGGCGTCGGCGAGTTGCGCTGCATCATCGGCCCCAACGGCGCCGGCAAGACCACGATGATGGACGTGATCACTGGCAAGACCCGCCCCGATACAGGTACCGCGTTTTTCGGCGACACCCTCGACCTGACACGCATGAGCGAGTACCAGATCGCTCAGGCCGGCATCGGCCGCAAGTTCCAGAAGCCCACGGTGTTCGAGGCGCTGACGGTGTTCGAAAACCTGGAGCTGGCGCTCAAGGCCGACAAGTCGGTGTGGGCAAGCCTGGTGGCGCGGTTGTCCGGCGAGCAGCGCCAGCGCATCGAGGAGGTGCTGGCCACCCTGCGCCTGCTGCCCCTGGCACAGCGCCAGGCGGGGTTGCTGTCCCATGGGCAGAAGCAGTTCCTGGAGATCGGCATGTTGCTGGTGCAGGAGCCGAGGTTGTTGCTGCTCGACGAGCCGGTGGCGGGGATGACCGATGCCGAGACCGAGTTCACCGCCGAGCTGTTCCGCTCTTTGGCAGGCAGGCATTCGCTGATGGTGGTGGAGCATGACATGGGCTTCGTCGGCAGCATTGCCGACCATGTGACGGTGCTGCACCAGGGGAGTGTGCTGGCGGAAGGATCGCTGGCGCAGGTGCAGGAGGATGAGCGGGTGGTCGAGGTGTACCTCGGGCGGTAGGGCAATGCGGGCAACGTGGGAGCGGGCTTGCCCCGCGATTGCGTCCGCCCGGCCAACATCATTCCCTGGCCTGACGCTATCGCGGGGCAAGCCCGCTCCCACGAATTGAACGACTCAAGGGCAGAACATGCTGAAAATCGACACCCTGCACCAATACTACGGCGGCAGCCACATCCTGCGCGGCCTGTCCTTCGAGGCCAAGGTCGGCGAGGTCACCTGCCTGCTGGGCCGCAACGGCGTGGGCAAGACCACCTTGCTGCGCTGCCTGATGGGCCTGCTGCCGGCCCGCGAGGGCCGCGTGGAATGGGAAGGCAAGCCCATCACCACGCTCAAGCCCCAGCAACGGGTCCACGCCGGCATCGCCTACGTGCCCCAGGGCCGCGAGATCTTCCCGCGCCTGACCGTCGAGGAAAACCTGCTGATGGGCCTGTCGCGCTTCCCCGCCCGCGAGGCACGGGAAGTGCCGGCCTTCATCTACGAACTGTTCCCGGTGCTGGAGCAGATGAAGCAACGCCGTGGCGGCGACCTCTCCGGTGGCCAGCAGCAACAGCTGGCCATCGGCCGCGCCCTGGCCAGCCGCCCGCGCCTGCTGATCCTCGACGAACCCACCGAAGGCATCCAGCCGTCGGTGATCAAGGAGATCGGCGCGGTGATCCGCAAGCTGGCCGACCGGGGCGACATGGCCATCCTGCTGGTGGAGCAGTTCTACGACTTCGCCGAGGAGCTGGCCGACCAGTACCTGGTCATGGCCCGCGGCGAGATCGTCCAGCGCGGCCGGGGTGAAAACATGCAGGCCGAAGGTGTGCGCGGCCTGGTTACCATTTAATCTGCAACCACTTCCCTTGCGAGACGCTGTCATGAGTTACCAGATCCGCGACGCCCTGATCGACGACGTGCCGGGCATCCTCGACATCTACAACGACGCCGTGGCCAATACCACGGCGATCTGGAACGAAACCCCGGTGGACCTGGGCAACCGCCTGGCCTGGTTCGAGGCCCGCGCGCAGCAGGGCTATCCGATCCTGGTGGCGGTGGACGACAGCGGCGTGCTGGGCTATGCCTCATTTGGTGACTGGCGGCCGTTCGAAGGTTTCCGACATACCGTCGAGCATTCGGTGTACGTGCGTGGCGACCAGCGCGGCAAGGGCCTGGGCCCTGTGTTGATGGCCGCGCTGATCGAGCAGGCGCGTCTTTGCGACAAGCATGTGATGGTCGCCGCCATCGAGAGCGGCAATGCCGCGTCGATTCGCCTGCACGAACGCCTGGGTTTCAGCATCACCGGGCAGATGCCGCAGGTGGGGGTGAAGTTCGGGCGCTGGCTGGACCTGACCTTCATGCAGCTTTACCTGGATGACAACACCCTTCCCCCTTCAAGGACCTGAAGCCCATGAACACCGCCCAGTTGCACCGCGTCACCCACGAAGGCCTGGCGTACTACCGCGACGGGCTGGTGGCCCTTTTGCTCGATGCGGTGCGCCAGGGCGCGTCGGTGGGGTTTCTGGCCGATATCGACGAGCAGCAGGCCAAGGCCTACTTTGATGATCTGAAGGCAAAGCTGGCCGGTGGCGAGCAACTGCTCTGGGTCATTGCCCAGGGGCAGGAGGTGCTGGGTAGCGTGCAACTGGGCTTGTGCCTGAAACCCAATGGTTTGAACCGGGCCGAGGTGCAGAAGCTGCTGGTGCACAGCGATGCTCGGCGGCGTGGGCTGGGGCAGCAGTTGATGAACGCGCTGGAGGCCGAGGCGCGGCGGATCGGGCGGGGGATGCTTTTTCTCGATACCGAGGCGGGGTCCGGGGCGGAGGCGTTCTATCGGGCGCAGGGGTACAACAAGGCGGGGGAGATTCCGGATTATGCCTGCGGGCCTGAAGGCGTGTACCGGGCAACAGTGCTGTACTTCAAAGTCATCGCGAAAGTCTCGTGAACTTGGGGGCGCTTTGCGCCCCTATCGCGACACAAGGCCGCTCCTACAGGCGACCGCGATCTCCTGTAGGAGCGGCCTTGTGTCGCGATAGGGCTGCGCAGCAGCCCCAGGATTTCACAGGTCATACCCATCACATCTGGGTAAACCTGCCCAACCGCTGCTTCAACATGCTGTTCTCACTGCGCAGCTGCTGCACCTCTTCCAACAGTTCCAACGCCAGCGCCACCCCTTCCCACTCCAGTTCCAGCTCCTGATGCAGCTTCACCGCGCGCTTCAACGTCACCGGCGCGCGGTCGTCGAACACCCACTCCTCGGGCGTTCGCCCCGACGGTTCGACAATGCCGTGTTCGACGATCTCGATCACCCAGTCGGCCGACACATCAGCCTCTTGGCACAGGGTACGCATGTCCAGTTGAACGATCAGGGTGCTGCTCATGATCACTTACTCCATTGAGTCCTCGGGTTGAACGCGGCTTTCTCGGAGAGCTGGGTCCACAATGCGCGAGCTGCGTCGTCGGATTGGGCAGGCATCACCACCTTGAGCTGGGCGTACAGGTCGCCGCGCTCGCCCTGCTTGTTCAACAGGCCCATGCCCTTGACCCGCAGGCGCTGGCCGCTCTGGCTGTCGGGGCGGATGGTCAGGTTGATCTTGCCGGTCAGGGTCGGCACGGCCACCTTGGCGCCGAGCGCCGCTTCCCACGGTGCCAGGGGCACGGTGATGATCAGGTCATGGCCTTCGACATCGAACAGCGGGTGCGGTGCCATGCGGATGGTCAGGAACAGGTCGCCATTGGCGCCACCGCCCACGCCCGGCGCGCCCTGGCCCTTGAGGCGAATGCGCTCGCCGTCGGTCACCCCGGCGGGGATCTTCACGTTCAGAGTCTTGGTGGTAAACCCGGTGCGCTGCCCGGCACCGTTGGTCTGCGGCACCTGGAAGCTGATCTGCTTGGATTCCTTGTTGAGGGTTTCCTCGAGGAAGACCGCCAGTTCCAGTTCCACGTCCTGCCCTCGCCTGCCAGCGCTGTGTTGTTGCCGGCCACCGCCACCGAAGGGATTGCCGCCCCGGGCGCCGAAGATCGAGCTGAAGAAATCGGAAAAGTCGCCGCCCTCGAAGCCACCGCCGCCACCGCCGCGGGACTCCCAGCCAGGCGGCGCCTGGAAGGGCCGGCCATGCTGGCCACCGTACTTGCGGATCTCGTCGTACTCGGCGCGTTTTTCCTTGTCGCCCAGCACTTCGTAGGCCTCGTTGGCCTCCTTGAATTTGTCCTCGGCGTCGCGCTCCTTGCTGACGTCGGGGTGATACTTGCGCGCGAGCTTGCGGTACGCGGCCTTGATCGCCTTCTCGTCCGCGCTCGCCTCGACGCCGAGTATCTTGTAGTAGTCTTTGAAGTCCATCTGGGGGTCACCGATGTGAATGTACGTATTGCTACTGAAGATTGGGGTCAAGCATAGCCTTTCAAGGTTCATCCGGGGATGCGCTATCGCAGACGACCGGTCTTGATTTAGCCGCAGACTGGCATAAACTGCGCGGCCGTTTTGCCTCCGGAAGCACTCCCCCATGTCTGACGTATCCCCGGCCCGCGCCCTCGGCATCGACTTCGGCACCTCCAACTCCACGGTCGGCTGGCACCGCCCGGGCGTCGAATCGCTGATCGCCCTGGAAGACGGCAAGATCACCCTGCCGTCGGTGGTCTTCTTCAACATCGAGGAGCGTCGCCCGGTGTATGGCCGCCTGGCCCTGCACGAGTACCTGGAGGGCTACGAAGGCCGCCTGATGCGCTCGCTCAAGAGCCTGCTGGGCTCCAAGCTGATCAAGCACGACACCAGCGTGCTGGGCAGCGCCCTGCCGTTCAAGGACCTGCTGGGCATGTTCATCGGCGAGCTGAAGAAGCGTGCCGAGGCCGACGCGGGCCGTGAGTTCGACCAGGTGGTGCTGGGCCGCCCGGTGTTCTTCGTCGACGAAGATCCGGCCGCCGACCAGGAGGCCGAGGACACCCTGGCGGAGGTTGCGCGCAAGATCGGCTTCAAGGACGTGTCGTTCCAGTACGAACCGATCGCCGCTGCGTTCGACTACGAGTCGGGCATCAGCCGTGAAGAGCTGGTACTGATCGTCGATATCGGCGGTGGTACCTCGGACTTTACCCTGATCCGCCTGTCGCCGGAGCGCCACCTGGTGGCCGAGCGCCAGGACGACATCCTTGCCACCGGCGGCGTGCACATCGGCGGTACCGACTTCGACAAGCAGCTGAGCCTGCAGGGCGTGATGCCGCTGTTCGGCTACGGCAGCCGGATGAAGAGCGGCGCGCTGATGCCCACCAGCTACCACCTCAACCTGGCCACCTGGCACACCATCAACGCGCTGTACGCGCAGAAGTCGCAGCTGGCCCTGGGCAGCATGCGCTACGACATCGAGGACACGCTGGGCATCGACCGACTGTTCAAGCTGATCGAGCAGCGCGCCGGGCACTGGCTGGCGATGGAGGTGGAGGCCAGCAAAATCGAGCTGACCGAGCGCGACAGCCGTAGCATCGACTTTGGCCGTATCGAGCCGGAGCTGTCGGCGGAGCTGACCCGGGCGCTGTTCGAGGAGGCCATCGATGGGCTGCTGGAGCGGGTGCGTGGCAGCGTGAGCGAGTTGCTGGCCAAGGCGGGCGTGAGCGAGGGGCAGGTGGACACAGTGTTCTTCACCGGCGGTTCCAGCGGCATCCCGGCGCTGCGCAACAGCGTGGCGGCGATGCTGCCCAATGCGCGGCATGTGGAAGGCAACATCTTCGGCAGCATCGGCAGCGGGCTGGCGATCGAGGCGCGCAAGCGTTACGGCTGAAGAGCAGCTACAAGCTACAAGCTACAAGCTACAAGCGATCTGAGGGTTGCCTAGGATCCGCTTTTCCTTGCAGCTTGCAGCTTGCAGCTTGCAGCTTGCAGCTTGCCACTCAAACCAACTCCGCCCGCTTCAACTCACTCTTCAGGTAGGCGTAATAGATCGGCCCCGCCACCACCCCCGGCAGCCCGAACGCCGCCTCGAACACCAGCATCGCCAGCAACAGCTCCCAGGCCTTGGCACTGATCTGCCCACCAACGATCCGCGCGTTGAGGAAATACTCGACCTTGTGGATCACGATCAGGTACCCCAGCGCCGCCGCCGCCACCCAGATCGACAGCGACAAGCCGACGATGGTGATCAGGGTGTTGGACATCAGGTTGCCGATCACCGGCAGCAGCCCAAGCAGGAAGGTCAGCACGATCAGCGTCTTGGTCAGCGGCAGGTGCACGCCGAACAGCGGCAGCACCACCGCCAGGAAGATCCCAGTGAACACCGTGTTGAGCAGGGAGATCTTGATCTGCGCGAAAACGATGTTGCGAAACGCCTGCACCAGCAGGCTCAGGCGCTCGAACAGCGCCGCCGCCAGGGGCTTGCGCCGGGACAGGTCGGGCAGACGCTGCAGGGCGACGATGGCACCGAGGATCATGCCGATCAGCAGGGTCACGAACATGTGCGCCATGCCCTTGCCCACCAGTTGCAGGTCGCTCAGGTGGCTCTTGATCCAGTCGCCGATGGCCACCTTGAACTCCGCCGCGCTGGCCGGCAGGTAGCCTTCGATGAACGGCGGCAGCTGACCACGGGCGCGCTCGACCAGGCCCATGAACTTGTCCAGCGAGGCGCCGGGGTTCTCGGCCTCGTGCAACAGGAAGCTGAAGGCACCAGCGATCAGCAACGTCAGCGTGCTCACCACCAGCGTGCCGAGCAGCGCCACCGCCAGCCAGCGCGCGCGCTGCCCGGCGATCAGCGGCTGCAACCTGGGGGTGAGCATGTTGACCAATTCGTAGACCAGCAGGCCGGCCAGCAGGCTCGGCAGCAGCTTCAACGGCAGCGCCAGCAACAGGCCCGCCATGACGATGATCCAGCTGGCCAGGGTGACCTGGCGGGGAGTGAAAGTCATACAGCCTCAACGGCAGACAGCGGAAAGTCCCGCAGTCTGCCAGCGTTCACGACAGAGGCATAGGCACAGGTCATTTCTTCTTCAGGCAGTCGCTCATGAAGCTCTTGCGTTCGTCACCCTTGAGCGCCTTGGTGGTGGCGTCGGCGTTGCAGGTCTTCATCTTCTCCTGCTGGGTCTGCGGCACGTCCTTCTTCAGGCAGGTGCTCATGAACGCCTTGCGCTCATCGCCCTTGAGCGCCTTGGCAGTGGCGTCGGCGTTGCAGGTCTTCATCTTTTCCTGTTGCGCGGTGGCGGCGAATCCTTGCCCTGCGATCAACATGCCCAACACCAGCAGGGGTACGTGCAGCAGCTTCATGGAGTGGTCTCCTTGTCCGCGCGCCGGATGCGCGCTCGTCGTGCAGAGTGTAGACAAGTTTTCTTACATCTCCGTGCGCGCCCGCCGCCGGTACTGTTCCGGCGTGCACTGGGCCTGGCGCTGGAACATGGCGATGAAGGCCGACGCGCTGCTGTAGCCGAGATCGAAGGCAATCGCCTGGATCGACGAGCCTGCTTCGAGCGCCTCGATCGCCCGCAGAAAACGCAGGCGCAGGCGCCATTCGCCGAAGCTCATGCCCAGCTCGCGCAGGAACTGCCGGGCCAGGGTGCGCTCGCTGACATGCACCTGCGCCGCCCAATGGGCGAGCGGCTGGTTGTCGCCCGGCTCGGCGTGCAGGGCCTCGAGCACCTGGCGCAGGCCGTCGCTACGAGCGAACGGCAGGTAGCAGGTCTGGGCCGGCGCCAGGTGCAGCTGGTCGACCAGTACTTGGACCAGGCGCTGGTCGCGCTCGTCCTGGGCGATGTGCAGGTCACGGCGGGCGAAGTCGCCGAGGATCGCCTTGAGGATGTCGCTGATCACCAGGCTGCAGGGCTGCGCGGGCAGTTCGGCGCACAGGCCGCGCTCCAGGTAGACCGAACGGTAGATGATGGCCTGGGGGTTGTAGCAGCCGTGCTCGGTGTCCGGCGGCACCCAGACGGCGTAGTGCGGCGGCGAGATGAAGCGCTGGCCCTCGACGTCCAGGTGCATCAGGCCATGGGAGGCGTAGTTGAGTTGGCCCCAGGGGTGGCGGTGCGGCGGGCTGTGGGTATCGGCGCCGAATTCGTCGTAGCGGAAGTAGACCGGCGCGGGGAGTTGGTCGAATTGGGGGATGTCGAGGTATTTGCGGGCCATGCTGTCTGCTTCACGGGACGGGTTGTCTGGATGGGAGTATAGGCATTTTAACAGACAAGCGATAATGGCAGGCATCACACCCTCCCTGTGGGAGCGGGCTTGCCCCGCGATGGCGACCGACCAGGCAACGATGTCGGCCCGACTGACGCCATCGCGGGGCAAGCCCGCTCCCACAGCGTTTCACTGTTATCCGAGATACCTCATGAACTACCTCTTCCCCCTTATCGCCATCCTCATCTGGGCCGGCAACACCGTGGTCACCAAGATGTCCGCCGGGGCCATCTTCCCCGCCGAGATCGGCTTCTACCGCTGGCTGCTGGCCGGCCTGCTGTTCACCCCCTTCCTGCTGCCGCAGGTCTGGCGCAACCGCGCGGCCATCCGCCCGCACCTGGGCAAGATCTTCGTGCTGGGCGTGCTGGGCATGGCCATCTACCAAAGCCTGGCGTACTTCGCCGCGGCCATCACCAGCGCCACCAACATGGGCATCATCCTCTCGCTGATGCCGCTGATGTCGCTGGCCCTGTCCATCGCCTGGCTCGGCCAGCGCCTGAGCTATGGCGCGCTGCTGGGCGCGCTGGTGTCGTTCTTCGGCGTGCTGGAGGTGGTCTCGGCCGGGCAACCCGGCGTGCTGCTGCACCAGGGACTGAACAGTGGCGACCTGATGATGCTGGTGGCCACGCTCGCCTATGCGCTGTACAGCTTCCTGCTGAAAAAATGGCAGCTGCGCCTGCCACCGCTGCAGCTGCTGTACCTGCAGGTGCTGGTGGCGATCCTGGTGTTGCTGCCGCTGTTCCTGCTGTCGCCCAAGACCGGCCTGAACGGTCACAACATCGGCCTGGTGCTGTATGCCGGCCTGCTGGCCTCGATGGTCGCGCCGCGGGTGTGGATGCAGGCGGTGCATCGCCTGGGGCCTAGCCGGACCACGCTGTTCTTCAACCTGCTGCCGGTGGTCACGGCGGTGATTGCTGCGGTGGTGCTGGATGAGCAACTGGCCAGTTATCACCTGGTCGGCGGTGTGCTGACACTGGTTGGCGTGCTGCTGGCCGAGCGTTGGACCACTCCGGTACGGCGTTAGCACTCGGGGAGCGCTGCGCGCTCCTTTCGCGACGCAAGGCCGCTCCTACAGACGAACGCCATCCCCTGTAGGAGCGGCCTTGTGTCGCGAAAGGGCTGCGAAGCAGCCCCGGGCTTCTCACAACCCCGCAGCCTTGAGCCGTGCGGCATGCTCGGTAAACAGCCGCACCGGCTCGGCCCCCTTGCCTACCGCGCCCAGCGACTGGTTGACGATATCCAGGTGATCGAGCGGATAGTCATCACCGATCACCTGCCCAAGGTGCGAACTGAACCGCCCGACCATGCCGTCGCATTGCCCCTTCTCCCTGACGAAACTACGGGCGAACAGCCGGCAAAATCGGTTGCTGCCGTCAAAACGGTTCAGGCCCTGGTCGGTACGCCCCGGCTGCAAGGTGCCGGACCAGGAGTAGTAGCGCACCCCGTTCACTTGCGCCGCCCCCTCGCCACCCCAGACCTCGGGCAGCCCCTGTGGATAAGCCTGGTTGAACAGCGCTACCCCGGCGCTGGTCAGCGACTGGTGCGAGGCGTGCACATCGATCGGCAGAGGATCCCGGCGCCAGCCGGTCTCCAGCCAACCCAGCAATACCGCGAAGCCATACAGTACGGCCTTGAGAATCCGCCCCCGGGCTGAGTCGCCCGGTGCCGTGCGTTCGAGATGGTCAGCCAGTTCCGAACCATGATTGGGGCCGGCCACCGACGTCACCGAAGCCACCCGATCAGGCCGCTTCGCCGCCGCATAGCGGGCACTGAGGGCGCCCTGGCTATGGCCGATCAGGTTGACCTTGTCGGCCCCTGTGCGCTGGCAGATGTCCTCGATGATGCCCAGCAACTGCTCGCCCCGCACCTCGCTGGAATGCAGCGGCGACACCTGCACCGGGAACACCTGCGCGCCGCCCCGGCGCAATGCCGGAACGATGCCGAACCAGTAGGGATACACCAGCGCCCGCACGAACCCGAGCATGCCCGGCACCAGCACCAGTGGATAGTGCGTGGCCAGCTCCTGACTCATCACCCTTGCCCTCATCCATGAACAGACCGGTCCACCCTACAGCGCGAACGAAGACAAGCGCAATCGAACTCCCGGCGCGCGCTGCGGTTCCAAGCAGAACAGACCCTGAGCAAGGAGCGGGACCATGTACAAGCGAACCCTGGCCATCCTTCTGGCAACCGCCACCCTCGCAGCCTGCGGCAGTCGCCCGGAAAACCCGGTGGACTACGTCACCTACCGCGACGAGCCGCTGGTCAAGCAGGTGGAGCATGGCATGACCATGCAGAAGGTCATCGCCATCGGCGGTCGCCCATCGAATGCCATCGACCTGCCCCACGGCGGCACCTGCAACGACTACATCCTCAACCGCGATGGCCACCAGCAGCCCTACTACGTGCGCTTCGACGCCACCGGCCACGTCGACGCCAAGGGCTTCAAGACCTGCAAGCAGCGCCAGGAAGACAGTGATGCCGTACCCGGCGCATGACCACCCTGACCGTTACGGAGATGAACATGAGCGTTGAACTGACCGATGTGCAGACCCTGCGCGAACGTGCCCGCCAGCATGTCGAGCAAGGCGCGGTGACCGAGGGCTACCAGGCCGACCGCGAGAAAATCCTGCGCCTGCTCAACGAGTCGCTGGCCACCGAGCTGGTCTGCGTCCTGCGCTACAAGCGTCACTACTTCATGGCCAGCGGCATCAAGGCCAGCGTCGCCGCCGCCGAGTTCCTCGAGCACGCCACCCAGGAAGCCGAGCATGCCGACAGGCTGGCCGAGCGCATCGTGCAGCTGGGCGGCGAGCCCGATTTCGACCCGGACAACCTGACAAAAAATTCCCACGCCCAGTACGTGGCGGGCAGTTCGTTGAAGGAGATGGTGCTGGAGGACCTAGTGGCCGAGCGCATCGCCATCGACAGCTACCGCGAGATCATCCAGTACATCGGCGACAAGGATCCGACCACCCGGCGCATCTTCGAGGACATCCTGGCGCAGGAGGAAGAGCACGCGGACGATATGTCCGACCTGTTGCAGGGGCTATGACCACCAAGCCTCATG